>NZ_CP061718.1:3288505-3595007 GCF_014764365.1 Roseococcus microcysteis
GCGGGGGTGATGGCGCTGCGGTTATTGCCCGCGCATTCCAGCACGGAGACGATCTCGACGGTGGGGAAGCGGGCGCGCAGCGCCTCGGGCGTCAGGGCCAGCTCGCGCGCGACGAGGCCGGTGACGGAAAGCGTCCAGCCCGGCAGGTTCTCCGGCACGGTGCCGTTGTTGCGGACGAAGAGGGTCTCGGCGGGGGTGAGCAGGGCATCGAGCGCGGAGAGGGGAGGCTCGATATTCACCGGCTCGGCCGCCACGGGGGGCAGGCTGTCAGGCATGGAACTCTCCCTGTGTCTGGTGGGGCGGGGAGATTAACGGTGCTGGCGTCCTGGCGTCGATATAATTCCTACTGAGTTGATGGGCATTCAGGCGGCCCGGTCAGACCTTGGCCTTGAGCTTGCCCAGCTCCTCCTTGAGCTTGGCGTTCTCGGCCTTCAGCGCCTCGATCTCGCTGCGGCCGGGGAAGGGGCTGAACAGGTTCATCGCGCGTTCCATCATCGCGATGTTGCGGCTGCTGATCTCCTCCAGCGTGAAGGGCCGGAAGGCCTCCTGCACGCCGCGGCGCATCTCCTCCTGCTGGCGGGCGAAGCCCTGCATGGTCATTTCCAGGTAGCGCGGCACCACGCCCTGCAGGCTGTCGCCATAGAAGCCGATGAGCTGTCGCAGGAAGCTTTCGGGCAGCAAGTGGCTGCCCTTCGCCTCCTCCTCCACGATGATCTGCGTCAGCACGCCGCGGGTGATGTCGTCGCCCGATTTCGCGTCATAGACCACGAAATCCCGCCCCTGGCGGACCATCTGCGCCAGGTCGTCCAGCGTGACGTAGCTGCTGCTTTCCGTGTTGTAGAGCCGCCGGTTCGCATACTTCTTCACCACCACCGGGGGTTTGGACGGCTTGCTGGCGGCGCTCTCGTCGGACATGTGACGTTCCCCGTTCGGGCTTTGTTGCGGCCGCAACTCTAGCACGCGCGGCCCGGGATGCGATAAGTCTCTGCCGCCCCTGGCTTGTGCGCCGGCTGAAGCGTTAAAGGCATGAATGGAGCCGCCCGACCCACTCGACCAGCTTGCCGCCGACTGGATCACGCTCTGGGAGAGCGAGGTGACGGCGCTCGCCCAGGACACCGAGCTGGCCGAGGCCTGGGCCGCGGGCATCGCCCTCATGGCCGCCTTCTGGCGGGCGCAAGCCGCGACCGCGGCCGCCTGGCCCCCGCGTGAACGGCCCGCACGGCCCGAGGCGCCGCGGCCCGCGCCCCCTGCCACTGCACCTGCTGCTGAGCCAGGCCCGGGGGCTGAGCGCGCTGATGATGCCGCCGCCCTCCGCGCAAGGCTCGATGAGCTGGAACGCCGCCTGGCCTCGATCGAGGGAGGGAAGGGCGGAGGCGGCGCGGATCGGCCGCGCGCTCGACGCGCTGCGGCAAGGCGGAAACCCTCTCGCGGGTGAACAGTTCCACGCCGCGGTGCTGCGGCGGCTGTGGCGGGCCGATGCGGCGCTGCTGAAGGGTTTGGCCGCCTATCGCCGCCACCCGCACCAGCGCCGGCTGGAGGAGCCGCCAGTGATCTGGCGCGAGGGCGCGGCGCGGCTGTTGGATTATGGCGGGGCCGGGCCGCCGGTGCTCTTCGTGCCCTCGCTGGTGAACCGCGCCTATGTGCTGGATCTGGACGAGGGCGCCTCCTTCCTGCGCTTCCTGCGCGCCCAGGGTGTGCGGCCGCTGCTGCTGGACTGGGGCTGGCCCGGCGCGCTGGAACGCCGCTTCACGCTGACCGACCACATCGCCGGCCGGCTGGAACGCGCCCTGCTGGCGGCGCCCGAGGGCGTGGTGCTGGCCGGCTATTGCATGGGCGGGCTGCTGGCGCTGGCCGCCGCGCTGCGCCAGCCCGGGCGGGTGCGGGCGCTGGCCCTGCTCGCGACACCCTGGGATTTCCATGTGGACCCGGGGGCCGCGCGGCTGGCGAAGCTGCTGCCGGGCCTGGAGCCCGTCATGGAGGCCACGGGCACCGTGCCGGTGGACGCCTTGCAGGCCATGTTCGCCCTGCTCGACCCCTATGGCGTCGCGGAGAAGTTCCGCGCCTTCGGCCGCCTCGACCCCGCCGGCCCCCGCGCCCGCCGCTTCGTGGCGCTGGAGGATTGGTTGAATGATGGCGTGCCGCTGGCCGCGCCCGTCGCGCGCGAGACCATCGGCGGCTGGTATGGCGCCAACACCCCCGCGCGCGGCGAATGGGCGGTGGCGGGGCTGCCGGTGGAGCCCCAGGCTTGGCGCAAGCCCGCCTTCCTGGCCATCCCGGCGCGGGACCGCATCGTGCCGCCGGCCTCGGCCGGGGCGCTGGCCGCCGCCATGCCCGGCGCCGTGGTGCATGAGGCCGCCGCTGGGCATATCGGTATGGTGGCCGGGCAGGGGGCCGAGGCCGCGCTGTGGCGGCCCTTCCTGGGGTGGATCCGCGCCCTTCCCCCCGCGTGACTCAGTCGCTGTAGACCGCCCCGGTGATGGGCACCTCGCCCACCGATTGCGTCGCGCCGACCATGTGCGTGACGAAGGAGAACAGCTCCGCCGAGCGGCCTCCCGCCGGGCCACGCGGCACCACCATCCGCCTTCCATCCACCTCCGTGGCCGCCACGGAGGCGATGCCGGGGCCGGCCTCCAGCACCCGGAACAGGGCCACCCGCGCGCCGCTCGGGCTGCGGACCTGCAGGGGTGCGGTGATGCCCTCGCGCTCCGTCCGCACCAGCGCGCCGAGATAATCCATCACGTCCAGCAGGGAGCGGAACTCGATCTCCAGCCGGTTCTCCGCATCCACCTCGAAGGTGAGGGGCGAGGTGCCGCCGAAGCTGCGCGGGTCATTCGGCGGGAATTCCGCCCGGCGCAGGCCGGCCCAGTCGCCGCAGCGGGCGAGGCGGGTCAGCGCCTCGCGCGGCTCGGTGAAGCAGAAGCGCTGGAATTCCTCGGTGCGGCGCATCTGGTACCAGGGGCCGCCATTGGTCCGGCGCGCCAGGCCCGGCGGGCGGGGGACGGGGTCGGTGGTCATACCCTCCCGCGCGGCGGCGGCAAGTTCGCCCAGCGGCGGCGCGTCATCCAGCTGGAAGGGCGGGCTGACGGTGCGCACCCAGGCGGCGGCCTCGCTGCGCAGCCCCTGGTCCATCAGCGCTTCGAGCTGCCGCTGGAATGCCTGGAAGGCCGCGGGGTCCTGCGGGTCATTGTGGTAGCGGCGGGTGCCCAGCGGGCCGCGCCACCGGATTTCCTCGACCGTGACGGTCAGCAGCAATTCCCGCCGCGCGCGGTCGCGCATCAGCGGGGCCAGGCGGTCCAGCCGGAGGGGGCGGCGCAGCCTTTCCAGGAACTGTTCATTGTTCAGGCTGGCGTAGTCGAAGCCGGGGCCGGTCTCGGCCTCCATGCCGGGCTCGAACAGCCGCCGCCCCCGGTCGCCGCCCGGAAGGGGCAGGGCGAGGCCCACGCCATAGCTCATGCGGTTGCGGCCCCGGATCAGCGGCAGGGCGGAGAAATGCGCCGGCCGGTGCTCGCTCCGCCGCAGGATGTTCTTCAGCACCATCTCGTCCTGCAGCGTCGCCACCTCCCGGTTCAGCGTGGCGGCGGCGCCGGAGAGCTGGTCATAGCCCGTGCAGGCGCCCAGCAGCGGCAGCAAGGCCAGAGCGCCGCCCAGGCGCCGCAGGGACAGGAGGGCGCGGGGGAAGGGCGGGCGGGGAAAGGGCATGGGCATGTAACGCCGCGGCCCCGCTTCCGTTCCGTGCGGCCATTTCAGCCCTGTTGCACCGCACCCCCCGAAGCGCGACATTGCGGGCAACCGAGGAGACACCCCCATGACCGGTATCGTCATCGCTTCCGCCGCGCGCACCCCTGTCGGCGCCTTCAACGGCGCCCTCGCGGGGCTGGCCGCGCATGACCTTGGCAAGGTCGCCATCGAGGCCGCGCTGTCGCGCGCCGGCATCACGGGCGATGATGTGGACGAGGTGATCCTCGGCCAGATCCTCTCGGCCGGCGCCGGGCAGAACCCGGCCCGCCAGGCCGCGGTGAACGCCGGCATCCCGGTCGAGCGCACCGCCTTCGGCATCAACCAGCTTTGCGGCTCCGGCCTGCGGGCGGTCGCCTTGGCCGCGCAGCAGATCGCGACGGGCGATGCCACCATCGTCGTCGCCGGCGGGCAGGAGAGCATGTCCCAGGCGCCGCACGCGGCCAACATGCGCGGCGGCACCAAGATGGGCAGCCTGGAGCTGGTGGACACCATGCTCAAGGACGGGCTGTGGGACGCGTTCCACGGCTACCACATGGGCAACACCGCCGAGAACGTGGCCCAGAAATTCCAGCTGACGCGGCAGGAGCAGGACGAGTTCGCCTACAACAGCCAGCGCAAGGCGGGCGAGGCGATGAAGGCCGGCCGCTTCAAGGACGAGATCGCGCCCGTCACGGTCAAGACCCGCAAGGGCGAGGTGGTGGTGAGCGAGGACGAGTACCCCAAGCCCGACACCACGCTGGAAGTGCTGGGCAAGCTGCGCGCCGCCTTCGCCAAGGATGGGACGGTCACGGCCGGCAATGCCTCGGGCATCAATGACGGCGCGGCCGCCCTGGTGGTGATGAGCGCCGAGGAAGCGAAGAAGCGCGGCATCACGCCCATGGCGCGCATCGTCTCCTGGGCCACCGCCGGCGTGGACCCGTCCATCATGGGCACGGGGCCCATCCCGGCCTCGCGCAAGGCCTTGCAGAAGGCGGGCTGGACGGTGGCGGACCTGGACCTGATCGAGGCGAACGAGGCCTTCGCGGCGCAGGCCTGCGCGGTGAACAAGGATTTGGGCTGGGACACGTCCAAGGTGAATGTGAATGGCGGGGCGATCGCGCTGGGGCACCCCATCGGCGCTTCTGGGGCCCGCGTGCTGACCACCCTGCTGTTCGAGATGCAGCGCCGGGACGCGAAGAAGGGCCTGGCCACGCTGTGCATCGGCGGCGGCATGGGTGTGGCGATGTGTGTGGAGCGCGACTGAGCGCTTGAGGTGGGGCGGCCCGGGTAAGGCCGCCTTACTATCTTACAGTCTTACTATCTTACCGCGCGGGGCGGTCCGTCCTGCGCCGGAAGGCGGCTTCAGGCGCTTCTGATGGCACGAAGCGCCTGAAAAGTCCAGAAAATCCGGGGCCTATACCAGCCCCAGCTCCTGCGCCTTGATCTGCAAGGCGATGTAGCGCGAATACATCCGCACCTGCGAGAAGGCGCCGCCCGTGAACCACAGCCCCTGCTGCGGCGTGCGGTGCCACATGTTCGCCAGCTCCTGCCGCGCCATGTCGAAGCCCCAGACCTGGCCGACGCGCTTCGCCACCTCCGGCCCGAAGAAGGCGTTCACCATGTGCTCATGCCCCTTGTAGCCGGTGGCGAGCACGATCAGCTCCGCGGGGCGCCGCGTCCCATCCTTCATCACCACGCCATCCGCCGCGAAGTGCTGGATGTCGTGATACTGGATCAGCCCCACCTCGCCGCGGATCAGCAATTCGGAGGCGCCCACGTTGAAGTAATAGCCGCCGCCGCGCGTGCGGTATTTCAGCGGCCAGCCGGTGTCGTCCTCGCCGAAATCGAGGCGGAAGCCCACGCGCTCCAGCCCCGACAGCAGCTCCGCATCCAGCTCGCGCGATTTCGCGGTGAGGATCTGGTGCGCCCGCTTCATCACCGGCAGCGGGAAGGAGGTGTTGATGAGGTCACGGTCCTCCCGCGCCGGGCCGGGCCCGTAGTAGATGCCGTCATAGAGCTGGGCGGCGGGTTCCACATTCGTCACCAGCGTCGGGCTGCGCTGCACCATCGTCACCTGCGCGCCATTGCCGTGCAGGTCCTGCGTGATGTCATGCGCGCTGGTGCCGGTGCCGAACACCATCACGGGCCTTCCCTCCCACTCCGCGCCATCCTTGAACTGGCTGGAATGCAGCACCTTGCCCTGGAAGTTCCCGAGTGTGGGGATGTCCGGCAGCTTGGGCACGCTGGAGACGCTGGTGGCCATGATGATGTGGCGCGGACGCATGACACGGGTGGAACCGTCCTCCAGCGTCAGCGTGGCGTTCCAGCACTGCGCCGCCTCGTCGAATGTGGCGCCCTCGAAGCTGGTGCGGGTCCAGAAGTCGAGTTCCAGCGCCTCGACATAGAATTCCAGCCAGTTCGCGATCTTGTCCTTCGGGATGTAGGTGGGCCAGGTGTCCGGGAAGGGCAGGTAGGGCATGTGGTTGCTGCCCAGCGAGTTGTGCAGCTTCAGCCCGTGGTAGCGCAGGCGCCAATTGTCGCCGATGCGCGCCATGCGGTCCACGACCAGCGCCTCCACCCCCAGCGCCTTCAGGCTGGCCGCCGCCCCCAGCCCGGCATGGCCGCCGCCCACGATCAGCACGGCCGGGTCGCGGTCCTTGTAGAGCCGCGCCTCCAGCCGCTTGTCGAGCCAGTTGGGGCCCTTGAAGTCGCGTTCGAAGGCGGGTTCCTCGCGGGAGAGGCGCACGCTCTCCTCGTCATGGCCGCGCAGGCTGTGCAGGGCGGTCATCAGCGTCCAGGCGGCGGGCGGGGTGGCGAAGCCGTCCGCGGCCTTGATGCGGAGCACGCCGGCGCATTCGCCCACATCGGTCTCGAAGCGGAGGATGGCCTCGATGCAGGCCTCGCCCGCGCGTTCCACGCGCCGCGGCGGGCAGCGGTCCTCGGCGATGGCGAAGCCCCGCGCGCCGGCCTTGCGCAGCGCGGGGGCGAGTGCCGCCAGCGCGGCGTCGCGCCCGCTATGGGTGACGAAGCCCCAGGTGAGCGCCAGCAGGTCGCGCCAATGGCCGTCCTCGCGGAAGAGGGGGGTCAGCGCCGCCTCGTCCCCCAGGGCGGCGTTGAAATGGCGCAGCCAGGTGTCCACGACCTGGGCGGGCGCAAGCTGGGTGTCCGCGTTCATCGCGTGCCTCTCGTGGATGTTTCCTCGAGGGGCAGGTTAGGCGCCTCCTACGCGGGCGCAATCACCCGAAGGTGAGTTCGAGCCGGTTCCGCCCGTCCTCGCGCGCATATTCCATGCGGCCCGCGAAGCGGCGCACCAGCAGCAGCCCGCGCCCGCCGATGCCGATGCTGTCGAAATCCGTGGGCGGCGGGGGCGGGGGGGCGCTGGTAGGGTCGAAGGGCGGGCCGGTGTCGGTGAAGACCATCACCTGGCGAGTGGCATCGCCCTCCAGCGTGACCGTGACCTCGGCCGGCGCCGCATGCATCGCGACATTGGCGAAAATCTCCTCCGCGCAGAGGTGCAGCGCATGGGCGCGCGCGGGGGGCAGGTTCCAGGCGGTGACGGCGCCCTCGACCCAGGCGGCGAGTTCGGCCGCGCGGGCCAGCTCCGCCGGCAGGGTGAGGGTGAGGGGCTTCAAGCCTGGACGCGGGATTCCGCCTCGGACAGCTCCGTCACCATGGGCAGCAGCGCGTCGAGGCCGGAGGTGGTGATGACATCGGCCACCACGGGGCGGGGGCGCCACAGCACCAGGCGCCCGCCCTTGGAGTTGGCGGCGCGTGCCGCCATCACCAGCAGGCGCAGGCCCATGGAGGCCATGAACTCCACCCCATCCATGTCCACCACCACGGCTTTGTGGCCGGCGGCCAGCGCCGTGAAGCGCAGTTCCACCGCGCTGGCGCCCGTGATGTCGAGGCGCCCGGTCAGCGCGATGCGGAGCGCGCCGGAGGGCAGGGTTTCGAAGGCAAGGTCCACGGAAACAACCTCTTCTCAAGCTGGCGTTGCTGTAGCCTTGCCTTCGCGCGGGTGTAAGTGACGGTTACGTGACGGCCGGTCTGGGCGCCTCCCGCCGCGACTTCAGGAAGTTCACCAGCAGCACGGGCGCGGCCAGCGCCGCCCCCACGATGGCGAGCGGCCCGTTGGGCGCGATCATCAGCAGGGCGCCCAGGATGAGGAAGAGCTGCGAGACCAGGCCCATATGGGTGAAGGCATAGCCCGTCAGCCCGATGCCGATGAACAGCACGCCCATGGCGCAGGTCAGCGTCACCAGCAGGAAGGCGTCCCAGGTGAAGCCGTCGGTGACGATGAGCATGACGGGCGCATAGGCGAAGACGAAGGGCACGGTGGCCTTCGCGATGCCCAGGCGGAACGCGGTGAGGCCGGTGCGGAAGGGGTTGGCCCCCGCGATGCCCGCCGCCGCATAGGCCGAGACGCAGACCGGTGGCGTCAAATCCGCCAGGATCCCGAAATACAGCACGAAGAGGTGCGCCGCGATGGGCGGCACGCCCAGCTGCACGATGGAGGGTGCGGCGATCGCCGCCAGGATGATGTAGAGCGCGGTGGTGGGAATGCCCGCGCCCATCAGCACGCAGATGATGGCGATGAAGACCAGCGTCATGAACAGCGTCAGCCCCTGCAGCGAGACGAAGCCCGCCGGCATCAGGTCCAGCACCGGGGTGAAGAAGGCGGCGGCGGAGGCGGCGGCCTGGGTCACGATGAAGCCCACGCGGAAGCCGGCCCCCGTCAGCGTCACCACGCCCACCACCATGCCGACCGCGGCGGCCGCGGCACCGACGGCCAGCGCGTAGCGCGCGCCGGTGTCGAGCGCGATCCAGAGGTCCTTCAGCGTCAGCCGGTTGCGGGGGTTGAGGAAGCCCACCACCACGCAGGCCGTGATGCCCACGAAGGCCGCGAGATAGGGGGTGTAGCCCGCCAGGATGACGTAGACGAGCAGCACGAGGGGAATGACCGTGGGCCAGCCATCACGGATGGTGGGCCAGAGCTTCGGCAGCTCGGACTGTTCCAGGCCGCGCAGGCCCAGGCGCTTCGCCTCGAAATGCACCTGCACGAAGACGCCCCAGAAATGCATGGCGGCCGGGATGGCGGCGGCCAGCAGCAGGGTGGTCAGCGTGATCTCCAGGAACTCGATCATGATGAAGGCGGCCGCACCCATGATGGGCGGCGTGATCTGCCCGCCGGCACTCGCCGCCGCTTCCACCGCGCCCGCGAAATGCGGCTTGTAGCCCACGCGCTTCATGGCCGGGATGGTGAGGGAACCCGTGGTCACGGTGTTCGCGATGGAGGAGCCGCTGATGGAGCCGAACATGGCCGAGGCCAGCACCGCCACCTTCGCGGGGCCCCCGGCGTAGCGCCCGGCGATGATGGTCGCGATGTCAATGAAGAACTGGCCGAGGCCCATGCGGGTCGCGATCACGCCGAACAGCACGAAGTGGAAGACGTAGGTGGCCACCACCTTGGCCGGGATGCCGAAGATGCCTTCCTGCGTGAGGTAGACATGGTTCACGAAGCCGGCCCAGTCGGAGCCGGGATGCGCCAGCACGCCCGAGAGCAGGTTGCCCCACAGCGCATAGGCGATGAACACGCAGACGATGATGGGCAGCGTGATGCCCATGGAGCGCCGCACCGCCTCCAGCGTCAGCACCACCATGATGGTGCCCATCAGCATGTCCATGTCGTTGGGCATGCCGATGCGGAAGGTGAGTTCGTCGAAGATGACGGGCAGGTAGATGGTGGCGATGATGATGGCGGTGGCCAGCACCCAGTCCAGCAGCGGCACCCCGCCCCATTTCGGCCCGATGGAGAAGATGCGCCCGCCGGGGAACATGATGAAGACCAGCGCGAGCACGGCGGCCAGGTGGATGGCCTTGTGCCAATGCTCGGTCATGATGCCGAAGCCGGCTGTCCAGTAGTGGAACACCGAGAGCGCGACCAGCGCCGCCGAGACGATGGGCGCGGCCAGGCCCGAGAGGTCACGGAAGCGCAACTCGCTGTCCGTCTGCTTCTCCAGCTTTTCCGCCGCCTCGAGGTCGAGCCTGGTGCTCGATGAACGCTGTTCGCTCACGCTGACTTCCTCACACGAAAACGGCCCCGCGCGGCAATTCGCGCGGGGCCAGCAACCGAACTCTCAGCCGGTTCAGAGCATTCCGGCTTCGCGGTAGAAACGCTCGGCACCCGGGTGGAAGGGCACCACGCCGCGGCCTTCCAGGGCGCGCTGGCGGATGATCTCGCGGCCCTTGGCGTGGCCACGGTCGAGCAGGCCGCGGGTCGTCTCGGACCACAGGGCGCGCGTGATCTCATAGACCACGTTGTCCGGCACGCTGTCGCGCACGATCCAGCAGGCGCCGACGGTCAGCGTCGGCACGTCCTGCGTCACGCCCTGGTAGGCGCCGGCCGGGATCACGCCCGTGGAGTAGAAGGGCGCGCGCTCGATCACGCGGGCGGCTTCCTGGCCCGCGATGGGCAGGATGCGGCAGCCGGTGCGGCTGCAGAACTCGGTGAAGGCGGCGGCGGGGTAGCCCACCACGGTGAAGGTGGCGTCCAGCCCGCGGTCCTGCATGCGCTCGGTGCCCTGCGCCTGGTTCAGGAACTCGGCCGTGAATTCGCGCCCCGCCCGAAGGCCGTTCGCTTCCAGGATCATCTCGCTGCCCACGCGCGCGCCTGAGGCCTGCAGGCCGATGGCGATGCGGCGGCCGCGCAGGTCGGAGAAGGCGCGGATGTCGCTGTCCGCGCGCACCACGGCGTGGATGTGCTCGGGGAAGAGGTGCGCCAGGAAGCGCAGCCGCTGCAGCTGCGGGCGGCCCTCGAAGAGGCCCGTGCCGGTGTAGGACCAGTGCAGCACGTCCGACTGGACGAAGCCGCTCTCGGCATTGCCGGACTGGATCAGGTTCACGTTCTGCACGCTGCCCTGGGTGGCCTGCGCGACCGCGACCATGCCCGGCACGCCATCCGTGGCGCCGGCCACGTTGCAGGCGGAGCCCGGCGGGCAGGAGATGGCGTTCGCGACGATGCCGCCGATGGGATAGTAGGTGCCGCCGGCCGAACCCGTGCCGATGCGGAAGAAGGACGGCGTCTGCGCCGCGGCCTCGCGCCCGATCAGCGCGGGCGCCGCCAGCGCCACGCCCGCCATCAGGCTGCGGCGGTGGAAGGTGTTGCTTGCCATGTCTCTCGTCTCCTTGAACCGGATCATCGCAGCCTAGACCCGCGACCGCGATTGTCCAACGCGCCTGTCGTTCAACCCACCGCCAGCACCAGCAGGATCAGCGTGCCCAGGCCGATGCGATACCAGCCGAAGGGGGTGAAGCCGATCCGCGCGATGAAGGCCAGCAGAAGCTTGACCGTGAACAGCGCCACCACGAAGGCCACCACCGTGCCCAGCGCGATCTGCGCGAGGCCATCCGTCGTCAGTTCGCTCCGCACCTTGTAGAGCGAATAGACGCTGGCCGCGATCATGGTGGGAATGGCCAGGATGAAGCTGAACTCGGCGGCCGTCTTGCGGTCCACGCCGCAGAGCAGCGCCGTGATGATGGTGGCGCCCGAGCGCGAGGTGCCCGGGATCATCGCCAGCGCCTGGCCGAAGCCGATCAGCACCGCGGCGATGGGGTTGATCTGCTCGACGGCATGGATGGTGGGTTCGGGCCGCTTCTTCTCGATCACGATGATGGCGATGCCGCCCAGGATCAGCGCGCAGGCCACCACGAAGGGGTTGAACAGCAGCCCCGTGATGGTGCTGTGGAAGAAGGCGCCGATGAAGGCGGCCGGCAGGAAGGCCAGGGCCACATTCATGGCGAAAAAGTATTCCGGCGTGCCGCGCTTCCAGAAGCCCTGCGCCACCGCCATCAGCCGCCGCCAGAAGATGGTGATGACGGCCGCGATGGCGCCGATCTGGATCGTGATCTCGAAGACCTTGCCGGGCGGGCCCTGGAAGCCGATCAGCTCGCCCAGCAGGATCAGGTGCCCGGTGGAGGAAATGGGCAGGAATTCGGTGAGGCCTTCGACCACACCCATCAGGAAGGCTTCGAACATAAAGGGGCTATTCCTCCAGGAGAACGAGGTCGTCGCGGTGGATGATCTCGTCACGACCGCGCCAGCCCAGGATGGCCTCGATCTCGGCGCTTCTGTGGCCGGCGATGCGGCGGGCATCGGCGGCGTCATAGGCCGACAACCCGCGCGCCCATTCGCGGCCCGCGCCGTCGCGCACCGAAAGCGGGTCGCCGCGCAGGAATTCGCCGCGCACCTCGCGCACGCCGGCCGGCAGCAGGGAGGAGCCGCGGCGCAAGGCGCCCACCGCGCCCTCATCCACCACCAGCGTGCCGAGCGGGGCCAGGCTGCCCGCGATCCAGCGCTTGCGCGCGGTGCGGCCCTCGGGCGGGGCGAGGAACCAGGTGCAACGGGCACCTTCCTCCAGCGCGCGCAGCGGGTGCATGGCCTCGCCCTTCGCGATGGCCATCGCGCAGCCGGCCCCGGTCGCGATGCGCGCCGCGATCAGCTTGGTGCGCATGCCGCCCGACGAATAACCGGGCGGCGGCTCGCCCCCCATGGCCATGATGTCATCCGTGATGCGCTCGACCACGGGCAGATGAGTGGCCGTGGGGTCGCGGCGGGGGTCGGCGGTGTAGAGGCCGTCAATGTCGCTGAACAGCACCAGCGCGTCGGCCTGCACCATCTCGGCCACGCGCGCGGCCAGGCGGTCATTGTCGCCGAAGCGGATTTCGGCGGTGGCGACGGTGTCGTTCTCGTTGATGACGGGCACGCAGCCCAGTTCCAGCAGCGTGCCCAGCGTGGCGCGGGCGTTGAGGTAGCGGCGGCGGTCCTCGCTGTCCTCCAGCGTCAGCAGCAGTTGGGCGGCGCGCAGGCCCTGGGCGGCCAGCGCCGTGTCCCAGGCGCCGGCCAGGCGGATCTGCCCCACGGCGGCGGCGGCCTGCTTCTGTTCCAGGCGCAGCACGCGGCCCGTCAGGCCCAGGGTGCGGCGGGCCAGGGCCACGGCGCCGGAGGAGACCACGATCACCTCGCGCCCCTGCGCGCGCAGGGCCGCGATGTCCTCGGCCACGGAGGCGAGCCAGGCGGCGCGCGGCTCGGCGCGCTCGGCCTCCACCAGCAGGGCGGAGCCGATCTTGATGACGATGCGCCTGGCCTGGGTCCAGGGGGTTGCTTGGGCCGACATGGGCGCGGTCTGTGCGGGTTTTGCCGCGGCGCCGCAAGTCACCCCTCCCCAGCCACCGGGGCGTGTGGTTAACCTCCCATTAATGCTTCGCGCGGTAATCCCCGGCCTTCTCCTGCTTCTCGCGGCCTGCGGCAGCGATGGGGGAACCTCGGGCATGGCGCGGGCGGTGATGGGCGGGCTTGGCCTGCCTCAGCCGCGGGAGACCGCGCCCGAACCCGACCGCCTGGCCATCGCCGAGGCCGAGAGCGCCGAGGTGGACGACGCCGCCCCCCAGCTTCGCCTGGGCCTCGGGCCGCGCACCGCGACGGCCGTGCTCATCCAGCAGCAGGGGAACCGGCGGATGTGGCGCGCGCCTGGCGGCGTGGTGGTGGCGACGGACGGGCCGCGCGTGGTGGCGACCTCTGGCCTGCCTACCCTCATCACCGCCACGCGCTTCGACGGGCCGGACCCGCTGGACAACCCCGTGGAGCTGCTGGGTCGCAGCGCCGAGGCGCGGCGGCTGGTGGATTTGTCCGGCGCGGGGCGGGACCCCGCTTCGATGCGCTTCGGCCTGGCCTTCGACTGCCGCTTGCGCGCCGCCCGCACGGAGGAGGCGGGGGTGGTGCTGGTGGAGGAACGTTGCCGCGTGCCCGGCCTCTCGTCCGTGGTGAATTCCTTCTGGGCGGATGAGGCCAGTGGCCGCGTCACCCATGCCGAGCAATGGGTGGGGACGGGGCTGCCGAGGATGGTGCTGGTGTTTCCGTAACCCTGTTTGAGCGACTGATTCACCGCTCCGGCGATTCCGCCTCCGCGGATCAGGCGCTGGCGCAGGCTACTCCGCCGGCGATTCACGCCTCCGGGCCTATGGCCCTTCGGCGATCGCGGGCGTCATTTTGCGCCGGCGATTCACGCCTCCGGGCCTACGGCCCTCCGGCGATCGCGGGCGCTACTCCGCCGGCGCCGCCACCGTGCGCGGCGCGGGGTCCTCGGCTTTTTCCCAGAGTTCGGGCTGCAGTTCCTCGGGGCTGTTGGGGAACCACAGCGCGCAGCCCAGCGTGACCGTGGCGGCCCCCGCCAGCGCCACCATGGCGGCCGCCAGGTTGCCCGTGCTGGCGTGCAGGAAGCCCACCAGCGGCGCGGCGCAGGCGGCCCCCAGGAAGCCCACGGTGAAGCGCAGCGAATAGAGCTTGGCGCGGAGTTCGGGCGCGACATAGCGCGCGGTGATGGTCTCGTTCACCGTCACCTGGCCGAAGATGGCCGCCGCCATCAGCCCCGCCAGCGGCAGGACGATCCAGCCATCCAGGAAGGAGAGCGCCAGCATTCCCGGCACCAGCACGATGGCGAGCGGCATGAAGACCGATTTCAGCGTCATCCGGTCAATCATGTGGCCCACGGTGAATTGCGCGAGGCCCCCGCACAGCGTCGCCAGGAAGGCCAGCAGCCCCACCACCGGCAGCAGGTCGGGCGAGGAGGCCAGGCGTTCCTCCATCAGCTTCGGGATCAGCATGGTGTAGGCGTTGAAGACCAGGCCCGAGACGACGGCGATCAGCATCAGGGAAATCACGGCGCGGCGGACGATGGCGCGCGGGATGCGCGGGAAGGGGCGCGTCTGCACGCCCGCGCGGCGCGCGTCATAGGCGGGTTCGCGCAGATAGGCCAACCCGATCACCATGCAGGCCAGCCCCGGCAGCACGAAGGCCCAGCGCCAGCCGAGCTGGGCCGCCAGGAAGGCCGTGACCACCGGGGCCAGCGCCACGCCCAGGTTCCCGAAGACGCCGTTGATGCCCATGGCGCGGCCCACCCGGTTGCCGCCGGCCTCGCTGATGATGGCGGTGCCGATGGGGTGGTAGATGGCGGAAAAGGCGCCCATCACCGCCAGCGCCACCGCGAGCCCGAGCGGCCCCGAGGTGAAGCCCGCCGCCGCCATGGCGGCCCCCGAGCCCAGGAAGAAGGCCGCCATCATGGCCTTGCGCCCGAAGCGCGCGGCCAGCCACCCCATGGGCAACGCGCCCAGCCCATAGACCACGAACATGGCGGTGCCGAGGGCGATGATGGGCCCGTATTCCGTGCCGAAGGGCGCCCCCGGCTCCTGCACCATGGCCAGCACGGCGGTGGCCAGCACCAGCAGCCCGTAATGGGTGAAGGTGTGCGCGGCGTTGATGAAGCAGATCTGGCGGGTGGTGGAGGTCATGGCGTTCACGCTAGCCTGTCCTTCCTTCAACGTCCGGACGGAAGATGTCGGCAGACGGACAAAACCCGCGCACCCTGGCCCAGGAACAGGCCGACCGGCCGCTCACCGCCTATGCGCGCGACTACACCGATGGCGAGGGCACGGGCTGGCACCACCATGGCCGCGCCCAGCTTCTCTACGCCACGCGGGGCGTCATGCGGGTGGCGACACGGGAATACAACTTCACCGTGCCGCCGGGCCGCGCGCTGTGGGTTCCGGCCGCCATGCCGCATGCGGTGGCGGTGGAAGGGCCGCTCGCCATGCGCGCCCTGTTCTTCCGGGAGGATGCGGCGGTGCTGGGCGAGGGCAGGGCGCTGGTGCTGGCCGTCTCGCCCTTGCTGCGCGAACTCATCCTCGCCGCCTGCGCGGAGCCGCTGGAATGGGATGTGCAAGGGCGGGGCGGGCACCTGGCGGCGCTGATCGCGGAGGAGGTGGCGCGCGCCCCGCAACTGCCCTTCGGCCTGCCCGCCCCGCGCGATGCGCGGCTGCTACGGCTGGCGCAGGCGCTGGCCGCCGACCCGGCGCGCGACTGGACGCTGGAGGATTGGGCGCAGCGCTGCGGCGCCTCGGCGCGGACGCTCGCCCGGCTGTTCCAGGCAGAGACGGGCATGGGCTTCGCCCGCTGGCGCCAGGCCCTGCGCCTGACCGAGGCGGCGGCGTTGCTGGCGGGCGGCGCCACGCCGGCGCGGGCCGCGGCGGCGGTGGGCTATGCCAGCGCGCCGGCCTTCGGTGCCGCCTTCCGGGCGGCCTTCGGCCTCACGCCCGGCGAGGCGCGGCTCATTCGACCGGGGTCATCGCCTTGATCAGGTCGAAGACGCGGCGGCGCACCGCGGGGTCCTGGATGCGGTAATAGGCGCGCACCAGTTCCAGCGTCTCGCGCCGGTGCAGGGTGTCGTCCTCGAAGGGGAGGATTCCTCGGCGAAGCCGGAGACGCGGCGGGCGAAGCCCTGGCTGCCGCCGACCTGGCCCGGCATGTCGTCGAAGAAGAAGCTGATGGGCACGTCCAGCACGCGGGAGAGGTCGAAGAGGCGGCTGGCGCCGATGCGGTTCACCCCGCGTTCATACTTCTGCACCTGCTGAAAGGTCAGGCCCAGCGCCTCGCCCAGGCGTTCCTGGCTCATCCCCAGCAGCGTTCGGCGCAGCCGCACGCGGGAGCCGACATGAACGTCAATGGGGCTGGGGCGATGTTCGCGTTCCGCCTTGGCGTCCTGTCCGGAAACCGGCTCCTTCATCGCAACGTCCACCTTTGCACTCCGCCGCTGGCCGCGCTCCGAAGGCGACCACACCCAGGACGGGCAGGATCGGATGCGCAGGATCGCCCGATTTGGCGCCGCATTCCGGCCACCTTTTTCGCACGATCACGGAACGGTCCTTAACGCAAAAGAAAGAAAGCGTCAATTCCCGATCTATGGTCTCAATAAATCTACAATTCTGGGTGAGAAAAATGAACGCTCTGGTTGCGTCAATCGGGCCGGCGTCGCCGCAGCGCCATACCCAGGATGCCCACGCCTAGCAAGGCGCCGAGCGGCACCCAGAGACCCCAGCGGCTGAAGGGCGTGGGGGCGCCGGCGCCGGGCAAGGGGGCGACAGCGAAGCCCGTTTCGCCCAGTCCGATCCGCGCGCGCTCCCGGCCCGAGGCGTCATAGACGATGGAAATGCCCGTCTGCGCGGCGCGCACCAGGGGCAGGCCTTCCTCGACCGCGCGCAGGCGGCTCGCGGCCAGATGCTGGTAGGGGCCGGCGGAATGGCCGAACCAGGCATCGTTCGTGATGTTCAGCAGCCAGCCGGGGCGGGTCGGCCCCGTCACCCGGCCGGGGAAGATCACCTCATAGCAAATCAAGGGGCTGAAGCCCGGAATCCTAGGCAATTCCAGGGTTTGCCGCCCAGGCCCCGCGGAGAAGTCCACCCCGCCCGTCACCACGCGGATGGGAATCAGCCCCCGCAGCGGCATGTATTCGCCGAAGGGCACGAGGTGCGACTTGTCATAGGCGGGGCCCATGGTGCCGGCGGCGTCCAGGCTGACCAGGCTGTTCCACAGCCGCGCGATGCGCCCCTCGGGCGACCATTCGGCGCGCACCGTTCCGGCCAGCAGCACCCCCCGTTCCGGCAGCACCGAGGCCGCGAGGCGCTGCGCATCCGGGTCCTGGGCCAGCAGGAAGGGGCTCGCCGTTTCGGGCCAGATGGCCAGGATGGGCGCTTCCGGGGCGGCCTGCGCGGCCTCGGCGGTGCCTTCGCGAGTCAACTGGAGGTATCTTTGGAAAATGGCGAGGCGCTGTGTCTCCTCCCATTTGAGATCCTGCGGAATGTTGCCCTGCACCAGGACCACCTGGGCGGCGCTGTCCTCCGGCGCGGGCTGGCGCAACACCCAGGCGCCCCCGCTGCCCCAGAGGGCCAGGCCCGAGAGCAGCAGCGGCGTCGCCACCCGCCAGCCCAGCGCGGGCAGGGCGGCCAGCAGGGCCGTCAGCAAGGAAAGCCCATGCACCCCCACAAAGGCGGCCGGTTGCAGCGGGATTTCGTGGAAGGCCCAGGCGGTGCCCAGCAGGTTCCAGGGGAAGCCCGTGAAGAGGAAGCCGCGCAGCATCTCGGACGCCGTCCAGGCCGCGGCGAAGACCAGCACGGCGGCCCAGCCCACCCCCGGCCTTCCCCGCCCCGCCCGCCACGCCGCCCAGGCCGGCAGCGCCATGAAGGCGGCCAGCGGCAGCGCCACCCCGGGGGCGGCCAGCGGCACCAGCCAGAACCAGGTGGCGAGGTCCGTGAACAGCGCGTGCGTCAGCCAGTAGAGGCCGGCCACATGGTGCCCGAAGCCGAACAGCGCCCCCCACCACAGCGCCTGCCGCGCCCCCCCGGCCCGCGCCAGCACGGAAAGGAAGGCGGGGAAGGTCAGCAGCAGCACCGGCAACAGGTGCAAGGGCGGCAGCGCGAGGGCCGAGGCGGCGCCGAGCAGCAAGGAAACGAGGCCCGGACGCGCGTTCAGGAAATTCCGCATGGCGCGGCTTATGCCCGGAAAACCGGGCGGTGGATACGCGGCGCCTGCTCCGCCGCGTTCCTTGCCGCCCGACCCTTACTCCGCCGCGCGCTCTACTCCGCCGCGCTTCGGGCGGCGGCGGTCGCGGGCCGCCGCACGCGCAACCGGCGGATGCGTCGCGCATCGGCCTCCAGCACCCGGAATTCCAGGCCCGAGGGGTGCGAGAAGATCTCGCCCCGCGCCGGCACGCGCTCGGCGAGCGTGAAGACCAGGCCGCCCACCGTGTCTATGTCGGCGCTGCGTTCCTCGGGCGTCAGCACCTCGCCCAGCTTTTCCTCGAAATCCTCGATGGGGGTGCGGGCGTCGAGTTCATAGACGCCCTCGCCACGCTCGATGATCTGCGGCGCGCCGTCCTCGTCATGCTCGTCGGCGATGTCGCCCACGATGGTCTCGACCACGTCCTCGATGGTGACGAGGCCATCAATGCCGCCATATTCGTCCACCACCAAAGCGAGGTGCATCCGCTCCTGCCGCATGCGCAGCAGCAGGTCGAGCACGGGCATGGAGGGCACCACGAAGAGCGGCTTGCGCAGCACGGAGCGCAGGGTGAAATCCCCCTCGCGCCCCATGGCGGCGATGATGTCCTTGATGTGGACCATGCCCAGCACGTCATCCAGGTGGCCCTGGTAAACCGGATAGCGGCTGTGGCCTTCGCGCTGGATGGCCGCCATGGCCTGGCCGAAGGTGAGGCCCACGGGGAGCGCGATGATGTCCGCGCGCGGCACCATCACGTCATTGGCCGTGGCGCCGCGCAGCTTCAGCACGTTGGAGAGCAAAGCGCGTTCGTGCCGGTCCAGCGCGCGGGCATCGGGCGCGCCCCCGGAATCGGCCGGCGCGCCGATGAGTTCCTCGACGCGGTCGCGCAGGCTGTCGGTGGCGCGGCGGTGGAAAAGGCCGCGGATGCGGCGGATCAGTTCGGGTTGTTGGCCGTCGCTCGCCATCACGCGGCCCCCCGCCAGCGCGTGCGCCAGGGGTTGCCGACGCCCAGGCGCCGCAGGATGCGTGCCTCGGCGCGTTCCATCAGCATGGCCTCGCCGGCCGAGAGGTGGTCATGGCCCAGCAAATGCAGGGTGCCGTGGACGACCAGGTGCAGGAAATGGTCCTGGACCGCGCGGCCCTCGGCCAGCGCCTCGCGCCGCACGACGCCGAGCGCCAGAGCCACATCGCCCAGCGTCAGGCTGCCATAGGGGGCGGGGAAGGAAAGGACGTTGGTGGCCTTCTCCTTGCCGCGGAAGCCGGTGTTGAGACGCCGGATCTCGGCGTCATCGGTCAGCAGCAAGGTCAGGTGGCCATTGGCGCCCTGGTCGGCCAGCGTGGCGGTGACGGCCCGTCGGGCCAGGGTCTCCACCCGGGGCAGGGCGGCACGCCAACCAGGCGCACCCAGCACCACATCCACATCGGCGAGCCCGGCGGCGAGTTCCGCACCGCCGGGCAGGCTACTTCCCGGTTCCATCCACATCCTTCCCGGCGCCACGGCGGGGCATGTTGCCGCCGCGCTGCGCCTCCATTGCACCATAGGCCGCGACGATGCGCCCCACGAGGGGGTGCCGCACCACGTCCTTCTCGTCGAAATGGGTGAAGCCTATTCCTGGCACCCCACGCAAGATGGAAATGGCCTCGACCAGTCCGGATTTCATCCCCGGCGGCAGGTCCACCTGCGTCGGGTCGCCGGTGATGGCCATGCGCGTGCCCTCGCCCATGCGGGTCAGGAACATCTTCATCTGGGCGGGGGTGGTGTTCTGCGCCTCGTCCAGGATGGCGAAGGAATGGGCGAGCGTCCGGCCACGCATGAAGGCGAGCGGCGCGATCTCGATCTCGCCCGCCGCGATGCGGCGCTGGACCTGCTCGGCCGGCAGCATGTCGTGCAGCGCGTCGTAGAGGGGGCGGAGATAGGGGTCCACCTTCTCCTTCATGTCGCCCGGCAGGAAGCCCAGCCGCTCGCCGGCCTCGACGGCGGGGCGGGAGAGCACGATGCGGTCCACCCGCTGCGCCAGCAGCAGCGCCACGCCCTGGGCCACGGCGAGGTAGGTCTTGCCGGTGCCGGCGGGGCCGATGCCGAAGACCATCTCGTTGCGGGAGAGAGTCTCCATATAGGCGGCCTGGGCCGGGGTGCGGGGGGCGATGGCGCCGCGCCGGGTGCGGATTTGCGGGATGTCCTGGAGCGGCAGGCGGGGGTCGGCCTCGGCCTCGCCCTCCGCCATGCGGATGGCGGCCTCGACCTCGGCGCCGGTCAGGCTGCCGCCGCGCTCCAGGCTGCGCCAGAGGCCACGCAGCACCTGTTCGGCCATCTGCGTGCGCTCGGCTGTGCCGCTCAGGGTGATGCGGTTGCCGCGGCAGGCCAGCCGCACGCCGCATCGGCTTTCGATCCGCGCCAGGTGCTTGTCATGCTCGCCATAGAGCATGGGCAGCAGGGCGTTGTCCTCGAATTGCAGGGTGACGCTGCGGGATTCGGAGGAGGGGGGGCCAGGGGGGTGACCCTGGCGGGCGCGGAGCGCGAGGGCGTTGCTCAAGCGGCGTGTTGCTCCTGGTTCGGAGGTTGGACGAGTTCACCCGAGAGGGAATTGGGATGGCCCGCGCGGATTCGCAGGGGTTGCACCGTGCCCACCAGTTCCAAACCGGCGACGGCATGCACCGGTTGCAACCAGGGCGTGCGGCCCGACAATTGTCCCGGATGGCGGCCGGGGCCCGTGAAGAGCACCTCCACCACCTGTCCCGCCTTGGAGGCGTTGAACGCCGCCTGCTGGTCCCGCAGCAGGGATTGGATCTCCTGCAGGCGGCGGTCCTTGGTGGCTTCGTCCACATGGCCGGCGGCGCCGGCGGCCGGCGTGCCGGGGCGGGGGGAATATTTGAAGCTGAAGGCCTGGGCGAAGCCCACGCGCTCGATCAGGCGCAGCGTGGCCTGGTGGTCGGCCTCGGTCTCGCCGGGGTGGCCGGCGATGATGTCGGTGGAGAGGGCGAGGTCGGGCCGCGCCTCCCGCAGCCGGTCCACGAGGCGGAGGTAGTCCTCCGCCGTGTGGCCGCGGTTCATCGCCGCCAGCACCCGGTCGCTGCCCGACTGGATGGGCAGGTGCAGGAAGGGCATCACGGCCGGGATGTCGCGGTGGGCGGCGATCAGCGCGTCATCCATGTCGCGGGGGTGGGAGGTGGTGTAGCGCAGCCGGAGCAGGCCGGGGATTTCCGCCAGCGCCGCCAGCAGCCGCGCCAGCCCCCATTCGGCGCCCGTGGCGTCCTGGCCGTGATAGGCGTTCACGTTCTGGCCGAGCAGCGTGATTTCGCGCGCCCCCTGCGCCACGAGGCGCCGCGCCTCGGCCAGCACCGCCTCGGGCGCGCGGGAATATTCGGCGCCGCGGGTGTAGGGCACCACGCAGAAGGCGCAGAACTTGTCGCAGCCCTCCTGGATGGTGAGGAAGGCGGTGACGCCCTGGGGCGCGCTGGCCTCGGGCAGATGGTCGAATTTTTCCTCCGTCGGGAATTCGGTGTCCACCACGGCGCCGGCGGCGCGGGAGATGCGGGCGACCAGTTCCGGCAGCTTGTGGTAGCTCTGCGGGCCCAGCACCAGGTCCACATAGGGCGCGCGGGCGGTGATCTCCGCGCCCTCGGCCTGGGCCACGCAGCCGGCGACGGCCAGCAGCATGTCCGCGCCCTCGGCGCGGCGGGCGTCCTTCATCACGCGCAGGCGGCCGAGTTCGGAGAAGAGCTTCTCCGTCGCCTTCTCGCGGATGTGGCAGGTGTTGAGGATGACCATGTCGGCCGCTTCCGGCGCGTCCACCGGGGCGTAGCCCAGGGGGGCCAGCACATCGGCCATGCGGTGGCTGTCATAGACGTTCATCTGGCAGCCCCAGCTGCGCAGGAAGAGCTTCTTCTTCGGTGTGGTGGTCTGCGTCATGGAGGGGCCTCGCCGGCCGCCGAAGGGGCGGTCCAGCGGGGATAGGTGCGGAACAGTGGCCGCGCGGTCAAGAAGCGCGGCCCCCGTCCAGGGCGGGGTTCTGACGCATCATCGGCCTGGACGGTTCCAGAACGGGACCGCGCCGGTCAAGGGAATAGCGTGTGACGATGCGGCCGTCGGAGGGACTAAGCTTTATATATTTCATTTGATCGGAAAAGCAACTTCTCATAGTGTCGAGGGAGCCAGCGGCCCCGGCGCGGCGGGCGAAGCATGGCCCTCGGCAAGGGGGCGGCGTCTTTCATGGAGGGCGAAATGCTGTCTCCTTTCGAAGCTGTCCTGGCCAAGACAGCCCAGCAGGAATTTTCCGTCTATGGCGGTCTGGACGAGGATTTTCCGCCCCTGTCGGACCGCATCCGGCAATACTGGGAGGATTTGGGCTTCACCTTCACGAGTGTCGAGGTGCCGTGGTCGGCCGTTTTCGTGTCGTGGTGCGTGAAGCAGGCGGGGGCCACCGCCGCGGAATTCCATTTCAACGCGCGGCACTCCCGCTTCGTGCATTGGGCCATCGCGAATGCCGAGGCGAGGAGGGGCGTCTTCCAGGGGGTCCGCTTCGACGAGGCCGCGCCGCAAGTGGGCGACATCCTCCAGTGGAACCGGGGCAAGGGCACGTTCGATTTCCAGCACGCGGCCCAGAACAAGGATTACGATTCCCACTCCGCCATCGTCACCACGGTCGGCGAGGACAGCGCGGGGCGCTTCGCACGCACCATCGGTGGGAATGAGAGCGACACGGTGGGGGTCACGCGCATCAGCCTCGATGAGAACGGCTTCATCAGGCAGCGCTCCAAGTTTCCATTCATCTGCCTGATCCAGACCTTGAAGTGAGGCTCGACGCATGACGCTTCCCCTTCAGCAGGCCGCGGTTCTCAAGGGGCAGGCCTGGCTGCGTGCGCATTTCGAGGCGGCCTTGCAGACGGCGGTGCAGGGCACGCCGGCCACGGTGCCCATGCTCTGCGCCATCGCCCTCATCGAGACGCATAACATCTGGCTCGGCCGGATCGGAAAGCATTCGCCGGAGACCTTGCTCCGCTGCTGTGTCGGCGATGCGAGCGGGGATGTACAAGGGCATCCGCGCAGCGCTTTCCCCACGAACACCGCGGCCTTCCGGGAGAGGTTCGGTGACGAGTTCACGGAGATGTTGATCGGCGAGGCCAACGCCGCGCGGGCGCTGCGCGGCCTGCCCCCGTCGAACATGGTCTATAAGGGCTATGGCATCTTTCAGTATGACCTTCAGTACGTCCTGAAAGATCCGGATTTTTTCCGAGAGCGGCAGTGGTACAGCATGGAGGCATGCGCCCGGAAGGCGGTGCAGGAGCTGGTGGTGAAGTTCAAGGCCTCGGGTGGCGAGGTACGTGGCGCCCTCCGGCGCTACAACGGATCGGGCAAGAAAGCCGAAGCCTATGCCGATGTCGCCATGCAGTTCCTGGCCTGGTGCGAAGGGGCCGGTTGAGCCCTGATCGCGGCAGGGTTCAGGCCACGCCGCGGCGGAACAGCACGATGAGGTTGTTGGCCGGCATCTCCACCACCCGCTCCAGGGCGAAATCGGGCGCGGCGGCGGCGGCCACATCCTCCAGCGCCCGGATTCCCCATTCCGGGTTGCGCGCCCGCAGGTCCGCGTCGAAGGCGATGTTGCCCGGCGCCGTCTCCACGCCCGCCCGCAGATAGGGGCCATACAGGATCAAGGGCGCCCCTGCCGGCAGCGCCGCCGCCGCGTGGCGCAGCAGCCCCAGCGCGGCGTTCCAGGGCGCGATATGGATCATGTTGATGCAGAGCACCGCCTGGGCGGGCGGGAAGGGCGCGTCCTCCAGCACATCCAGGCGGAGCGGCGGCAGCAGGTTGGCCGGGCCTTCCGCCTCCCGCCAGGCCGCGATGGAGGCCAGCGCCTCGGCCGAGGGGTCGGTGGGCTGGAAGCGCAGCGCGGGGTAGGCGCGGGCCAGATGCAGCGCATGCTCCCCGCTGCCCGAGGCGATCTCCAGCACCAGCCCCGAACCCGGCAGCATGTCCCTGAGCGTGGCGGCGATGGGGTCCCGGTTGCGCGCCACGGCGGGCGCGAACAGCCGGGCGTCGGTCACGCCGGCACGCCCTTGCTGGTGGAATATTCGAAGTGCAGCGCCTCGCCCGGAAAGACGCGGGGGTGGATGGCGTGGGCGGCCATGGCGGCCTCGGAAAAGCCCTGCAGGATGAGCTTCAGCTTGCCCGGATAGGTCGCGATGTCGCCGATGGCGTGCACGCCCGGAATGTTGGTGGCGCAGGTGGCGGGCTCGACGGTGATGTGGCTGCGCTCCAGCCCCAGCCCCCATTCGGCGATGGGGCCGAGCTCCATGGAAAGGCCGAAGAAGGCCAGCAGGTGGTCGGCCTCGACGCGCTTCTCCTCGCCCTTCAGCGTGGCCAGCACCACGGCGGAAAGGCGGCTGCCATCGCCCTCCAGCCCGTGCAGCTGGTAGGGGATGGCCATCTCGATTTCGCCCCGCGCGGCGGCGGCGGTGAGCTGGGCGGCGGTCTCGGGCGCGGCGCGGAACTTGTCGCGGCGATGGACGACGATGACCTTGGCCGCCACATCCTTCAGCGACAAAGCCCAATCCACCGCGCTGTCGCCGCCGCCCGCGATGACGACGCGCTTGCCGCGGAATTCCTCGCGCTTCGTGACCATGTAGCGCACGGCGCCCGAGGCCTCGTAGCCCGGCAGATCATTCAGCGGCGGGCGGTTGGGCCCGAAGGCGCCGGCGCCAGCGGCCAGGATCACGGCCTTGGCGCGCACCACCCGGCCGGCGCTGGTGGTCAGGGTGAAGCCGCCCTCCTCCGGCCGCAGGGCCTCGACGCGCTGGGCCAGGAGGTAGTTGGGCGAGAAGGGCGCGGCCTGTTCCTCCAGCGCGCGGATCAGCGCGGCGCCATCAATCCGGGGGTGGGCCGGGATGTCGAAGATGGGCTTCTCGGGATAGAGGGCGGCGCATTGGCCGCCGATCTCCTCCAGCGTGTCGATCACGGTGCAGGACATCTTCAGCATCCCGCACTCGAAGACGGCGAAGAGCCCCACGGGCCCGGCGCCGATGATGGCCACGTCGGTGGTGATGGTCTCGGTCATGGCGCTGGGATGCCCGGCTTCGCGACGCCCGTCCAGTCTGGCGGAGGGCAGGGCAGGGGGCCAGAATGCGGGGGATGAACTTCACCGTTTCCACCCTGGCCGAGACCGAGGCCCTGGCCGCCCGCCTGGCCGACCTGGCCAGCCCCGGCGACGTGATCCTGCTGCGCGGCCCGCTGGGGGCGGGCAAGTCGGCCCTGGCCCGCGCCTTCCTGCGCGCCGCGTCCGGCGATCCGGCGCTGGAGGTGCCCAGCCCCACCTTCACCCTGGTGCAATCCTACCCGCTGCCGGGGGGCGTCGTGGCGCACCATTATGACCTCTATCGGCTGGACGGGCCCGGGGGCTGATGGAGCTGGGCTGGGACGAGGCGCGGGAGGGGATCGTGCTGGTGGAATGGCCCGAACGCCTGGGCGCGCTGGCCCCCGACACCGCGCTGGAGGTCACCCTGGAACCGCTCGACGAGGACGCACGCCGCATCACCCTGGCGGGTTGGGGGGGACGGCTGTGAAGCTTCTGGAAAACCACGGCTTCGCCGCCGCCCGCGCCGAGACCCTGCCCGGCGATGCCTCCAAGCGCTACACCCGCCTGCATGGCGGCCCGCGCCCTGCCTTGGTGATGCAGACGCCGGAGGCCGGCTACCTCGACGCCTTCCTGCGCGTGGCCGAGCACCTCCGCGCCATCGGCGTGGCGACGCCCGAGGTGCTGGCGGTGGACCGGCCCGGGCTGACGGCGCTGGTGGAGGATCTCGGCCCCGCCAGCATGGCGGATGCGCTGGATGCGGGCGCCGACCCGGGCCCCCTCTATGCCGAAGCGGTCGCAAGCCTGGCCCGCGCCGCCGCCGCCCCGCCCCCGCCCGGCCTGCCGGCCTGGGATGCGGCGGCGATGTCGCGCACGGCGGCGGCCACCTTTCTCGACTGGTGGTGGCCCGCCCGCTTCGGGGCTCCGCCCGGTGATGCCGTGCGCGCGGGGCTGGACGCCGCCATCCGCGAGATGCTGGCGCCCTTCGCGGCGTCAGGCTTCGTCCACCGCGACTATTTCCCGGCCAACCTCATGCCCACCCCGCGCGGCATGGCGCTGATTGACGTGCAGGACGCGGCCCTCGGCCACCCGGCCTATGACCTCGTCTCGCTGGTGGAGGATGCGCGGCGGGACGTGGCCCCCGCCCTGCGCGAGGCCGCGCTGCGGCAATACCTGGCGGCCCGGCCGGAACTGGACGCCGGCGACTTCGCCGCCGCCATGGCCGCCTGCGCGGCGCAGCGGCATCTGCGCGTGGCGGCGCTCTGGGTGCGGCTCGACCGGCGGGACGGCAAGCCGCACTACCTCCAGCACGGCCCGCGCTGCTGGGCGCTGCTGGGCCGGGCGCTCTCCCACCCCGCCACAGCGCCGCTGGCACGCTTCCTGGACGCGCATGTGCCGCCCGCGCTCCGGGGGAATCCGTGAAGCGCGGGATGGTGCTGGCGGCCGGCCTCGGCACGCGGATGCGGCCCTTGACCGCCACCACGGCCAAGCCGCTGCTGCGGGTGCGGGGGCGCTCCCTGCTCGACCACGCGCTGGACCGGCTGGCGGAGGCGGGCGTGGAGCAGGTGGTCGTCAACGCCCATTGGCGGGCCGAGCGGGTGGCCGAGGCGCTCTCCGCCCGCACCGCGCCGCCCCAAACCCGGCTGCAACTGGAACCGGACCTGCTGGAAACGGGCGGGGGCGTCCGCCGCGCCCTGCCCCTGCTGGGCGAGGCGCCCTTCGCCGTGGTGAATGGCGATGCCTTCTGGCTGGACGGGCCGCGCCCCGCCTTGCTGCGCCTGCGCGACGCCTTCGACCCGGAGCGCATGGACGCGCTGCTGCTGATGGTCCGCACCTCCACCATCGAGGGCGAGGTGGGGCGCGGCGATTTCCACATGGACCCCATGGGCCGGCTGCGGCGGCCCGATCCGCACGAACAGGCGCCCTATCTGTTCGGCGGCGTGCAAGTCATGGCGCCCGCGCTGGTGGCGCCGGAGCCCCAGGGCCGGTTCAGCCTGAACCGCTGCTTCGACCGGGCGCTGGCGGCGGGGCGGCTCTACGGGCTGGTGCATGATGGGTGGTGGTTCCACCTCTCCACCCCGCCCGATCTGGCGCGGACCGAACGGCACCTGGCGGCCATGACCGCGCCTGACGCGTCGGGGCGGTAGAAGGGGGCATGCGCCTCTTCACCATCGCCCCCGGCATGCCCTTCCTGCCCGCGCTGGCGCGCGGCGCCCTGGCCCGGCTGGGCGTGGGCGAGGAATTGGCCGCCGCCACCATCCTGCTGCCCACGCGCCGCGCGGCCCGGGCACTCCAGGCCGCCTTCCTGCACGAGGCGGATTCGCCCGCCCTGCTGCTGCCCCGGCTGCGGCCGCTGGCGGGGCTCTCGGTGGAGGATGCGGACGAGCTGGCCCTGCCCGCCCTGCTCGACCTGCCGCCCGCGGTGGACCCGCTGCGCCGCCAGGCGGTGCTGGCGGGTTTCGCGGCCAAATGGCCCCCCCGCTTCGGCGGCCCCCCCACGGCCGAGCACGCCTGGGCGCTGGGCGGCGAACTCGCCAAGCTGCTGGACGAGATCGCGCTGGAGGAGGCGGAGACCCTCCCGGACGACCCCGCCCTGCTGGAACATCGCTGGCTGGAAAAGCTGGACGGGCTGGCGCCCGAGCATCTGGCGAGCCATTGGCAGATCACGACCACCTTCCTCCGCGCCGCGGTCGTGGAATGGCAGTCCTGGCTGCACGCCCAGGGGCTGCTGGATGTGGGGGTGCGCCGCGTGATGGCGCTGCGCGCCCAGCGCCGCGCCTGGGAGGAGGCCCCGCCCGAGGGCGCCGTCATCGCCGCCGGCATCGGCATGGGCGGCACCATCCCCGCGGCGGCCGACCTGCTGCGGGTGGTGGCGACGCGGCTGCCCCAGGGCTTCGTGGTGCTGACGGGCGAGGATGCCGCCACCGCCGCCCTGCCCGAATCGGCGCTGCGCGAGGCCCCCACCCACCCCTTCGCCGGGCAGCGCGCGATGCTGGCCCGCATGGGCGCGACCCTGGCCGATGCCACGCCCTGGGTGGATGGCGAGGCCACGCCGCGCGCGCATCTGCTCGGCACGGCGCTGCTGCCGGCCGGGCATCTGGCGCCCTGGCTGGAACCCGGCCTGCGGCCGCAGGCGCTGGACGGCGTCACGCGGCTTTCGGCCGGTGATTCCCAGCACGAGGCGACTTCCATCGCGCTCGCCTTGCGGGGTGCCCTGGAAACCCCCGGCGCGCGGGCGGCGCTGGTGACGCCCGACCGGGATCTGGCGCGGCGCGTGGCGGCGGAATTGCCGCGCCATGGCATCCTGGCCGATGACAGCGCGGGGCAGCCGCTCTCCGACACGCCGCCCGGTGCCTTTTTGCGCCTCATCGCCAAGCTGGCGGCGGGGGAGATGGGGCCGGTCGCGCTGCTCGCCCTGCTCAAGCACCCGCTCTGCGCGGCGGGAATGGCGCGGGCGGAATTGCTGGAAGCGGCGCGGCTGCTGGAGGCGAAGGCCCTGCGCGGCCCGGCCCCTGCGCCCGGCTTCGCGGGGCTGCGGGCGCTCGCGCTGGCCGAAGCCGCGCCGCTGCTGGACGCGCTGGAAGCCTGCCTGGACGGCTTCACCGCCTTGCCGGAACTGGCCGAACCCCGCCCCCCCGCCGATCTGCTGGAAGCCCAGCTGCGCGCCGCGGAAGCCCTGGCCACCACGCCCGAATTGCCCGGCGGCCTGCGCCTCTACGCCCAGGCCGAGGGCGAGGCTTTGGCCCGGCACCTGGCCGCCCTGCCGCCGGCGCTCGCGGAACTGCCGCCCATCGCGCCCGCCGAATGGCCGGGCCTGTTCGAGGCGCTGCTGGCCGCCGGCACCACCCGCGCGGCCCGCGTGGCGCGCGGCCGCACGGGGGCCGCGCTGCACCCGCAGGTGGAGATTCTGGGCCTGCTGGAAGCGCGGCTGCTCGATTTCGACCTGGTGGTGCTGGGGGCGCTGGACGAGACCATCTGGCCCCAGGCCGCCGACCCCGGCCCCTGGATGAGCCGCCCCATGCGGCGCGAATTCGGCCTGCCCTCGCCGGAATTGCGGATCGGCCGCGTCGCGGCGGATTTTTTCCAGTTCGGCGCGGGCTCGCGGCGGGTGGTGCTGTCACGCGCCGCCCGGCGCGGCGGCAGCCCCACCGTGCCGGCGCGCTGGCTGACGCGGCTCGACACGCTGCTGAAGGGGCAGGGGCTGTCCATGGCCGCCGCCCCCGAGGCGCATTGGGCGCGTCTGCTGGACTTGCCCGCCCAGGTGCGCCCGCAGGAACGCCCCGCGCCCTGCCCGCCGGCCCGCGCCCGCCCGCACCGCGTCACGGTCAGTGACGTGCAGATGCTGCTCTCGGACCCCTATGCCTTCCATGCGAAGCATGTGCTGGGGCTCCGCGCCCTGCCGCCGCTGGAGCAGGAGGCGGATGCGGCCGACTACGGCAACCTCGTCCACACGGCCATGCACCGTTTCCTGGCGCAGCTCGGCGCCTCCTGGCCCGGCGAGGCCATGGCGCGCCAGATGTGGGAGGCGGCGATGGCCGAGGCCCTTTCCCGCGCCGCGCCCCGCCCCGCCGTCGCCGCCATCTGGGCGCCGCGGCTGGCGCGCATCGGCGCCGAGGTGATCCGGCTGGAGGCCGAGGCGCGGCCCGTGCTGGCGCGCAGCCTTGCCGAGGTGAAGGGGCGGCTCGAGTTGCGCCGGCCTGGCGGCGTGCTGCGCCTCGATGCCCGCGCGGACCGGCTGGACCTATTCCAGAACGGGAACCTCCGCCTCGTGGACTACAAGACCGGCACCACCCCTTCCGGCACCGCGGTGGAGCGCGGCGATTTCCCGCAACTCCCGCTGGAAGCCCTGATCGCGGAGCGCGGCGGCTTCGAGGGGATGGAGGGCGGCCCCGTCACCGCGCTGGAATACTGGCGCCTGACCGGTGCGCTGGAGCCGAGCGAGGTGACGAAGCTGAAGCTCGACATCGCCGAGGCCATCGAGCGCGCGCATGCCGCGCTGGCGCGCCTCGCGGACCGGTTCCTGTTCGGCACGGCGCCCTTCGCCGCCCATCCGCACCCGCGCCGCCGCGCCGCGCCGGATTACCGGCATTTGTCGCGCGCCGATGAATGGTCGGCGGGCGAGGGAGGCGAGGTATGAACGTCCCTCATGACGCGCGCGCCGAGGCCAATGCGCGGCAGCGCGCGGCGTCGGACCCGATGGCCTCCTGCTTCGTCACGGCCTCGGCCGGGTCGGGCAAGACCAAGCTGCTGACCGACCGGCTGCTGCGGCTGATGCTGGGCGGGGCGGCGCCCGAACGCTTGTTGTGTCTCACCTTCACCAAGGCGGCGGCGGCGGAGATGGCCTCGCGCCTCAATGCGCGCCTCGGCGAATGGGCGGTGGCCGATGCGGCGAAGCTGCGCGCCGAACTGACCGACCTGCTGGGCCGCGCGCCCGCGGGCGATGAGGTGGAACGCGCCCGCGACGCCTTCGCCCGTGTGCTGGAACTGCCCGGCGGCATGCGGATCGCGACCCTGCACGCCTTCGCCCAATCCCTGCTGCGCGGCTTCCCGCTGGAGGCGGGCCTCGCCCCCGGCTTCGCCGTGATGGAGGAGATGGACGCCGCCGCCCGCATGGCCGAGGCGCGGGAGGCGGAACTGCCCGCAAGCCCCGCCACGGGGCACCTCGCGACGCTGGTGGATGCGCGCGGCATGCAGGCCCTGCTGCGCGCCCTGCGCGATGAGGAGGCGGCGCTGGAGGCGGCCGTCACGGCCTCCGGCGGCAGTCTTTCCGGGCTGCGGAAGCGGCTGGCGGCGCGGCTGGGCCTCGACCCCCATGCCGATGCCGAGGCGCTGGCCATGGAGGCCGCGACGGGCGGCGATGACGGCGCGCTGTCCCGCGCCGCGGCCGCCCTGCTGCTGAGCGGCAATGGCAATGACGTGACGCGGGGCGAGGGCATCCGCGGCTTCCTCACCCTCGGCCCCGCCGCGCGGCTGGTGAAGCTGCCGGGCTGGGTGGACATTTTCCTGACGGACAAGGGCACGGTCCGGAAGAGCCTCGCCACCAAGGGCTGCGGCGCGGCCCAGGCGATGATCCAGGCCGCCCTCACCACCGAGGGCGAGCGGCTGCTGGACATCGAGACGCGCCGCTGCGCCCTGGCCCTGCTGGACGCCACCATGGCGGCGCTGACGCTGGGGCGCCCCGTACTCGGCCATTTCGCGGCGGCCAAGCGGCGGGTCGGGCGGCTGGATTATGACGACCTCATCGCCTCGGCCCGCGCGCTGCTGGACAATCCGGGCGCGGCCTGGGTGCTCTACAAGCTCGATGGCGGGCTCGACCACGTGCTGCTGGACGAGGCGCAGGACAGCAACCCGGAGCAGTGGGGCATCGCCGGCGCGCTGACGGCCGAATTCACCACGGGCGAGGGCAGCAACGACGCCCCCCGCACCCTGTTTGCCGTGGGCGATGTGAAGCAGTCCATCTTCGGCTTCCAGGGCGCGGACGCGACGGGGTTGCCGCGTGCCGCCACGCGCTTCGGGGCGCGGGCAGAGGCGGCGGGGCAGGAATTCCGGCGGGTGGAGCTGAATGTCTCCTTCCGCTCCGCGCCCCCCGTGCTGGCGCTGGTGGATGCCGTCTTCGCCGATGGCGCGGCGCGCGCGGGCGTGGTGGGCGAGGGCGAGACGCTGCGCCACAACCCCGACCGCGCGGGCATGGCGGGCTGCGTGGAGATCTGGCCCCTGCTGGCTGCCGGCGAGGCCGAGGAAGCCCCCGAATGGGAGGTCCCCGAGACCCCCATGGGCGAAACCGGCCCCGATTCCCGCCTGGCCCAGGTGCTGGCCCGGCGCATCCGCCACATGCTGGACCACGAGCGCCTGCCCGCCCGGCACGAGGGCGACCCCGCGCAGGGCCGGCCCATCCGCGCGGGCGACATCCTGGTGCTGGTCCGCAAGCGCGACGCCTTCCTGGCGCAGCTCGTCCGCGCGCTGAAGGAGCTGGACGTGCCGGTGGGCGGCGTGGACCGCATGGTGCTGGTGGAACAGCTGGCCGTGCTGGACGTGCTGGCCACGCTGGACGCCATCCTGCTGCCGGAGGACGACCTGCAACTGGCGGCGGCGCTGAAATCGCCGATCTTCGGGCTGGAGGAGGAGGATCTCTTCGCGCTCGCCCATGACCGCAAGGGGTCGCTGCACGCGCGGCTGATGGCGCGGCGGGGCGAGGGCGGGCGCGTGGGGGCCGCGGCCGATCTTTTCGCGGAGCTTTCCATCCGCGCGGACCACCTGCCGCCGCACGCGCTGATCGCGGAAATCCTCTCCGAGCGCGGCGGGCGGGCCAGGCTGCTGGCGCGCCTCGGGCCGGACGCCGCCGACCCGCTGGACGAGTTGCTGACGGCCGCCCTGGCCCATGAACGCGCCCACCCGGCCAGCCTCCAGCACTTCCTGCACTGGCTGCGCCGCGCCGCCACCGAGGTGAAGCGCGAACCCGAGAACAGCGCCGATCGCGTGCGGGTGATGACGGTGCATGGCGCCAAGGGCTTGCAGGCGCCCATCGTCATCCTGCCCGACACGGCCTCGGCGCCGCCCAACCGCTCCGGCCTGCGCTGGACGGAGGACGACCTGCCGCTCTGGGCGCCGCGCAGCACGGGCTTCGCCGCGCCCGTTTGGACCGCCGCGCAGTCGAGCGAGGCCCAGCGCGAGGCGGAGGAGGCCAACCGCCTGCTCTATGTCGCGCTGACGCGCGCCGAGGACCGGCTGCTGGTCTGCGGCTGGTATCGCAAGAAGAAGGCCCCGGCCTGCTGGCATGACAAGGTGGTGGAGGGCTTCCGTCGCCTGCCCGGCGTGGAGGAGGTGCAATTCGACCCCGGCGCCTGGGGCGCGGAGGCTGCGGGCTTCCTGGACAGCCCCATGCTGCGCCTGGAAACGCCGCAGGAGGGCGCGCGCCAGGCGGAACGCCTCGCCAACACCGCCGCCGATGCGCCCCCCTTGCCCGCCTGGGCGCGCAGCCCCGCGCCGGAGGTGGAGGGCCTGCGCATCGCCACCCCCTCGCACATGGAGGATGAGGAGGTGGAGGGGGCGGCCGCCCCCCCGCACGCCCCCGGCGACCCGCTGGGCACGCGCTTCCGCCGCGGCAATTTGATCCACGCCTTGCTGCAATCCCTGCCCGAACTGCCGGAGCCGCAGCGCGAGGCGGCGGGGGCGCGATACCTGGCGCGGCCCGGCCATGGGCTGGACCTCGCGCAGCAGGCCGAAATCCTGGCCGAGGCGCTGGGCGTGCTCGCCCACCCCGACATCGCCGCCGCCTTCGGGCGCGGCAGCCTGGCGGAGGCGCCCATCGCCGGGCGCATCGGTGCGCGGCTGATCCTGGGCGTGGTGGACCGGCTGCTTGTCGCGCCCGACGCCGTGCTGATCCTGGACTTCAAGACCAACCGCCCGCCGCCTTTGCGGCCGGAGGATGCGCCGGCCGGTTACCTGCGGCAGATGGCGGCCTATCGGGCCGTGCTGCGCCTCGCTTATCCGGGGCGGGAGGTGCGCTGCGCCCTGGTCTGGACCTATGGCGCGCGGGTGATGCCGCTGCCGTCAGCCTTGCTGGACACGCATGCCCCGACCGCTTGACCTGGGCACCGCGTGATCCGACTTATCGCGCAATGTGCAAGGATCGCATGCAATGAGCGAACTGACCAAGGCCGTGAGCGACGAGACCTTCCAGCAGGATGTGCTGGAGGCGAAGGGCGCCGTGCTGGTGGATTTCTGGGCCGAATGGTGCGGCCCCTGCCGTATGGTGGCCCCCATCCTGGACGAGATCGCCCAGGAATATCAGGGCAAGCTGACCATCGCGAAGGTCAACATTGACGACAACCCGGAGACGCCCAGCGCCTATGCGGTGCGCGGCATCCCCACCATGATCCTGTTCCAGGATGGCAAGCCGGTGGACACCAAGGTGGGCGCCATGCCGAAGAGCCAGATGAAGGACTGGATCGCGTCCAAGCTGGCGTGATGTCTGGGGCTGGAGTGAGGTCTAACCTCGCTCCAGCATCCCATGCCGCCAGAGATGCGCCGCGAAGTCGCGGTCCCGCGGGATGGCGCCATCGGCGAGCGCCGTGAGGTCGTCCATCTGTTCCGCGGTCAGGATGTCCACGCCGCCGGGCCAGTGCAGCGCCACCACCCCATCTTCGCCCTGCACCACATGGTGGTGCATGCCGTCGGCCAGCCGCAGCTTGCCTTCCGGCATGCGGTCCATCAGGCCCCGCGCCGGCAGGGGCTGGCGGTCCTGCGGCAGGTGGGACAGCAGCAGGTTTTGCAGGCGCTCCGCGAGGCCCGGCGCGGCCAGCCGCGCCAGGGCGCCTTCCAGCGCCGGGTGCAGGTCATCCTCGCCGATGCGCCAGGTGGGGACGGATTCGCGCAGCGCGGGGTCGGTCGCCTCCACATCATCCAGCAATTGCCGCAGCGCCTCGGCCCAGGAGGGTTCGAGGAAGCCCAGCGTGATGTGCAGCGAGGTCTCGCCCGGCTCGGTCGCCGCGTCGTGGAAGACGCCGCGCGGGATGTAGAGGGCGTCGCCGGGTTCCAGCAGCAGGGTGTGGGGTTCGCCCTCGGGGGCGAGCTTGCCGGTCCAGCCGGTGCGGCGGGTGGGGCGGGGCAGGGGCTCGCCATCCCAGACGCGCCAGCGCTTGCGGCCCTCGACTTGCAGCACCAGCACGTCATGCGTGTCGTAATGGGTGCGGAAGCCCTGGGCGGCGGGCGGCGTCAGGTAGAGATTGGCCTGGACGGCGTGGAGGAACAGCTTTTCCAGCCCCCGGCAGAGGCGTTGCAGGGGCGGATGCGTCTCGTCGAACTGGGAGACGACCAGCGAGGCGCCGGCGTCGAAGCGCGCCAACAGGCGCGGCAGGTCCACGCGCCCGTCATCGAGGGTGAATTCCTCGTGCGGCACGCCCGCGCTGCCGCGCTGGCTTTCATCGGCCATGGCGATGCGCGGCGTGCGCGCGGCGTCGGTGCGGAGATGCGCGTCAATGGCGGCGGTGGAGAGCACCTCGGCGAAGCGGTTCACGCCATGGCCGGGCAGGAAGCGCCAGTTGCGGGATTCCCGCATGGACAGCGCCTCGCTGACGCCCAGCCTGCCATAGGTCACGCCGAAGGCCCATTCGCCGAGGGTTTCGGCGGTGGGGGGGCGGAGGCTGCCCTTTTGGCTCCCCGATTGGCTGCCCTCTGGGCTCACCAGCGGCGGCCCCCGCGCCCATAGCCCACGCCATCATTGGGGTCGCTGTCGGTCAGCCCGGTGCGGATGCGGTTGCCGCCATAGCCGCCGCGATACCCGCCGCGGCCATAGCCCGCGCCATCATTGGGGTCGCTGTCGGTGATGCCGGTGCGGACGCGGTTGCCGCTGTAGCCGCCACGATAGCCGCCGCGCCCATAGCCGGCGCCGTCATTGGGGTCGGCGTCGGTCAGGCCGGTGCGGACGCGGTTGCCGGAATAGCCGCCGCGATACCCGCCGCGCCCATAGCCCACGCCGTCATTGGGGTCGGCGTCGGTCAGGCCGGTGCGGATGCGGCCGGTGGCCATGGGCGCCACATAGACGGGGCCGGGCTGGGCGGGCACGCAGGCGGCCAGGGTTGCGCCAGCGGCACTGAGTGCGGCCACGCGGAGCACCAGCAGGCGTCGGGACAGGCGTTCGGTCATTTTCCTTGGGCTCCGTTGAGCGCGGCGCGGATCACTTGCGCCCGCCACCGCGGCCATGGCCCGCGGTGTCATTGGGGTCGGAATCGGTCAGGCCGGTGCGGGGGCGCCCGCCACCACGGCCGTAACCGGGGCTGTCATTGGGGTCGGAATCGGTCAGGCCAGTGCGGGGACGGCCACCGCCACGGCCGTAACCGGGGCTGTCGTTCGGGTCGCTGTCGGTCAGGCCGGTGCGGGGGCGCCCGCCACCACGGCCATAGCCGGGGCTGTCATTGGGGTCGCTGTCGGTCAGGCCGGTGCGGGGGCGGCCACCACGGCCATAGCCCGGGCTGTCATTCGGGTCGCTGTCGGTGATGCCGGTGCGGTATTGCGCGCGGGCGGGCGCGGCGGCCAGGCCGCCCAGCAGCAGCGCGGCGCCCGAGGCCACCCGGGTCACGAAGAGGCGACGGCCAAGCCGGGCCCGCGCGACCTGCGTCCCGTCTTCCCTGCCTGGACCCTCCGTGGGGTCTGGGTGGGACATGGCCTTCCTCCACTTCTTCGTGTCGTTGTGGCATTCTGGATGCACGATGTTACGGACGCAAGCTTTCGTGCATCACAGATGACAGTTGCGCGCCATCAGAGCCAACAGGGGTTTAACAATGTCCGAAGCTGCCTCCCCGCTGCCGCCGCTCTATGGCGGGCTGGTGCCCCTGAACCAGATGCAGCACGCCCATTGGCGCGTGCGCGATGTGGGCTTCGGCTTCGCCGCCGGCATTCCCGCCGTGCCGCTGGCGCTGGAGGAGTTCCCGCTCGCCGCCCGCCACATGGGCGTGGTCTTCGCCACCGGCGCGCCGCACATGCCGCTCGCCATCCTGGGCGGCGGGCCTGGCCGCAACCTCTTCATCAATGAGGCGGGGGAGTGGCGGCAGGGCGTCTATGTCCCCGCCTATCTCCGCCGCTACCCTTTCCTGCTGGCCCGCACCGCGCCGGGCAGCGAGGAGCTGGCGCTCTGCCTCGACCCCGGCGCGCCCCAATTCTCCGAGGCCGAGGGCGAACCCCTCTTCGACGCCGAGGGCAAGCCCACCGCCATGGCCAGCCGCGCCTTCGAATTCACCCGCGCGGTGGAGGGCAGTTTCCTCCGCACCCAGGACTTCGTGGCCGCCTTGGCGGAGTTGAAACTGCTCGGCCCCGCCGCCGTGCAGTTCGAGCAGGGCGGCCGCAACCTGCGCGTGGACGGCTTCCACGCCGTGCAGCGCGAGGCCTTCAACGCGCTGACCGGCGAACAGCTCGTCATGCTGCGCGACAAGGGCTGGCTGGAGGCCATCCACGCGCATCTGTTCTCGGTGGCGGCGCTTCCCTCCATCGTGCAGCAGGCGGCGGCCTGAGCCTGTGCCCGAAGCGCCGCTGCTGAAGCCCGAGGCCCCGCCGCGCCCGCGCCGGCGGCGCGCCTGGGGCTCGCCCCTGCTGCGGCGCATCCTGCTGGTGAACGCCCTACCGCCGGCGCTGCTGGCCGTGGCGCTTCTCTACCTGGACCAGTACCAGGACGGGCTTCTCGCCGCCGAGGTCGAGGCCATGCGCACCCAGGCGCGCATCTATGCCGGCGGCATCAGCGAGGCCGCGGTCCGCATCCAGGATGACCGCGCGGTGCTGGTGCCCGAAGCCGCGCGGCCCCTGCTGCGGCGCCTGGTGGAGCCCTCGCCCAACACCCAGGCGCGCCTGTTCGACACGGCCGGCCTGGTGGTGGCCGACAGCCGCGTGCGCGAGAGCGTGGGCGGTGCCGTCGTCACCGAACCTTTGCCGCCGCCCGCCCCGCGCGGCGTGTTCTCGCAGGGGGTGGGGGGGTCTATGAATGGCTGCTGGGGCTGCTGCCCAGCGCCTCCCGCAACCCGGTGGTGCTGGACACGACGCCGGACGCGCAGAGCTTCGACTGGCAGCCCGACCTCGGCCCCGAGCGCCAGGCGGAGCTGCGGCTGGCACTCGAAGGCGGCGTCACCCCCTATATCCGCCGCACGCCGGATGGGCGGCTGCTGGTGAGCGTCGCCGAACCCGCGCGGCGCGGCGCGCAGGCCGTGGGCATCGTGCTGCTGACGCGCGAGGCGCGGGAGGTGGATGCGCGGCTTCTCGAAATCCGCGCCAGCGTGCTGGGGCTGTTCCTGCTGGCGCTGGCGCTGACCGTCGCCGTCTCCTTCTATCTGGCGCAGACGCTGGCGAGCCCGATCCTGCGCCTGGCGGATGCGGCGGCGGAGATGCGGCAGGGCAAGGGGCGCGGCGGCTCGGTGCCCGAGGACCTTTTGGCGCGTCGGGATGAGATCGGCATTCTCGCGCGGGATTTGCGGGCGGCGGCGCTGGCGCTCTGGGCGCGGATTGACGCCAATGAACGCTTCGCGGCCGATGTGGCGCATGAGCTGAAGAACCCGCTGACCAGCGTGCGCAGCGCCATCGAGACGCTGCGGCGGGTGGAGGATGTGGAGCAGCAACGCAGGCTGCTCGGCATCATCGCCAATGACGCGGTGCGGATGGACCGGCTGATCACGGATATCGCGGATTCCTCGCGCGTGGATGCCGAGCTTTCGCGCGTGATCGCGGAGCCGGTGGACATCGCGCCCATCCTGGCCGTGCTGGTGGAGCTGAACAACACCATCCGCCAGCCGGGTGAGCCGGAAATGATCCTGGAGGCGCCGGAACACCTGGTGGCAATGGGGGTGGAGGACCGGCTGGTGCAGGTGTTCCGCAACCTGCTGGGCAATGCCGTCAGCTTCAGCCCGGAGGGCGGGCGCGTCTGGCTGCGCGCGCGCGCGGCGGGGCCGGAGGTGGAGGTGATTGTGGAGGATGAGGGGCCGGGGATTCCGGAGGCGCGTCTGGAGGGGATTTTTGACCGCTTCTACTCCGAACGGCCGCGGGGGGAGCGGTTCGGGCAGCATTCGGGGCTGGGGCTTTCCATTTCGCGCCAGATCATTGAGGGGCTGCGGGGGAGGATTGCGGCGGAGAATAGGAGGGATGCGGAGGGGAAGGTGATTGGGGCAAGGTTTTTGGTGCGGTTGCCGGTGGGCTAGCAACTGGCAGTGAACCTAGACACCTGGATAGTCACCGCAATTTTTGTTTTGCATTAAATTGCAGCACCTCCTCAAAGACCCGGTTCCGAGCCTTTGCATCGATCAAAAATGAGGAAGCAGGCATAACATAAAAATGTAGCGGAACGTCATTTTCACTGCCAATTTGAAAATCATTATATAAGACTTTTTCGTTTAGTGAAAACACGTCTTTGAAATTCGTTTGCTTCATATCCGCATAAAATTCGTCGTCAATTTCGACGACAGCAAATGCGAACACTTCGCGCAGCGTTGGAACGCGTTTTACCAACTCATTTGCGTAGAATCGGCATTGAAGCAAAGCCTTGTTATTTTCAAATATATCAGCGCCAGGCTTTTTAAATTCGACGATGACTAATTTATTCGGGTGACCAGAATTATCTTTGGAGAAAAATCCTGCGATATCTGGACGGCGCTGCTGCTTAGATTCAGTTTGTTCGTTGACTTCTTTGACAACTTTCGCAAGCGCTTCGTCGCTAAAAATGTTGTTATAAGATAGAAACTTATCGTCAATTAGCCAAACATTATTCTCTCGAATATCGTTGCCGTCGCTGTGTTTCTTCAGTATTGCGTTGTGCAGCGCCTCTTCGGCCGCGTCGCGCGGCATCTTCGCCAGCGACTCGATTACCAGCGCTCTATGAACTATAAATCGCGCGAGGTCGTCGCTCGCAAGATGCGAAATGTCGTCAAATGCAATGGGAGCTCCAACCTCCATAGCTTCGACAAGGGTATCTTCCCGTCGTGCGAGTTGAGCTCGATACGTTTTTACAATTTCGTCAGCATCTAGCAATCCTACTTCACCATTAAGAGAGTCTATTTGGATAAATGGATAATATGTAACGAGTTTTTTGACATTTGTTTGCTTGAATTCTTGTATTTCATTTTGTGCGGCCGCATTAATAATTGACAGGCATTCCGCTCGAATTCGCGGCATCAAGCTTTCTCTACTGATTGGAGAAATTAAGTCAGAATCGGCGCTGGTTGCAGGGATCTCCAGCCGCTTCCGCTCCATGTTTGCGCGCCCGCTCAGATAGCCTGAGGTGACAGATATGACGTAGCGGCATATGTCGAAGCGCTTGCTTATCGGCATTTCTTCTACGCATATTTCGTCGGCGCACAGCATCGCCGTGATGCCCTTCAAGGGCGGCTCGTCACGAAATAAATAACAATCAAACCTCTCTCCCTCGAACTCAAAAGCATGCGTCGCATAAGCTTCAATGGACTGCCCCCCAAAGATAACATGCTCGGGGAAAGGTTGCTGCGAGTTGTGCGTAAATTCGATCTCGACGCTTTTTCCTGCCTGCTTCTTTAAAAAAAGAAGAAGCCTAAGGTCATCACAAATTGAGTTAACCAATTTGGTGACTTGACTGTTGACTCGATCTTTTATTTTACTTATTGTGATAACTGTAGAATTCGGCCCAGTTCTTTCGATTTTTTCGACATCATCAAGCTTAAAGTCTGGAGTATAAAAGAATTGAACTTTTTTGCTTGGCAACTGGCTTTCGATTTTTACCGAATCGGCAAATTTCAAGAATGAAAGGCGGCCTACACCTTTGCCTCCCAGATGATCTTTATGATTGGTGTAGACTTCATCGAAATAATTTAAATTGTCGTCCGTAAATCCTTCGCCATTATCCGAAATTCTTATACTGTGCAGTGCGCTTCGAGCGTCGTCACCGAACAGCGTCGGGTGGCGATCAAATTGCAGATCCACCGAAATGGAGGTCGCGCTCGCATGAATTGAATTCGTTACTGCTTCGCGGATGACGTCGCGTGCAGTTACGCCCCCTTTGTAGTGTTCATTTAAGAATTTTCGGAGATTAATGCGAGCCATGATCGCATCTTATGGAAAGGCATCGGCGGCGGCAATGTCTCTTTCCTAGCGGACGCTTGCGGTTAGGGGGGCAATCGGCTGCCTCGAATGACGGCCCGGATTAGTCACCCCTTGCACCCCCCTCCCAAAAAGCGCATATCTCCTCCATTCACACCATCTGAACCATCAGGGGGGTGGCCTTCCGGGGCCGCCTTTTTTGTTTTTGACGATCGAACGTCCCCGCCATGAAGGGCTCGACGCCCGCATCGCCGACCTCGTGGCGCCGACCATCGAGCACATGGGCTATGAGCTCGTGCGCGTGCAGGTCAGCGGCAAGGAACGCCCCACCGTGCAGATCATGGCGGACCGTGCCGATGGCGCGGCCTTCACGGTCGAGGATTGCACCGAGATCAGCCACGCCATCGGCGCCGTGCTCGACGTGGCGGACCCCATCAAGGCCGAATGGATGCTGGAAGTCTCCAGCCCCGGCATTGACCGCCCGCTGACGCGCACCAAGGATTGGGAGCGTTACGCCGGCCACATCGCCACCGTCGAAATGCTGGTGCCCTTCGAAGGCCGCAAGCGCTTCCGCGGCGTGGTGCTGGGCGCCGACATGGAAGCCGCCCGCCTGCGCCTGGACGAAGGCGGCGAAATCACCCTCCCGCGCGACCAGATGCGCCGCGCCAAGCTCGTGCTGACCGACGAACTCATCGCCGCCACCGCGGCCTCCCAACCCGAGACGAGGAACTGACACCCATGGCCCTCGACACCGCCATCCCGCGGCCCGAATTCCTCCAGGTGGCCGACGCCGTCGCCCGCGAGAAGATGATCGAGCGCGAGGAGGTGCTGGAGGCCATGGAAATGGCCATGGGCAAGGCCGGGCGCCAGACCTATGGCCAGAACAAGGACATCCGCGCCGAGATTGATCGCCGCACGGGCGCCGTGAAGCTCTCCCGCTGGACCCTCATCGTCGAGGATGACGCGGTCGAGGACGAAGAGACGCAGATGCCCATCCGCATCGCGCAGAAGATCAAGCCCGGCATCGCGGTCGGCGAATACATCGTGGACCCCCTGCCGCCGATCGATTTTGGCCGCATCGGCGCGCAGACGGCCAAGCAGGTCATCGTGCAGCGCGTGCGCGAGGTGGAGCGGAAGAAGCAGTTCGAGGAATACAAGGACCGCGTGGGCGAGATCATCAACGGCACGGTCAAGCGCACCGAGTACGGCAACCTGATGGTGGACCTCGGCCGGGCCGAGGCGCTGCTGCGGCGTGACGAATGCATCGCGCGCGAGGCTTTCAAGAATGGCGACCGCGTGCGCGCCTACATCTACGACGTGCGCGAGGAACCGCGCGGCCCGCAGATCTTCCTCAGCCGCACGCATCCGGGCTTCCTGGCGAAGCTCTTCGCGCAGGAGGTGCCGGAAATCTACGACGGCATCATCGAAATCAAGGCGGTGGCGCGCGACCCTGGCAGCCGCGCCAAGATGGCCGTGATCAGCCGCGACAGCAGCATTGATCCGGTCGGCGCCTGCGTCGGCATGCGCGGCAGCCGCGTGCAGGCGGTGGTGGCGGAGCTTCAGGGCGAGAAGATCGACATCATCCCCTGGAGCAACGACATCGCGACCTTCATCGTGAACGCCATGGCGCCCGCCGAGGTGTCCAAGGTGGTGCTGGATGATGACGACAAGCGCGTGGAAGTGGTGGTGCCCGATGAGCAGTTGTCGCTCGCCATCGGCCGGCGCGGGCAGAATGTGCGCCTCGCTTCGCAGCTGACGCGCTACGACATTGATATCCTGACCGAGGCCGGCGAGAGCGAGCGCCGCCAGGAGGATTTCCGCAAGCGCAGCGGCCTCTTCGTCGAGGGTCTCGACGTGGACGACGTGATCGCCGGCCTGCTGGTGACCGAGGGCTACGGCTCGATCGAGGAGATCGTGGACGTGGACGACGAGGAGCTGGCCGGCATCGAGGGCTTCGACGAGAACATCGCGGCCGAGCTGAAGCGCCGCGCCATGGCCTTCCTGGAGCAGAAGGACGCGGAGCTGGCGCAGAAGCGCACCGATCTCGGCGTGGAAGATGGCGTGGTGGACCTCGGCTACTTCACCAACGCGCAGCTCGTGTCACTGGGCGAGGCGGGCGTGAAGTCGCTGGACGATGTGGCGGACCTGGCTTCCGACGAACTCATCGAAATCCTCGGCGAGGGCGCGATGGACGAGGAGACGGCGAACGCCGTCATCATGGCCGCCCGCGCCCATTGGTTCGGCGAGGAGGGTGGGCAGCCTGGCTGACGCCGCCGAACAGGACGAGGACCTGCCCGACGACGCCATCGCCCGCGAACGCGGCCCGCTTCGGCGCTGCATCGTCACGCGGCAGGTGTTGCCGAAGGAGGCGATGCTCCGCTTCGTCATAGGACCCGCGCGCGAACTCATCCCCGATCCGGGTGGACGTTTGCCGGGCAGGGGCCTATGGTTGGCCGCGCAGGACGGGGTTCTTCGCAAGGCGTTGAAGCAGGGGGCGTTCGCACGGGCAGCGCGGGGGCAAGTCATTGTCCCGGCGGACCTGGGCGCCTTCGTCGTTTCCGCGCTGCGGCAGCGGGTGAAGGATTTCCTCGGTTTCGCGCGCCGTGGCGGTGAGGCCGTGGCGGGGCGGGAGGCGGTGCTGGAATGGCTCCGCGCCGGGCGGGTGGCGCTGGTGGTCCAGGCCTCCGACGGCAGCCCGGCCGAGCGGGAGCGCCTGCTGGGCCGCCGGGAATTGCCGGTGCTGGCGCCGCTCTCCGGCGAGGCGCTGGGCGCGGTCTTCGGCCGGGATCGGGTGGTCCATGTCGCGGTGGCGCCCGGGAAGCTGGCGCAGGGTTTGCTGGTCGAGGCGGAACGCCTGGCCGGCTTTGAAATGGACGCGGGCCATGGCCCCGCGTGAGGAACGCGCCCCCGGACAGGTGTCGGGGCGTGACGGTGCAGCGGCCGCGGGCCGCGTGTTTTTCAGGTGCCCCTGGGCGGTGACGCCCGCGGGACGAGTTCGGAACGGCGGATGAGCGACCAGAACGATCAAGATGCGGCGAAGAACCGGCTGAGCCTCCGCCCCGCGGGGCGGCTCGAGCTCGGCAAGACGGTGGACGCCGGAAGCGTGCGGCAGAGCTTCAGCCACGGCCGCAGCAAGGTGGTGCAGGTCGAGGTGGTGAAGAAGCGCGCGCCCGCGCCGGCCGCGCCCACGGGTGCCACGCGCCCGACCGGTGCCACGCCCACGGCCCCGCGCGCGTCCGGCGCCGCGCCGCCGGCGGCGTCGCGCAGCGGTGCGCCCGCGCGCCCCGGCAGCGGCCCCGCCCGCAGCGGCGGCGGCGCCCCCACCGTGGGCCGCCCGCTGACCGCGGCCGAGATGGCCACGCGCCAGCGCGTGCTGGAAGAGCAGCGCCGCGTCGAGGCCGCGCGTGAGCGTGAGCAGCGTGAGCGCCAGGCCCTCATGGTCCGCAGCGCCGCCGAGGAAGCGGCCCGCCGCGCCGAGGAAGAAGCCCGCGCCGCCGAGGAAGCCCGGGAAGCCGCCCGCCAGGCCGAGGCCGAAGCGGCCGCCGCCGCGCGCGAGGCCGCCCGCGCGCCCGCCGCCCCGGAGCCCGAACCCGCCCCCGCGCCGGCCCCTGCCGCCGCCCGTGCGCCCGAGCGCGCCCCGGCGCCCGCATCCCGTCCCGCGCCGCGCGCCCCGCAGCAGCCGGCCCCCGGCATGCCCGGCAGCACCGTGCGCCCCGGCGCCCAGCGCGTGACGCCTCTCGCGGCCCGCGCCCAGCCTGGCCCGGCGCTGCGGCCCAGCCCCTCGGCCACCACGCCGGCGGCCAAGCTCAGCCTCGGCCCGCCGCGCGTGCGCGAGGAGGATGACGACCGCCGCGGTCCCGCCCGCCGCACCGGCCCGCCGGGCCCTGGCGGCGCGCGCCGCGTCGTGGCCGCGCCCGTCAAGAAGACCCCGCTGGCCGGCCCCCGACGTGAAGGCCGCATCGACGTCGCCGCCGCGATGGATGGCGATGACGATCGCAGCCGCTCGATGGCCTCGGTCCGCCGTGCGCGCGAGCGTGAGCGGCGGCAGCAGGAACTGGCCCGGCTGCGCGCCGGCCAGGAGCGCGTGGTGCGCGACGTCATCATCCCCGAGACCATCACGGTCCAGGAACTCGCCAACCGCATGGCGTCCCGCGCGGGCGAGGTGGTGAAGGCGCTGTTCCGCATGGGCGTGATGGCGACCATCACGCAGTCCATCGACGCCGACACGGCCGAGCTGGTGGCGCAGGAATTCGGCCACCGCGTGAAGCGCGTCTCCGAGGATGACGTGGAAGTGGGGCTGGAAGGCGCCGTGGACGAGGAGGGGACGCAGGTGCCCCGCCCGCCCGTGGTGACCATCATGGGCCATGTGGACCACGGCAAGACCAGCCTGCTGGACGCGCTGCGCAAGACCGACGTGGTGGCGAAGGAGGCGGGTGGCATCACCCAGCACATCGGCGCCTACCAGGTGCAGACGCCCTCTGGCGTCGTCACCTTCATCGACACCCCGGGCCATGAGGCCTTCACGGCCATGCGCGCCCGTGGCGCGTCGGTGACGGACATGGTGGTGCTGGTGGTGGCCGCCGATGACGGCGTGATGCCGCAGACCATCGAGGCCATCAAGCACGCCCGCGCGGCGAACGTTCCGCTGATCGTGGCCGTCAACAAGATCGACAAGCCGGGCATCAACCTCGACCGCGTGCGCAATGAGTTGCTGCAGCACGAGATCGTGGTGGAGAGCCTGGGCGGTGAGACGCAGGAAATCCAGGTTTCGGCCACCAAGGGCACGAACCTCGACAAGCTGCTGGAAGCCATCCTGCTGCAGGCGGAAATCCTCGACCTGCGCGCCAATCCGGACCGCGCCGGCGAGGGCACCGTGATCGAGAGCAAGCTCGACCGCGGGCGTGGCCCCGTGGCCACCGTGCTGGTGCAGAAGGGCACGCTGAAGCAGGGCGACATCGTGGTGGCCGGCGCCGAATGGGGCCGCGTGCGCGCCCTGGTGGACGACAAGGGCAAGCAGATCAAGACGGCTGGCCCTTCGGCCCCCGTCGAGATCCTGGGCCTTTCGGGCGTGCCGGCGGCCGGCGAGAACTTCGTCGCGGTCGAGAACGAAATCCGCGCGCGGGAGGTCAGCGAATTCCGCCAGCGCCGCGCCCGCGACAAGGCGGCCGCGGCGCTCGGTGCCGGCCGTGGCACGCTGAACGACATGCTGGCGCGCATCCAGGCGGGCCAGCAGAAGGAAGTGGCCGTCGTCGTGAAGGCGGACGTGCAGGGCTCCGCCGAGGCGATCAACGTCACGCTCGGCAAGCTCGGCAATGACGAGGTGAAGGTCCGGGTGCTGCACTCCGCCGTGGGTCAGATCACCGAGAGCGACATCCAGCTCGCCAAGGCGTCCAATGCGGTGGTGGTGGCCTTCAATGTCCGCGCCACCAGCCAGGCGCGCGAGATGGCGCAGCGCGACGGCGTGGATATCCGCTACTACTCGATCATCTACCAGGTGTCGGACGACATCGAGGCGATCTTCAAGTCGCGCCTCGCCCCCGTCCAGCGCGAGAACTTCCTGGGCTACGCGCAGATCCTGCAGGTCTTCGAGGTCAAGCGCATCGGCAAGGTGGCCGGCTGCCGCGTGACCGAGGGCGTGGTGAAGCGCGGCTGCGGCTTCCGCCTGATCCGCGACGGCGTGGTGATCCACGAGGGCGAGCTTTCCACGCTGCGCCGCTTCAAGGACGACGTGAAGGAAGTCACGAACGGCTACGAATGCGGCATGGGCTTCCGGAACTTCGATGACATCCGCGTGGATGACCAGATCGAATGCTTCGAGACGGAAACCGTCGCCGCGGCGTGATGTGAATGGAGACGGACGGGGCACGGCGCGATGAGGAGGTCTCCCTCCTCCTCGAAGCCATTCATGACGGGGTGATGCAGATCCGCTTCAATGTGACGGAGCTGAACACCCCTGGGCGCCCCACCCATTCCTATCGGGACAACTGGCTGGTGATGGGCGCGCCCTTCGTCATCGCCCTGCTGTTCTATCCCATCGCCTGGTGGCTGGCGCTGGGGTTCCTGGCCACGGGCTTCGCCTATGTGGCGAAGCTGGGCCGCCCCTGGATCTTCGGGCGCTGCATGAAGCGGGCCATGGCGCTGCTGGAAGCGGACCATCGCCGCTTCAACGAATTCTGGCGCGAGGGCATGTTCATGCTGGTACACAACCCCACCGGCGACAGCTGCCCCGCCCGCCAGCCCGAGGTGCGGGGCTTCATCCGCCACCATCTGGCACCCATTCCGCGGGCCCCCATTCCCCCGGCACAGGAGGCCTGAGACCATGGCCCGTTCATCCTCCCGGGGGGCTGGCGCCGCCGCCGGCCCCTCGCAGCGGCAATTGCGCGTGGCCGAGGAAATCCGCCACGCCCTGGCCGCGCTCTTCGAACGCGCGGATTTCCGCGACCCGGACCTCGCCAATGCGCGCATCACGGTGACGGAGGTCCGCGCCTCGCCGGACCTCAAGCACATGACGGCCTTCGTCAGCGGCCTGGGCCGGGATTTGCCGCCGGAGCAGTTCGCGGCGCTGAAGCGCGCGGCACCCTTCCTGCGCAGCCAGATCGCCAAGGCGGTGCGGCTGAAATACGCGCCGGACCTGCATTTCCAGCCCGATACCGCGCTGGACTACGCCCTGCACATGACGCGGGTGCTGCGCCAGCCCGAGGTGGCGCGCGACCTGACCCCCCGCCCGGATTCCGACGAAGAGGGCTGACCCGCCCTCAAGGATTGCACATGCCCCGCCAATTCAAGAAAAAGCCCCGCGGCCGTGACATCAACGGCTGGTTGATCGTGGACAAGCCCAGCGGGATCGGAAGCACCGATGTCGTGAACAAGGTGAAGCGCGCCTTCGACGCGCAGAAGGCGGGCCATGGCGGCACGCTGGACCCGCTGGCGACCGGCCTGCTGCCCATCGCCTTCGGCGCCGCCACCAAGACCGTGCCCTATGTGATGGACGGCACCAAGGTCTATCACTTCACGCTCCGCTTCGGCGAAGCCCGCGATTCCGACGATGCCGATGGCGCGGTGACGGAAACGAGCGAGGCCCGCCCCACGGACGAGGCCATCCGCGCGGCGCTGCCGGCCTTCACCGGCGACATCATGCAGATCCCGCCCATCTATTCCGCCATCAAGATCAATGGCGAGCGCGCCTATGACCTGGCGCGCGACGGGCAGGAGGTGGTGCTGGAAGCCCGCCCCGCCCGGGTGGACCGCTTCGAGCTGATCGCGCGGCCCGATGCCGACACCGCCATCTTCGAGGTGCAGTCGGGCAAGGGCGTCTACATGCGCAGCCTGGCGCGGGACCTGGCGCGCGCGGTCGGCACGGTGGGCCACATCGCCGCCCTGCGCCGCCTGCGGGTCGGCCCCTTCCTGGAGGCGCATGCCGTGCCCCTGGACAAGATCGCGGGAAGCGGCGATACGCCTCCTCCTTCACTGGACGTCCTGCTTCCGTTCGCGACCGCGCTGGCCGACATCCCGGCACTGGCCGTCACGGAAGGGGAGGCCGCCCGTCTCGGCTTCGGCCAGGCCTTGAGCCTGGTGGAATTCATGGGACGGGTTCCGCCCGACGCCGACCCCGATGGGGGCTTGGTGCGCGTGGTGGCAGGGGAGCGGTTCGTGGGCCTGTGCCGTCTCGAGGAAGGGATGCTCAGGCCCGAAAGGCTGATGGCCGACGCCATTCGGGCGGCCTGACACCGGCGCGCCGTCGCATCCCTCAAGACCCCATAAGGAACACGCCGATGTCGATCACCGCCGAGCGCCGCAGCGCGCTCATCCAGGAATACGCCCAGAAGCCGGGCGATACGGGCAGCCCCGAGGTGCAGGTCGCGATCCTGAGCGAGCGCATCTCCAACCTGACCGAGCACCTCAAGACCCACGCCAAGGATTTCCACAGCCGCCGCGGCCTGCTGGTGCTGGTTGGCCAGCGCCGTGGCCTGCTGGACTATGTGAAGCGCAAGGACCGGGCCCGCTACGAAGCGCTGATCGGGCGGCTCGGCCTGCGCCGGTGATGCGGCGCCGCCCGCCGGTTCTGCTCTTCGAGTCGAACCGCGGGCGCGTCATGTGGGTGTTGAGCGTCATCGCCTGGGGCTGCGTGCTTGGCATGGCGGCGGCGCTCTACGCCAGCCTGGACGAGGTGGTGCCAGGGGGCGACAGCCCCACCATCCTCTTCCTGGCCCAGCTCCTGCTGCTGCTGGTGGCGATCCTGACCGATCGTCGTCGCCGGGCGACCATCGCGCGGATCTGGCGCGTGCCCGAGGGCCTGGTCTTCGAGATGCAGGGGCTGTTCCGGCCCTTTCGTCGCTATGCCGCCCAGGCCGATCTGGGGCGCATCCGTGCCTATCCGCCCGACACCCATGGGAGGATGGGCCTGCGCCTGCCCGATGGCGGGCCGCGGCTGGTGATGCACACGGGGTTCCAGGAGTTGAACCTTGGCCTGCCCGAGCCCGAGCACAAGAAGAAGCGGCGCTGAGACTCGCCGCCTGTCGACTTTCCCCTGGTGTCCCGGCCTTATCCGGTCCATAAGGGGGCCTGCCTCACCGGAGCCTCCGGCGCGGCATAACCGACCGCGTCCGCGGCGGGTTGTCAGAGCCACCGGGCATTCCTGACGGAAGATGGGTCGGCGGCGCCTCCGGCCACATGGCCTTGCCGCGGGTGCGCGCACCCCGGCCCCATGTCCCCCGAGACGCCGAGAGCCTCCCCTTCTGCAGGGCGGCCGGGTGGATGGACTGCCTTCCTGCCGCGTCGCGCACATCCATGCCCCGCACGGGCCCATTCGGGGCCGGGGGCAAGCTAGGACGACGCATGTTCGACAACTACTTCCGCAAGGACATTCCCTGGGGCGGCCAGATCCTGACGCTCGAGACGGGCAAGATCGCCCGCCAGGCCGATGGCGCCGTGATGGCCCGCCTGGGCGACACCATCGTGCTCTGCACCGTGGTCGGCAGCCGCAGCGTGAAGCCCGGCCAGGACTTCTTCCCGCTGACCGTGAACTACCAGGAAAAGGCCTTCGCGGCCGGCAAGATTCCCGGCGGCTTCTTCAAGCGCGAAGGCCGGCCCAGCGAGAGCGAGACGCTGATCTCGCGCCTCATTGACCGCCCCATCCGCCCGCTGTTCCCCGAGGGGTTCCGCAACGAGGTGCAGGTGATCGCGACCGTGCTGTCGCATGACCTGGAGAATGACCCGGACATGGTGGCGCTGGTGGGCTGCTCCGCCGCGCTGACGCTGTCGGGCATTCCCTTCTTCGGCCCGGTGGGCGGGGCGCGCGTGGGCTTCATTGACGGCCAGTTCGTGCTGAACCCGACGGCGGCGCAACGCAAGCTGTCGAAGCTGGACCTCGTCATCGCCGGCACCGCCGAGGGCGTGCTGATGGTGGAGAGCGAGGCGCATGAGCTGAGCGAGGAGCAGATGCTGGCCGCGCTCGAATTCGGCCACAAAGGCTTCCAGCCGGTCATCGAGGGCATCATCGCGCTGGCCGAGGTGGCCGCGAAGGAGCCCTGGGACCTGGCCGAGGCCGACCCCGCCCTGGAAGCGCTGAAGGCCCGCATCGCGGAACTCGGCACCGCCCAGATGGCCGAGGCCTACAAGATCACCGACAAGCAGGCGCGCCAGAAGGCCGTCTCCGAGGCGAAGAAGGCCGTGATGGCCGCCCTCGAGGCCGAGGGCGCCAACACCGACGCCGCCAAGGGCATGATGAAGGCGCTGGAGGCGGATGTGGTCCGCGGCGCCATCCTCGACACCGGCATCCGCATTGACGGCCGCGACACCAAGACCGTCCGCCCCATCATGGCGGAGGTGGGCGTGCTGCCGCGCGCCCATGGCTCGGCGCTGTTCACGCGCGGCGAGACCCAGGCGCTCTGCGTCGCCACGCTCGGCACCGGCCAGGACGAGCAGGTGATTGACGCGCTGGCGGGCGAGTACCGCGAGAACTTCATGCTGCACTACAACTTCCCCCCTATTCGGTGGGTGAGACGGGCCGCATGGGCAGCCCCGGCCGGCGTGAGATCGGCCATGGCAAGCTGGCCTGGCGCGCCATGCACCCGGTGCTGCCGGAGAAGGAGAAGTTCCCGTACACGATGCGCATCGTGTCCGAGATCACGGAGAGCAACGGCTCCTCCTCGATGGCGACCGTCTGCGGCACCTCGCTGGCGCTGATGGATGCGGGCTGCCCGCTGGCGCGGCCGGTGGCGGGCATCGCCATGGGCCTCATCAAGGAGGACCGCGGCTTCGCGGTGCTGAGCGACATCCTGGGCGACGAGGACCACCTCGGCGACATGGACTTCAAGGTGGCGGGGACCGAGGCGGGCATCACCAGCCTGCAGATGGACATCAAGATCACGTCCATCACCTTCGAGATCATGAAGACCGCCCTGGCCCAGGCCAAGGAAGGCCGCATCCACATCCTGGGCGAGATGGCCAAGGCCATCACCGGCGCGCGGACGGAGATGGCGGCGACGGCGCCGCGCATCACCATCATCAACGTGCCCAAGGACAAGATCCGCGAAGTGATCGGCACCGGCGGCAAGGTGATCCGCGAGATCGTGGAGCAGACCGGCACGAAGATCGACATCGAGGATGACGGGACGATCAAGATCGCCTCCTCCAACCCCGAGGCGACGCAGGCGGCCATTGACCGGATCAAGGGCATCACCGCCGAGGCCGAGATCGGTCAGATCTACAATGGCAAGGTGGTCAAGACCGCCGAATTCGGCGCCTTCGTGAACTTCCTGGGCGCCAAGGACGGGCTGGTCCACATCTCCGAACTGGCCAATGAGCGGGTGAACCGCACCACCGACGTCGTCAAGGAAGGCGACCAGGTCAAGGTGAAGGTCATCGGCTTCGACGACCGCGGCAAGGTAAAGCTGTCCATGCGGGTTGTGGATCAGGCCACGGGTGCCGATATCACGGAGCAGGTGGGCGAGCGCCGCCCCCGCGAAGGTGGCGAGGGCGAGGACCGTCCCCGCCGCGAGGGCCGCGACCGCGGCCCGCGCCGCGACCGCGACTGAATCACGGCCAACCCGGCCGGAGCCTCTTGCGCCGGCCGGGATCGTGGTAACGTAACCTCACCGTCATCGTTTTCTGTCAGGGTGGATCGCCGTGAAGGCCATCAACACTATCCGCATGGGCGGCGTGGACGTGCTGCCCCTGGTCGAGGGCGGCAAGGGCGTCGCCGTCAGCAATGGGCTGACCGCCGGCGCCTGGGCGGCGGCCGGAGGTGTTGGCACCTTCTCGGCCGTCAATGCCGACAGCTATGACGCGGAAGGCCGGACCATCCGGCAGGTCTACCACGGCACCACCCGCCGCGACCGGCACGAGGAACTCGTGGCCTATGGCATCGCCGGCGGCATCGCCCAGGCGCGCGAGGCGCGGGATGTGGGCGGCAAGGATGCCCGCATCCACGCCAACATCCTGTGGGAGATGGGCGGCGCCGAGCGCGTGATCCGCGGCGTGCTGGAGGGGGCGAAGGGCCTCGTCAACGGCATCACCTGCGGCGCGGGCATGCCCTACAAGCTGGCCGACATCGCGCGCGATTTCGGCGTTCACTACTACCCCATCGTGTCCTCCGCCCGCGCCTTCTCGGCGCTGTGGAAGCGCAGCTATTCCAAGGTGAGCGAATGGCTGGGCGGCGTGGTCTATGAGGACCCCTGGCTGGCCGGTGGCCATAACGGGCTGTCCAACAGCGAGGACCCCCGCAAGCCTGAGGCCCCCTATGAGCGCGTCCGCAAGCTGCGCGAGCAGATGCGCGCCTTCGGCCTCGACGCCACCCCCATCATCATGGCCGGCGGCGTCTGGTGGCTGGAGGAGTGGGAGGACTGGATCGACAACCCCGAGCTCGGCCCCATCGCCTTCCAGTTCGGCACCCGCCCGCTGCTGACCAAGGAATCGCCCATCAGCGACGCCTGGAAGAAGCGCCTGACGGAGCTCCAGCCCGGCGACGTGCTGCTGCAGCCCTTCTCGCCGACCGGCTTCTATTCCAGCGCCGTCCGCAACGACTTCCTGGCCGAGCTGGAAGCCCGCAACGAGCGCCAGGTGGCCTACACCATGGAGCCTGTGGGCGAGCACACGGCCGAGCTCGGCATCGGGCCGCGCAAGCGCCTGGTCTGGCTGACCCCCGGGGACCGCGCCCGTGCCGAGGCCTGGCTGGCGGCGGGCTACACCGAGGCGATGCGGACGCCGGACAGCACGCTCATCTTCGTGACGCCCGAGAAGTCGCGCGAGATCGTGGCCGATCAGGTGGCCTGCATGGGCTGCCTCAGCCATTGCCGCTTCAGCAACTGGACGCAGATCGAGCCCGACTATTCCACGGGCAAGAAGGCCGACCCGCGCAGCTTCTGCATCCAGAAGACCCTGCAGGACATCGCCCATGACGGCAGCCTGCAGGACAACCTGATGTTCGCGGGCCACAACGCCTATCGCTTCGGCAGCGACCCCTTCTACTCCAACGGCTTCGTGCCGACGGTCCGCCAGCTGGTGGACCGGATCATGACGGGGCGTTGATCCGCATCAAGGCGCGGGGCGCCCGCTTCCATCAGCCTTCGCGCAGATAAGGCGGCGGGCCTCTCCGCCGCCCTGGCGAAGGGGATGAGGGCGATGTTCGCAACCAATGTGGGCGGCGTGGACCGGATGCTGCGGGTCGCGGTGGGGCTGGCGCTGATCATCGCCACCCTGGCCGGGCTCATCGGCCTCTGGGGCTGGGTGGGCATGGTGCCGCTGGCCACGGGGCTGTTGCGGACCTGCCCGCTCTACACGCTTTTGGGCATTCGGACCTGCCCAGTGGCAAAAGGGGCCTGACGCGCTGCGAAATTCCGCGTAATGATCGCGGAATGGACTTCCAGGCCAACCCAGACCCCGGGACCATGCTCCCCGCCGCGCTGCCGCCTGAGATGGAGGCGCGCGCGGGCGAGGCCGCGCAATTGCTGCGCCTGCTGGCCAATGAACGTCGGTTGCTGCTGCTCTGCCACCTCATCACCGAGGGCGAGGTGACCGTGGGGCGGCTGGCCGAGATGGTGGGGCTGTCGCAGCCCGCCATTTCCCAGCATTTGGCGCGGCTCAGGGCCGATGGGCTGGTGGCCACGCGCCGTGCGGCCACCACCATCCATTACCGCGTGGCCGACCCGCGGGTGGGCCGCATCATCCTGACCCTGCGGGACATCTTCTGCCCGCCGGGCTGAGGCCGCGTGCCATGCACGCCTGGGTTGAGTATGTTCTTGCCCGAGCATCTTTCGCGGGCATATCTTGCGCGCCTTGCCGACCAGGGGCGCGCCATGACGCGGTTCACCACCCAACAGACCTTCAGCGCCGGCACCGGCCAGCTGGTGGTCATGACGCGGCCCTCGACCCCCATCGCCGTCTTTGCCAGCGCGAAGACGGCGCTGAGCCTGGCCCGCACCTTCCTGCGACGCACCACGGCGGCGCTGCAGACCACCAACGGCCCGCGTGACCATGCGGCGCTGGCCGCGCGGTATTTCCTGACGCCGCCCACGCGGATCGACGCCGCTTCGCTCGGCACCATCCTGCAGATCCTGACCCAGACGAAGACGGGGCTGGCGGCGGACGTCACCATCAAGACCGGCGACCTGGTGGGCAGCGGCGATGATGACGTGAATGGCGAGGTGAGCGCCCTGACCGGCGGCGTCGCCACCAAGCCCTACCACAACACCGTGACCGACCTCAGCACCGGCACGAGCGACCTGATGGGCGCCATCAAGATCGAGGATGCGCGGCTGATGTCGGGCAAGTTCGGCGTGAAGACGCTGATCCATGAGGCCACGCACAAATATGCCGGCACGGACGACTACTGCTATTTCAAGGATGACGGGGTGACGCCGGATGGCCCGTTCAACAGCCAGGCACAGGCCCTGATCAATGCCGACAGCTACGCCTGGTTCACGGTGCAGCTCGGCAGCAGCCTGAAGGGGTAGCGGGGCGTGGCGCCACCCCGCTACCGATGAAGGGACCTAGCCCGGCCAGGCCTTGACCTCGGTCTCCACGAAGCTCAGCGGGCCGGGGCCGGCATTGACCACATTGTGCTCCACCCCGGCCGGGCGGCTATAGGCCACCCCGGCCTTGAGCTGCGCCTCGGTGGTGCTGCCATCGGGGAATTCGATGTGCAGCGTGCCATCCATCATCGGCACCACGACATAAAGCCAGCCATGGCGGTGGAAGCCCGTTTCCGCGCCGGGCTCGAAATCCCAGCGGATGACGCGGACCTTGTCGTCATCCAGCTGGGGCACGGGCACGGCCGGGGGGCGGCAGCGCAGAGGTTCGCCTGATTTCGCCATCGGATTCACGCCTCCGGTGTTCACTCCGCCGCCTGCTTCATCAGCCCCGGCAGGGGCAGGGCGCCGGCGGCTTCCCAGGCGGCCCAGGCCTTGTCGGCATCGGCCTGGGACAGCGGCAGGTGCGGCGGGCGGATGGTGCGCCAGCCGGCATCGCCGGTGCTGCGCGCGATGATTTCGCGCAGGCCCGGGATGAGGGCCACGCTGGTCGCGGCCTTGCGGGTGGCGGTCAGCATGGCCTGGGCCGCGTCGGCCTCGGGCCCCGTGCGCTTGGCGTAGACGATGCCACCCCAATGGGAATTGCCGTTGGAGGCGGCGGTGATGCAGCCCGCCCCGCCCTCGGCCAGGATCTTCTGCAGGAATTCGTCGCTGCCCGAATAGACCTCGAAGCCGCGCGACGCGAAGGCATCAATCATGGCCTTCATGTTCGCGTAGTCGCCCGAGCTGTCCTTCACGCCCTTGAACACGCCCGGATGCGCGTCCAGCAGGCGGCCGATCACGTTCAGGCTGAAGGGCACGGCCGATTGCTGCGGGAAGTTGTAGAGATAGAGCGCGATGCCGCCGCCCACGCGCTTCGCCACCTCGTCGAAGAAGGCGAAGATGCCGTCATCGGAGGGGTTCTTGTAGTAGAAGGGCGGCAGCAGCAGCACGCCGCGGCAGCCCTGGGCGCGGGCATGCTGGGTCAGCTCCACCGTCTCGGTGATGGAGGAGACGCCGGCCCCCGGCATCATGGTGGAGGCCGGCACGCCGCGCGCGATCAGCCCTTCCAGGATGGCCATGCGCTCCTTCGCGGAGAAGCTGTTGGCCTCGCCCGTGGTGCCGAGGATGCCGAGGCCATTGCAGCCATTGGCCAGCAGCCACTTGGCATGCGCGGCCATGCGGTCGAGGTCGGGCGAGAAATCCTCGCGCATCGCGGTCAGCACCGCGGCGTTCACGCCGCCGAACAGGGCATCCTTCATGGGGCAGTTTCCTCTGTGAGTGAGCCGGGCAGGGGCCTTGGCCCCGCCCGGCGTGGCCAGTCGCCCGGCCAGGTGGTGATGTGGTCCTCGAGCGCGCCCGCCTCGCGCTCCGCCACCGTGCGGCCGCGCACGGAGACGCCGGCCCGCACCACGCTCTCCGGGTCGCCGGAGCGGAGCGGGTGCCAGTCCGGCAAATCCCGCCCCTCGGCCAGCAGGCGGTAGGCGCAGGTGGGCGGCAGCCAGTCCATGCCCGCCAGCCGCTTGGGCGTGAGGCGGATGCAATCCGGCACGCGGGCGCGGCGGTTGGCGTAGTCGGTGCAGCGGGCCGTGGCGCGGTCCAGCAGCCGGCAGGCCACGTCGGTGTGGTGGAGTTCCTCCGTGTCGGCGTCGCGCAGCTTGTGCAGGCAGCAGCGGCCGCAGCCATCGCACAGGCTTTCCCACTGGGCGCGCGTCATGCGCTCCAGCGGGACGGTCTTCCAGAAAGGCGGTTCGGAGGCCACGCCCCCTTTGTAGATCAGAATGCGGGCCGGCGTCAGATCGCCCTCGGTGGAATCACCGAGGGCGTGAATCTGCCGCCCAAAGGCAGCTGGATCGTGACCGAGCTGGCTCGGTCACGATTCAGCGCGCCAGCCCTGCCGCCGCGAGGAAGGCCGCGCCCTCGCGGATGCGGGCATTCTCCTTCAGTTCCAGCTTCAGGCGGGGCGTGGTGCCGTGGGCTGCCATGACGCCCGCGATGGCGCGGAAGACGGCGGGCCAGGCGATGTTGCCCTCGCCCGGCACCCAGTGGCGGTCGCCATAGCCGTCCGTGTCCTGGAGGTGGACATGGTCCAGCAGCTCGCCGGCGGCGGTGATGTAGTGGTCCACCGGGGGCGCGCCGGTGCTGCCATGGGCGTAGTTGGCATGGCCCGTGTCCACCGAGACGCGCACCTGGGCGCTGGCGAAGCTGCGGGCGAGGAGCACGCGCTCCATCGGGTCCTTGTCCTCGATATTCTCGATGACGAGGACGACGCCCAGGCTTTCCGCGCGCCGTACGGCGGCGCCCATGGTGTCGTGGCAAAGGTCCAGCACCTGCTGCCGCGCCGCCTGGTCATGGCCGAGATTGTTGTAGCCCCAGGTGGTGTAGGGGCTGTGGACCACCATCATGGTCGCACCCAGTTCGGCGCAGGCATCGAGGCCCTGGTCCAGCCGTCGCCGCACCACGGCGCGGATCTCGGGGTCCTTGGAGGCGATGGTGAAGCCCCAGAAGGGGCCATGGATGCCGAGCCGGCCCTTGTGTCCCTCCAGCAGCGCCTTGGCGCGGGCGGCGCGGGCGCGCCAGTCGCTGTCCAGCACCTCGCTGCGGCAGAAATCCTGGAGTTCGAGGTCGCGTGGCTGCTCCAGCAGCCAGTCGCGGTGGTCGGGCAGGTCCTCGACGTTGAGGCAGGCGCCGAGGAGGGGAAGGGCGGGCGTGTTCGACATGCCGCCGAGCCTCCGTCACCCTCGCCCGCCGCGCAAGGCGGGGGGCGTGACGGGGGGATGAAATCCGCGCCTGATCGGATCAGCCGACCAGACAGATCACCGCGCGATGGGCGCCAGCGGCGCGCGGCCCACCCCGCTCGGCGCGGGGCCGGGGGCGGGGTTCACGAAGCCGGGATCGGTCGGCGGCGGGGTGAAGCCCGGGCTGGGCGCGGGGGCGCGGGTCTGGCTGCCCGCGCGCAGCAGCGCGGCCCGCAGCGGGTCGGCGCCCGGATTGTGCACCGTCATGTTCCGCACGATGTCGCGCGCCACCACGGCGCGGCCGTAATAGGCCTGGTCCCATTCGGGCTGGGGCTGCAGCACCGTGCCGTCCAGCGCCACGCCGGCATAGAGCCCGCGCGAGCGGGAGAAGGCCACGAGGTCCGCCCCCAGCGCCGTGGTGATGGCGCCTTCCACCGCGCCGCCCACATGCAGCACGGCCAGCGAGGCATCGGCGCCCAGCGTGAATTGCCGGTTGATCATGGCGTCCAGCGCGCGGTCGTTCATCACCAGGATCAGCGTCTGGCTGTCGCGGATGCCGGCCTGGAGGCCGAAGCTGGCCGAGCCGAGCACATAGAAGGCGGGCGAGGACCAGGACCCCGCGGCGTCACGCCCCAGCAGCACGCAGCCCCCGCCCTCGCCGCCCGCGAAGAAGGCGGCGCGGAAGCGGCGCGGGCAGACCACGGCGCCGCGGGCGCGCGGCAGCAGGGTCGCGGCGTTCAGCCGGTCATTCTCGGATGAGAGGATGTCCTGCACGGACAGGGCCGAATTGTCCACGAGGCGCTGCGGCCCGGTGGCGCCGGGCGGGCCGGCGCAGGCGGCAAGCGCCATCAAGCCCACCGTCGCAAGCTTGGGGCCAAGCCCCAGCTTATGCAGGATATTCCGGCCCTGAAGGCACGGCGAAACCAGGTTCCGCCAGATGAGGTTCCGCATGAGTTTCCCCCGATAACCCGTGCTGCGATCAGCATTCCTAACCGCAAACATGGCGGCACGAAAGCCGTTTCGCGGCGATCAGGAGACGCCGGGGAAGGGCCAGGGCTCCTCATTCACCCCCGCGACGCGCCAATGCGCCCCATGCTTCTCCAGCGTGGTGAGGGAAAGGTTCTTCACCGAGAAGGCCAGCGCCTGCTGCGCCGAGAGCCCCATGGCATGCATGATGGCCGCGCGGATGCTGCCGCCATGGGCCACCACCACCGCGTCGCTCGCCTCCGCCGCCAGGCGCTCGATGACGGGGCCGACGCGGCCGCGCACATCATCGAGGCTCTCGCCGCCCGGTGGGCGGGTGTCGGCGGCGTGGGGCCAGAAGGGGTGGGGCGGTTCCCGCAGGCGTTCGGTCAGCGCCTCATGCGTGATGCCCTGCCATTCGCCGAGATGCTGTTCCGCGAGGTCGGGCTCCACCGCCACCTCCTGTTCCGGATAGCCGGCGGCGAAGATGGCGGCCGCCGTGGCGCGCGTGCGGGCCAGCGGCGTGGCCACCCAGCGCGCCGGGCGGGGCAGGCGGGCGGCGAGCCAGCGGTAGAGCGCGGCTTCCGCCGCCAGCTGCGCCTCGCACAGGCGCACATCCATGTCGCCATAGAGGATGGCGCGGGCCGAGGGCTCCACCAGGGCATGGCGGACGAGGAAGAGGCGCGAGACGGACATGCGCGCGATGTAGCGGAGCGGCCGCGCGCCTGATAGCCAGGGCGGATGCGCGCCTTGCTCCGTGACCGCCGATTCCTCGTGATGCTGGCCCTGGGCTTCTCGGCCGGGGTGCCCCTGCCGCTGACGGGCTTCGTGCTGCGGCAATGGTTCGCGGAGGCGGAGATCCCGCTGGCCGCCATCGGCTTCACGGCGCTGATCGGCCTGTCCTATTCGCTGAAATTCCTCTGGGCGCCGGTGCTGGACCATGCGCCGCCGCCCTTCTTCGCCTGGCTGGGGCGGCGGCGGGGCTGGCTGCTCTCCATCCAGCCGCCGCTGATGCTGGCCATCGTGGCGCTGGGCTGGACCAACCCGGCGACCGCCGCGGCGGTGACGGCGGCGGTGGCGGTGGTGGTGGCCTTCCTCTCGGCCAGCCAGGACATCGTGATTGATGCCTACCGCATCGAGATCCTGGGCGAGGAGGAGCAGGGCTATGGCTTCGCCTGCTATGTCTGGGGCTATCGCTTCGCCATGCTGGCGGCCAATGCCGGCGCGCTGGGCATGGTGGGGCTGGTGGGGTGGGACGGCGCCTTCCTCTATTGCGCGGCGCTGGTGGGGGTGGGCCTCATCGCCGCGCTGCTGGCGCCGGAGCCGGAGGCGCCGCCGCGCGTGAAGCTGGCCCCTCTTTCAAATACCTGGGGCGCGCGCCTCAAGCTCGCCGTCGTGGACCCGTTCCGCGACTTCATGCAGCGCCGGTACTGGCTGGCCATCCTGCTCTTCATCGCACTGTTCAAGCTGGGCGAGGCGCTGGCGGGCATCATGACCGCGCCCTTCTACCGCTCCCTCGGCTTCACGCGGGGCGAAGTGGCCGCCGTGGCCAGCGTCTTCGGGCTGATGATGACGCTGCTCGGCGTGCTGGCCGGCGGCTGGTTCGTGGCGAAGATTGGCGTGGGGCGGGCGCTGATCATCACCGGCATCCTGCAGATGGTCTCGAACCTGATGTATGTGGCGCTGAACGAGGTGGGGCGCGACATGGGCATGCTCTACGCCCAGGTCGGCGTCGAGAACTTCACGGATGGCCTGGCCGACGCCGCCTTCGTGGCCTACCTGACCAGCCTGACCAACCGCGCCTTCAGCGCCACGCAATACGCGCTGCTCTCCTCGCTGGCGGCGGTGCCGCTGCGCTTCCTGGGCGGCTGGTCGGGCCAGCTGGCGGAAAGCATGGGCTGGACGCCCTTCTTCCTGCTGACCACGGTGGCCGCGCTGCCCGCGCTGTGCATCATGCTGTTCCTGCTGAAGCGCCTGCCGCCGCCGTCGCGCGCCCCGGCCGCCGTCGCGACGGGGTGAGGCTGGCCTCGGCGCGGCCGGGGGTGAGAGAGTGGGCGGGCGTTTCGGAGCCCGCCGCATGTCCCTGCTGACCTCCCCCTTCCTCGCCACCCCGCTGCTGCTGGTGGCGAGCAACATCATGATGACCTTCGCCTGGTATGGGCATTTGAAGGCGCCGCACTGGCCGCTCTGGGTGGCGGTGATGGTGTCCTGGGGCATCGCCTTCTTCGAATACTGGCTGGCGGTGCCGGCCAACCGCATCGGCTACGGCACCTTCACCGGGCAGCAGCTGAAGGTGATGCAGGAGGTGATCACCCTCTCCGTCTTCGCCGTGTTCAGCGTGATGTTCCTGGGCGAGGCGCTGCGCTGGACCTATTTCGCGGCCATGGCCTGCCTGGTCGCGGCCGTCATCTTCATCTTTTTGCCGGTGGATTAGGTCAGCGGCGTGAAATTCCTGGGGAAAACCCCCTGGCGGACGCATGGCGGCCCCACCCGGGCCCCGTAAGGGGTTGCGGCGCGGGAATCCGGTGCCATACCCTATCCGTGGTGGCGCTGCGCCGCCTGGACCCCCACCGCTTGCGTCAAGGGCGCGGTGGCCGGGCCGGACCCACGGGGGAGGGTTCGTCACGGGGCCAGGCCGCCCACGGGCACGATGAGGCCCCCACCCGCACCGCCGCGCCGCCCGGGCCGGAGGTGCGTTCCTGACCGGGTTCCAGGGGGAGTGCCACATGTCCGGAATGCTGGCCGAGGTGACCGAGCGCGCGACAAACCCGCTCGATGTTCTGGAACAGATCGTCAACGCCCATGACTGGACCTTCGAGCGCCGTTCCGACCACGAGATGGCCGCCGAGGCGCCGGGGAAATGGTGCAACTACACCCTGTTCTTTTCCTGGGCGCCGGAGATCAGCGCCATGCACTTTTCCTGCGCCTTCGACGTGAAGGTGCCCACCGGCCATCGCGCACCACTGTTCGAATTGCTGGCCATGGCGAATGAGCGCCTCTGGATCGGCCATTTCGGGCTGGAGGTGGAGGAGGGCGTACCCGTCTTCCGCCACGCCGTGCTGCTGCGCGGCGCGCCGGGCGCCAGCGCGGAAAGCCTGGAGGACATGGTGGACATCGCGCTGACCGAATGCGAGCGGTTCTTTCCGGCCTTCCAGTTCGTGCTCTGGGGCGGGAAGAAGCCCGGCGAGGCGCTGGATGCGGCCATGCTGGACTGCGTCGGAGAGGCTTAGTTTACGCCCTCAAACGCCGGGCGCGGCCTCCGGCCGCTTGGCTTGCGGCGCGCGGCGGGAGTGCTGGCTGCGCGGGTGAGTGGGCGCCGCCGGCCGCGTTGCGGCCGGATGCTGTGAGGGGGCGCTGATGCTCCCGGGGCGTGCTTGCCCGACGCCAGCTTGGTGAGGGACCGCCTGCTGCCCGTCCATCCGACGCAACCGGGCATGGCCCGCGCGCCTTCCCCACGCTCCGGCCGCAAAGCGGCCGGCGGCGCCCATGCTCCCTTCCCACCTGCGCATCCGTCGCGCGCCGCAGCCAAGCGCGCGGAGCGCGCGCCCGGCGCCTGAGGGCGAAAAAAACTAGCATTGCGGGGCCCAACCGCCGCCACCGGTCAGAAACGGTGCCCGTTCGCAACCCGCTTTGCCCCAACGCCCCGCAATGCTAGGGACAGGTTTGCCCGCGGCGCGAATCGCCGCGGAGGCCGGACGTTTTGGGGACCAGAGAGATGAAGTTCAGCGTCGAGCGCGCCATCCTGCTCAAGGCCCTGGCCCATACGCAATCCGTGGTGGAGCGGCGCAACACCATCCCCATCCTGGCCAATATCCTGCTCGACGCCTCGGCCGAGGGCGTGCTGCGCCTGACCGCCACCGACATGGAAATCGCCATCGTCGAGGAAGTGCCCGGCGTGCAGGTGGCCCGCCCCGGCCGCACCACGGCGCCGGCCGCGACGCTGTATGAGATCGTCCGCAAGCTGCCCGACGGCGCCACCATCGAGCTGGACCACAAGGGCGGCGACGCGCCCCTGGCGCTGCGCGCCGGCAAGTTCAACACCACGCTCCAGGTGCTGCCGGTGGAGGACTTCCCCTCGATGACCGAGGGCAGCCTGCCGCACCAGTTCAAGATCGAGGCCGCCCGCCTGCGCGGCATGATCGACCGCACGCGCTTCGCCATCTCCACCGAGGAGACGCGCTACTACCTCAACGGCATCTATTTCCACGTCGCGGAACATGACGGCCGGAAGGTGATGCGCGCCGCCGCCACGGACGGCCACCGCCTGGCCCGCGTGGAGGAGGACCTGCCGGACGGGGCGGCCGGGATGCCCGGCGTCATCATCCCGCGCAAGACCATCAACGAGCTGCGCAAGCTGGCCGAGGAGACGCGCGACGAGATTGAGATGCGGCTGTCCGACACCAAGGTCAGCTTCCGCATCGGGCCCGTCTCCCTCACCTCCAAGCTGATTGACGGCACCTTCCCGGATTATGAGCGCGTGATCCCGCGCGGGAACGACAAGGTGATGGAGGTGGCGCGCCAGGCCTTCGCCGATGCGGTGGGGCGCGTGGCGGCCATTTCCTCGGAGCGGTCGCGGCCGGTGAAGCTCTCCATCGGGCGGAACCATCTGCTGCTGACGGCCTCCTCGGCCGAGCAGGGCTCCGCGCAGGAGGAGCTGGACGAGGATGTGGTGACCTACGCCGCCGCCCCCATCGAGATCGGCTTCCAGGCGCGCTACCTGGCGGACATCACCGACCAGGTGGGCGACATGCTGCGGTTCAAGTTCTCGGACGGCAGCGCGCCGACCGTGGTGCAGGATGCGGGCGATGAGGGTGCGCTCTACGTCCTGATGCCGATGCGGGTTTGATCCCCACGAAATCGCCTGCGGCGCTTTCGCGGGGGCCCCGATTAATCCCCACAAAACCGCTTCGCAGTTTTGCGGGGGCCCCGGTTTGGTGTTGATCCCGCGCGCGGGGCTCCGCCTCGCAGGGCAAAGCCCCGCGAGGGCACCGGGGGGCTGAGGGCGCTTCGCGCTTGGGCGGGTTGAGCCGGTTTCCCTCCTCGCGGGGGCGGGGTAGGGGTTTCCGGTGCTGCGTCTCTCGCGCCTTCGCCTCACCCGCTTTCGCAACCACGCGGCGCTCGATCTGCGCTTTGGCGGGCGGGCCGTCGTGCTCACGGGGCCCAATGGCGCGGGCAAGACCAATGTGCTGGAGGCCATCTCGCTGCTCGGCGCCGGGCGCGGCCTGCGCGGGGCGCGGGGGGCGGAGATGGCCATGGAGGGCGCGCCGCCCTGGGCCGTCTCGGGCCATTTCGAGGATGGCGCGGGCGGCTTCGAGATCGGCACCGGCAGCGAGGAGGGCAACCCCGACCGCCGCGCCTGGCGCCTGGATGGCGAGAAGCTGCGCGGCCAGGCGGAACTGGCCGAGCGCGTGGCCACCGTCTGGATCACCCCGCAGATGGACCGGCTGTTCCAGGACAGCGCGGGCGGGCGGCGGCGCTTCCTGGACCGGCTGGTGCTGGCCCTCGAACCCCACCACGCGCGCGAAGTGGCGGCCTATGAGACCGCCATGGCCCACCGCAACCGCCTGCTGGCCGATGCCCGCCGCGCCGACCCCGCCTGGCTCAACGCGGTGGAGGACGCGATGGCGCGGCACGGGATCGCGGCCGCCGCCTCCCGCCGCGCGCTGCTGGCGCGGCTGAATGCGGCGCTGGAGGGCGGCGTGGCCGGGGCCTTCCCCGCGGCGCAACTGGCCCTGCAATGCCCGGCGAATGCGCTGCTCGACACCATGCCCGCGCTGGCGGCGGAGGAGGCGTTGCGCCAGGCCCTGCGCGCCGCCCGCCCGCGCGATGCGGCGGCGGGCGCCAGCCTGTCGGGGCCCCACCGCGCCGATCTGCTGTTCACCCACGCGGCCAAGGGCATGCCCGCCGCCCAATGCTCGACCGGGGAGCAGAAGGCGCTGCTGGTCTCGACCGTGCTGGCCCATGCGGCGCTGATCGCCCGCGCGCGGGGCTTCGCGCCGCTGCTGCTGCTGGATGAGGTGCCGGCGCATCTGGACGCCGCCCGCCGCGCGGCGCTGTTCGAGGCCCTGGCCGCCCTGCCGGGCCAGGCCTTCCTGACGGGCACCGATGCGGCGCTGTTCGCGCCCCTGGCGGGGGGCGAATATTTCACCCTGGAAGAGAGCGAAATCCGCCCCGCCCCCTTGGGCTGAGGCGCGGAAAAATGCCATAATGCGGGGCTTCTCCCCGTCGCGCGTCCGCGCGCATCGCCCCTGGCCGCCCACGCGGCCGGATGGGGCCCCAAGAGCCGAGGTGTCTGCCCACCCATGATGTTTCCCGCGCCATGACGGATGAACCCATGCTGCCCAATGGCGATGACTACACGGGCGCCTCCATCACCGTGCTGCGGGGCCTGGAGGCCGTCCGCAAGCGCCCCGGCATGTATATCGGCGACACCGATGACGGCTCGGGCCTGCACCACATGGCCTTCGAGATCATTGACAACGCGGTGGACGAGGCCCAGGCCGGCTATGCCAGCCGCGTGGACGTGGTGCTGAACGGCGATGGCAGCGTGACCGTCACCGATGACGGCCGCGGCATCCCGGTGGACATCCATGCCGAGGAAGGTGTGAGCGCCGCCGAGGTGGTGCTGACGCGGCTGCATGCCGGCGGCAAGTTCAACCAGAATTCCTACAAGGTCTCGGGCGGGCTGCACGGCGTGGGGGCCGCCGTGGTCAACGCGCTGTCCGAATGGATGGAAGTGAAGATCTGGCGCGAGGGGAGCGAGCACTTCATCCGCTTCGAGCATGGTGACACGGTGCAGCCGCTGCGCATCGTGGGCCCGGCCACGCGGGCCAAGGGCACGGAGGTGACGTTCAAGCCCTCCGCGCTGACCTTCACCAAGACCGAATATGACTTCGCCATCCTGGAACGCCGGCTGCGGGAGCTGGCCTTCCTGAATTCCGGCCTCGCCATCACCCTGCGCGATGACCGGCATGTCCCGGCGCAGACGGCGGAATTCAAGTTCGACGGTGGCCTCGTGGCCTTCGTGGAGTGGCTGGACAAGGGCAAGGACCCGATCTTCAAGCCGCCCATCAGCGTCATCGCCAAGGAAGGCGACGGCATCCGCGTCGAGCTGGCCATGTGGTGGACCAGCTCCCCGCGCGAGGTGATGCTCTGCTTCACCAACAATATCCCGCAGCGCGATGGCGGCACGCACCAGGCGGGCTTCCGCCAGGCGCTGACGCGCGTGGTGGGGAAATTCGCCGAGGATCTGGCGAAGAAGGAAAAGGTGGAGCTGGCCGGCGAGGACATGCGCGAGGGGCTGACCTGCGTGCTGTCCGTGAAGGTGCCGGACCCGAAGTTCAGCAGCCAGACCAAGGACAAGCTCGTCAGCTCCGAGGTGCAGCCGGTGGTGCAGGTGGCCGTGGCCGATGCGCTGACCCATTGGTTCGAGACGCACCCCAAGGAAACCCGCCAGGTGCTGGACCAGGTGGTGCTCTCCGCCGTGGCGCGGAAGGCGGCGCAGCTGGCGCGGGAGAAGGTGGGGCGGAAGAACGCGCTCGACATCAGCACGCTCCCCGGCAAGCTGGCGGATTGCCAGGAGAAGGACCCGGCGAAGTCGGAACTGTTCATCGTCGAGGGTGACTCGGCGGGTGGTTCGGCGAAGCAGGGCAGGAACAGGGCCAACCAGGCCATCCTGCCGCTCAAGGGAAAAATCCTGAACGTGGAGCGCGCGCGCATCGACAAGATGCTGGGCAGCGCCGAGATCGGCACGCTGATCACGGCGCTCGGCACCGGCATCGGCGCGGGCGACCCGGCCAAGGGCGGCTTCGACGCGAACAAGCTGCGCTACCACCGCATCATCATCATGACGGACGCGGATGTGGACGGTTCACACATCCGCACCCTGCTGCTGACCTTCTTCTTCCGCCAGATGCCGGAACTGATCGAGCGCGGGCACCTCTACATCGCGCAGCCGCCGCTCTACCGGGCCAAGCGCGGCAATGAGGAGCGCTACCTCAAGGACGACCGCGCGCTGGAGGATTTTCTCCTGGAGAAGGCGCTCTCCAACGCCCGCATGCTGCTGGCCGATGGGCGGGCACTGGAGGGCGAGGAACTCGCCACCTTCGTGGAGACGCTGCGGCAAATCACCGGCCGCATCCGCCGCATGGCGGCCAATGTCCCGGTGGAGGTGCTGGAACAGGCCGCACTTGCCGCCACGCTGACGCCCGACGCGCAGCGCGCGCTGGAGAACGCGCCCGAATTGGCCGCGCGGCTGGACGCCATGGCGCCGCCCTCCGAGCGCGGCTGGGTGGTGACGGTGGACGAGGCCGGCGTGCACATGCACCGCATGGTGCGCGGCGTGGCCGAGCGCCACACGCTGACGGCGGCCGCCCTGCGCAGCGCCGAGGCGCGCTGGCTGGATGAGCGGCGGGATCTGCTGCGCGCGAACTTCGCGGAGGGCGCCACGCTGGCCTTCGAGGGCAATGAGGCCCCGGTGCGCGGGCCGCTCGCCGCCTATGACCGGCTGCTGGCCCAGGGCCGCAAGGGGCTGAGCTTCCAGCGCTTCAAAGGGCTGGGCGAGATGAACCCCGACCAGCTTTGGAAAACGACGCTGGACCCCGCCGTGCGGACCCTGCTGCAGGTGCGCGTGGACGATGCGGAGGATGCGGAGACGGTGTTCTCCACCCTGATGGGCGATGTGGTGGAGCCGCGACGGGAGTTCATCGTGGGGAACGCGCTGAAGGTGGCGAATTTGGATGTCTGACGCTGATGTCTGAATACGGCGCGCCCCCGCGCGGCGGCTGGGCGCGCTTCATCGTGGAACTCCATGTGAACGACCTCGACGCCAGTCTGGATTTCTGGCGCGGCGTGCTGGGCTTCACCACCGCCTATGCGCGGCCGTCCGAGGGCTTTCACTACCTCGAACACGCGGCGGGGATGCAGGTGATGCTCTGCCGCCGCAATGGCCGCTTCGAGACAGGGCCGATGCAGGCGCCGCTCGGCCAGGGAGCGATGTTCCAGCTCTATTTCGACAGCCTGGCCCCGGTGCTGGACGCGCTGGCGGCGCGGTCCTGGCCCGTCCATACGGCGCTGCGCGACATCTGGCGCCGCACCGGGGATGTGGAACTCGGCCAGCGCGAAATCTTCGTGCAGGACCCGGATGGCTACCTGCTGATGCTGGCGCAGAATATCGGCACGCGACAGATCACCGCCTGACGATCACGGCCACGGGCCCGCCGCCATCGGGCCCCTGGTGCTCCGCCCCGCCCGACACAAAGAGGTCCGTCCGCCCCGTGGCCGCCGCCACCACGCCGCCCACCAGCGCGCGGGCGTGGCGGGTCGCGTTGATGTCGCTGTCATCCCACATGATGTGGCGGCGGCCGCGGATCAGGCCGGTGGCGCTGGGCTCGGCCTTGCACAGCAGGGCGACAAGGCGCGCGGCGTCCTCGGCCGGCAACTGGCCAGCCGAAGCATCCAGCCCGGCGGCGGACAGCGCACGCTGCACGGCCGGGAGATCAATGGCGTCGCGCATCACGGCATGCGCGATGGTCAGGTCGCCGCCCCAGTCAGGAGAATTGCCCAGCACCACCACCTCGTTGCGCGTCAGTTCCACGCCCGCCGAACAGCTCGCGCGGCCGGAAAACAGGCTCCAGTCGCGCCCCACCACGCCGTCATCCAGCGCCGCGCGCGGCACCTCGCCCAGCGCCAGCGCCACCCCCAGCGCCGAGGCCCCGCGCGAGAGGCCCATGGAGGCATAGGTGTCGTCGGTGGCGCAGGTCGCACCCCGCGCGCGGGCCTCGGCCATGCGCTCGCTGGTCAGGAGCGGGCATTTGACCTGGACGTAGTGGACATCACGCGGGTCGCGGATGCCGGCCTGCGCCATCGCCTCGCGCAGGGCGGCGGCGGTGGCGTCCACCTGCGCCATGCGGCCCAGCGCCTCGGGCGGGAATTCGGGGGTGAAGGCCACGCCCAGCGCCAGGGCGGGGGCAGGGGCGGGTGCCGCACCCTCGCGCACCCCCAGCACGAGGAAATGCGGCGACAGCCCGCCCTCGGTGCCGCCCGACATGACCATGGCGACGCGGCCCAGCACGGTGGGCAGGTCGGTGCCCAGCCGCGCGGCCAGCATGTGGCCCAGCGCCTCCACGGCATAGGCGCGGGTGAAGTCGTTCACGCAGCCATTGCCCTCGGTCTTGCCCAGGATGGCCACCACCTCCTCCGGTCGGATCATCACCTGGTCGAACAGTGCGGCCACGGCGGCGGCGTCACCGGGGTGGCGGGCGGGGACGAGGAAGGCGAGGGCCTGACGGGGCATGGATCACCATGGGTTGCGGCGGGGCGGGAGATGCCCCCTGCCACGCCCTTGCGAGGTTTTCAACGCGGCATGGATCGGCTAACCGAAGCCCCTTGGCCCGATGAGGCAGGGCCGTGACAGATAAGGATGCCATGCGCCCCGTCAGGATCGCCCCCTCGCTGCTCGCCGCCGATTTCTCGCGCCTGGGCGAGGAGGTGCGCGCCATCGAGGCCGCGGGCGCCGACTGGCTGCACCTCGACATCATGGACGGGCATTTCGTGCCCAATATCAGCTTCGGGCCGGGCCTGGTGCGCGCGCTGAAGCCGCATTGCGGGCTGTTCTTCGACGTCCATCTGATGATCGCCCCGGCCGACCCCTACCTCGCCGCCTTCGCGGAGGCGGGTGCCGACCTCATCAGCCTGCATCCGGAGGCCGGGCCGCATCTTCATCGCTCGCTGCAGACGATCAAGGCGCTGGGGAAGAAGTGCGGCGTGGTGCTGAACCCCGCCACGCCCGTGCAATCCGTGGCCCATGTGATGGATTTGGTGGACCTGATCCTCGTCATGGCGGTGAACCCGGGTTTCGGCGGGCAATCCTTCCTGGACAGCCAATTGGCCAAGATCACGGCGCTGCGCGGCATGATCAACGAGAGCGGGCGTGACATCGCGCTGCAGGTGGATGGCGGCGTGACGGCCGCCACCGCGCCGCGCTGCGTGGCGGCGGGGGCGGATGTGCTGGTGGCGGGCACGGCGGTCTTTGGTGCCAAGGACTATGCCGCGGCCATCCGCGGCCTGCGGGGCGAGCCGGCATGAGCGACGTGTTCCGCAACGCCCGCCGCCTCTTCTCGCGCATCAAGCCCGTGCGGGTGCCGGAGGCGCCGGCGCGTTCCTTCCGCGACCTCTGGCCGGGCGATGCCAATCGCGGCGCCGCCCTGCTGCGCGGTGAGATGGAGGTGCTGGGCAGCACCCGCATGCTCGATGGCTGGAGCCCCGAATCCGGGCCGTTGTTGTGGCGCCAGGCCGCGCATGGCTTCGCCTGGCTGCGCGACCTCCGCAGCCTGGGCAGCGACGCGGCGCGCGTCGAGGCGCGGGATTTGACGGAAGCCTGGCTCGGCCAGGGGGCCAATGAGCCGCTGGCGAACCTGCCCGAGGTGGCGGCCGCGCGCGTCTCCGCCTGGCTGGGGCATTGGGATTTCTTCGCCGCCTCGGCCGAGGAGGGGTTTCGCCGCGCGCTGATGCAGCGCCTGGCGCATGACGGGCGCAGGCTCGCCGCCTCCCTGCCGGACGAGGCCGCGCATCGTGGCGCGCTGATGGTGCTGAAGGGCACCATCGCCGCCGCCGTGGCCCTGGGCGAGGAGGCCTGGATGGTCCGCGCCCTGAAATTCCTGCCGGCCGAGCTGGAGCGCCAATTCCACCCCGATGGCGGCCATGTGGAGCGCAGCCCCGCCGTGCAGCTCCTGGCCTTCCAGGATCTGATCGAGCTCAGGAACCTGCTGAACGGCAGCGGCGTCACGGCGCCGCCGCAGCTCGCCACCGTGATTGATCGCGCGGGGCAGGCGTTGCGGCTGTTCCGCCATGGCGATGGCACGCTCGCGCTGTTCAACGGCACCCGGGAGGAGCCGGCCTCGCTGGTGGACCTGGTGCTGACCCAGGGCCAGGCCAAGGGCCGCGCGCCACTGCTGCTGCAGGAGACGGGGTTCCATCGGCTGGCCGCGAGCCGCACCCTGGTCATCGCCGATTGCGGCGCGCCGCCGCCGGGCCGCGGCGCCGACCCCGCCACGGGCGCCCCGCGCGGCGCGGACCGCTTCGCCCATGCCGGCGCGCTTTCCTTCGAGATGTCCGTGGGGCGCGACCGGCTGATCGTGAATTGCGGCGCCTCGCCCGCCGGTGATCCGGCCTGGCGGGACGCGCTGCGTTCCACCGCCGCGCATTCCACCCTCACGCTGGCCGACACCAACAGCGCCGAACTCCGCCCCGAAGGCCTGGGCCGCCGGCCGGAGCGCGTGGAGGTGGAACGCTTCGAGGCCAATGGCGCGCAATGGCTGGAAGCCACGCATGACGGCTATCGCCGCACGCACAACGCCATCCACAAGCGCCGCCTCTACCTCTCCGAGAATGGCGACGACCTGCGCGGCGAGGATGTGCTGGAACCGCAGGGCACGGTGGACCAGCCCTGCGTGGTGCGCTTCCACCTCCACCCCGGCGTGAAGGCCGTGCTGCAGGAGGAGGAGGGCGGGGTGCTCATGCGCCTGCCCACCGGCCAGGGCTGGCGCCTGCGCGCGCGGGGTGCGGCCATCGCGCTGGAGGACAGCGTCTATCTCGGCCTCGGCGTCGAGGCGCGGCGGACCAGCCAGATCGTCCTCACCTCGCAGGGCGAGCCGGAGGGCATCCAATGGGCCATCACCCGCGTGGCCCCGGCCGAGCCCGCGGCACCCCCCGCCTGATGGCGTGCGGGTCCTGGAAGTCACCAATGTGGATTTCTCGCTGCGGCACTTCCTGCTGCCGCTGATGCGCGCGGCCCGCGCGCGCGGGCATGAGGTGGTGGGGATGTGCGCGGAGGGCCCGCTGCTGGAGGTGGCGCGGGCCGAGGGGTTCCGCATCATTCCCGTGCCCATGGCGCGCAGCCTGTCGCCCCGCGCGAACCTCGCCGCCTGGCGCGCCATCCGTGCCGCCCTGCGCGATGAACGCTTCGACCTGGTGCACGCGCACATGCCCATCTCGGGCATGCTGGCGCGGCTGGCGGCGCGGGCGGCCGGCGTGCCGCGCGTGGCCTATACCTGCCACGGTTTCCTGTTCAACCAGCCGGGGCCGCTGTGGCGGCGGGGGCTTTCGCTCGGCATGGAGTGGCTGGGCGGGCGGATGACCGACCGCTTCCTCACCGTCAGCGAGGAGGAGGCGGCGGATGCGCGGCGCCTCTTCATCCATCGCGGCGCGGTCGCCTTCGGCAATGGGCGGGACCCGGCGATCTTCCACCCGGACCCTGCCGCGCGCGCCACGATCCGCGCGGAGCTGGGCGTGCCGGAGGAGGCCGTGGTGGTGGTGGCCGTGGCGCGGCTGGTGCGCCACAAGGGCTGGCCGGAATTGCTGGAGGCCATGGCGCGCGTGCCCGGCGCCCATCTCTGGGTGGTGGGGGAACGCCTGCCCTCCGACCATGGCGCGGACATGGAGCCGCATTTCGCCCGGGCCGAGGCCGCGATGGGCCCGCGCCTGCACCGCCTGGGCTATCGGCGCGACGTGGCGCGGGTCATGGCGGCGGCCGACATCTTCTGCCTGCCCAGCCATTTCGAGGGCCTGCCGATGAGCGGCATCGAGGCCATGCTGACCGGCCTGCCCGTGGTCGCCACCGACATCCGCGGCTGCCGCGAGCTGGTGCGGGATGGCGAGAGCGGCCTGCTGGTCCCGCCCATGCAGGCCGCGCCGCTGGCCGATGCGCTTTCGCGTCTGGCCGCCGACGCGCAACTGCGCCACAGCATGGGGCAGGCGGGCCTGGCCCGCGCCCTTTCGCACTACACCGAGGCCCGCGTGCTGGCGCGCACCCTCGACCATCTGGGACTTTGACGCATGACCGACCGCCTGCCCATTCGCCGCGCCCTGCTCTCCGTCTCGGACAAGACGGGCATCGTGGATTTCGCCCGGATGCTGGCGGGGATGGGGGCCGAGATCCTCTCCACCGGCGGCACCGCCCAGGCCATCCGCGCGGCCGGCATCCCCGTGAAGGATGTCTCGGAGCACACGGGCTTCCCCGAGGTGCTGGACGGCCGCGTGAAGACGCTGGTGCCGCAGGTGCATGGCGGGCTGCTGGGGCGGCGCGACCTGTCGGCGCATCTCCAGCAGATGGAGCAGCACGGGCTGGCGCCCATCGATCTGCTGGCGGTGAGCCTCTACCCCTTCGAGGCCACCGTGGCGAAGGGCGCCGAGTTCGACGACTGCATCGAGAACATTGATATCGGCGGGCCGGCCATGATCCGCTCCGCCGCCAAGAACCACGCCCATGTGGTCGTCTGCACCGAGCCCCTGCACCTGCTGCGCGTCACCGAGGAGCTGGCGACGCAGGGCGGCACCAGCCTCGCGCTGCGGCGCGAATTGGCGGCCGCCGCCTATGCGCGCACCGCGTCCTATGACGCGGCCATCAGCACCTGGTTCGCGGGGCAGGTGGGGCAGGAATTCCCGCCGCGCCTGGCTTTCGCGGGGCAACTCGCGCAGACGCTGCGCTATGGCGAGAACCCGCACCAGAAGGCAGGCTTCTACCTGGACGGCACGGGGCGGCCCGGCATCGCCACCGCGCGCCAGGCGCAGGGCAAGGAGCTGAGCTTCAACAATCTGAACGACACGGACGCCGCCTTCGAATGCGTGGCGGAGTTCGAGCGCCCGGCCATCGTCATCGTGAAGCACGCCAACCCCTGCGGCGTGGCGGAGGGCGAGGACCTCGCTTCGGCCTGGGATGCGGCTTTGCGTTGTGATCCGGTCTCGGCCTTCGGGGGCATCGTCGCCGCCAACCGCGTGCTGGATGCCGCAGCGGCGGAGCGCATCAGCGCCATCTTCACCGAGGTCGTCATCGCGCCCGATGCCGATGAGGCCGCGCGTGCCATCTTCGCCCGCAAGAAGAACCTACGCCTGCTGCTGACGGGCGGGCTGCCGGACCCGGCCGCGCCGGGCATGGTGTTCCGCAGCGTGGGCGGCGGCTTCCTCGCGCAGTCGCGCGATGCGGGGCGCGTGGCGGAGGCGGGGCTGCGCGTGGTCACGCAGCGGGCGCCGACCGCGCAGGAAATGGCGGACCTGCTCTTTGCCTTCCGCGTCTGCAAGCATGTGAAGTCCAACGCCATCATCTACGCCAAGGGCGGCGCCACGGTCGGCATCGGCGCGGGGCAGATGAGCCGGGTGGATTCGGCGCGCATCGCCGCATGGAAATCCGCGGAAGCCGCGCGTGCGTCCGGTTCCGACACGCCCCTGGCGCAGGGTTCGGTCGTGGCGTCCGACGCCTTCTTCCCCTTCGCCGATGGGCTGGAGGCGGCGGCGGCGGCGGGGGCCACGGCGGTGATCCAGCCGGGGGGTTCGATGCGCGACAACGAGGTGATTGCCGCCGCCGATGCCGCCGGGCTGGCCATGGTGTTCACGGGGATGCGGCACTTCCGGCACTGACGTGTTCCCCACGAAGTTTTCGCCGCCGTGCACGCCGTTCCGGCGTGGACGGCGGCGAAACCTTCGCGGGGGCCCCGGTGAGTTTCCCACGAAATCGCCTTCGGCGTTCTCGCGGGGGCCCCGGTTTGGCGCCGTGTCCGGCTGGGTGGGCTCCGCCTGCCGTGGCGAAGCCACGGCAGGGCACCGGGGGGCGGATTTTCCTGTTGGGGGGCGTGGGTGATGTCGGTGGAAGTGGTTCTGCTGGGGCTGGTGGTCCTGCTGCTGCTCGGGGTGCTGGCCGTGCTGTTGGCGCGCAAGCCCGGCGCTGATCCCGGCGTGGCGCTGCTCCAGGCGGCGCAGGAACGGCAGGGGGAGCGGCTGGGCGCGCTGGCGGGTGAGGTGAAGGCCGCGCTCTCCGCCAGCGAGGCCGCGTTGGGCCGCGAAATCCAGGGCTTTTCCGTCGAGCAGACGAAGGTGCTCAGCGAGGGCCTGACGCGCCTCGCCCAGGGCACCGGCACGCTCCAGACCGACCTCGCCGGCAAGCTGGAGGCGATGCGCGCGGGCCTCGCGGAAGGCCAGGCGGAAGCGGCCAAGGCCCTGCGCGCCGAGATGTCCGAAAAGCTGGCCGCCATGAACGTGATGGTCGAGCAGGTGCGCGCGGCACTTACGGAATCCCAGGCCGCCATGCGCGCCGCCATCGCCCTGGAGATGACCACGGCGCGTGACCTGATTGATCGCAAGGCCCTCGAAGCCCGCGCCGAGATCGAGGCCCGCCTCAAGGAAATGCGCGAGGCGAATGACAAGCGCCTCACCGACATCCAGGCCAGCGTGAATGAGAAGCTGGGCGAGGCGGTCGAGAAGCAGATGACGGAAAGCTTCACCCGCGTCATTGACCAGTTCAACGCCATCCAGGCCATGATGGGCAATGTGCAGTCGGTGGCGACGCAGGTGGGGGACCTGAAGCGCCTCTTCTCCAATGTGAAGACGCGCGGCGGCTGGGGCGAGGCCCAGGTGAAGGCCATGCTGGACGATTTCCTGCCCGAGGGCAGCTACGACACCAACATCAAGCTGCGCGAGGACAGCAACGAGGTGGTGGAATTCGCCATCCGCATGCCGACCAGCGGCGAGTCCATCGTGCGCCTGCCCGTGGACGCGAAGTTCCCCGTGGAGGATTACGAACGCCTGCTGGCCGCGCATGACGCGGGCGACGTGGCGGCCGAGGCCCAGGCCCGCCGCGCCCTGGAAACCCGCATCCGCGCCGAGGCCCAGAAGATCCGGCAGAAATACGTCCACCCGCCGCTGACCACGGAATTCGCCGTCCTCTACCTGCCCACCGAAGGCCTCTATGCCGAGGTCGCGCGCATCCCGGGCCTGATTGACGAGGTGGGGCGCAACGCGCGCGTCTTCATCGCCGGCCCTTCCTTGTTGCCGGCCATGCTGCGGACCATCCAGCTCGGCCATGTCACGCTCGCGCTGTCCAAGAATGCGGAAGGCGTGCGGGATTTGCTTGCCGCCACCAAGGCCGAGATGGCCAAGATGGATGGCGTTCTGGAGAAGCTGGGCAAGCAGGTGGGCACGGTGAACAACACGATCGGCGATGCGCGCACGCGCACCCGCGCCATCGCGCGCAAGCTGAAGGGCGTGGAGGCCATGCCGGGCGAGCAATCGGCCGCCGCCCTCGGCCTCGACATGCCGGAGCCCGACGAGGACGAACCCGCTTGAGCGCGCTGCAATGGCAGTCGCTCGCCGGCATGGGCGCGCTCTGCCTGCTGGCCTGGGTGCTGGGAGGCTGCCGGCGGGGTGTCTCGGCGCGGGTGGTGGTGGCGGGGCTGGCCTCGGTGCTGGGCCTGGCGGCGCTGCTGTTGAACATCGCCTGGCTGCGGACGGGCTTTGGCTGGATCGGGCAGGGGGTGGAGGCGCTGGCGCGGGCCACGCGGGCGGGCACCTCGCTTGTGTTCGGCTATCTGGGCGGCGGGCCGCTGCCCTTTCCGGAGCCTTTCCCGGGTGCCGGCTTCATCCTCTTCTTCCAGGCGCTGCCGCTGGTGCTGGTGGTGGGCGCGCTCTCGGCCGTGCTGTTCCATTGGGGGTGCTGGGCTTCTGCGTGCGGCTGCTGGCGCGCGGGCTGCGGCGCGTCTTCGGCCTGGGCGGGGCCAGCGGCTTCGGCGTGGGCGCCAATGTCTTCGTGGGCATGGTCGAGGCGCCGCTGATGATCCGCCCCTGGCTGGCGCGGATGAACTCCACCGAATTGTTCGTGGTGATGGTCGCGGGCATGGCCACCATCGCGGGCAACATGTTCGTGGTCTATGCGCTGGTCATCGCGCCCGTGGTGCCGGATGCGGCGGGGCAGCTGCTGACGGCCTCGCTGATTTCCGCCCCCGCGGCCGTGCTGGTGGCGCTGCTGATGCGCCCGGGCGACACCTCCACCACCGCCGAGGAAGCCCCCGTGCTGCGCTATTCCAGCACCATGGAGGCGCTGGTGCAGGGAATCGGCGACGGTTTGCAGCTCATGCTCGGCGTCATGGCCGCGCTGATCGTCTTTGTGGCGCTGGTGGCGCTGGCCAATGAGGTGCTGCAGCCGCTGCTGGGCGTGACGCTGCAGGAGATGGCGGGCTGGCTGTTCCGCCCGCTCGCCTGGGCCATGGGTGTCGCGCCCGAGCATGCGGCGCGGGCTGGCGAGTTGCTGGGCGTGAAGGTGGTGGTCAACGAATTCGTCTCCTACCTGGCGCTGGCGCAGGAGGGGGCGGCGATGGACCCCCGCACCCGGTTGATCCTGGCCTATGCCATGTGCGGCTTCGCCAATCTGGGCTCGGTCGGCATCATGCTGGGCGGCATGTCGGCCATGGTGCCGGAACGCCGGGCGGAAATCGCGCGGCTGGGTTTCCCCGCCCTGGCGGCGGGCACCATCGCCTGCTGCCTCACCGGGGCGGCGGTCGGGGTGCTGACGGCACCTTAAACGCGAGATACGCTTTCGCCCCATGACCCATCTCGTCCATCGCAGCCTGCGCGCCGCACCCCCCATCGCCGTCTCGGGCCAGGGCATCTGGCTGCGCGAGAAGGGCGGACATGCCGTGATGGATGCGAGCGGGGGCGCGGCCGTGGCCTGCCTCGGCCATGGCCACCCGCATGTGCTGGGGGCCATGCGCGCGCAGCTGGAACAGCTGACCTACGCGCACACGGCGCTCTTCTCCTGCGAGAGCGCGGAGCAGCTCGCCGACATGCTGGTGGGCCATGCCCCGGGCGGGCTGACCCATGCCTATTTCTGCTCCTCCGGCAGCGAGGGGATGGAGGCCGCGCTCAAGATGGCGCGGCAGCATTTCGTGGAGGCCGGGCAGCCGCAGCGCCGCAACTTCATCGCGCGCCGGCAGAGCTACCACGGCAACACGCTCGGCGCGCTGGCGGCCGGCGGCAACATGATGCGGCGCGCGACTTACCTGCCCATTCTCAGCGACGCCTTCCACCATGTCTCTCCCTGCTACGCCTATCGCGACCGGCGCGATGACGAGAGCGACGCCGACTATGTGCAGCGCCTGGCGGACGAACTCGAAGCCGAGTTCCAGCGCCTCGGCCCCGACACCGTCATCGCCTTCTGCGCGGAGACCGTGGTGGGCGCGACACTCGGCTGCGTGACGGCCCTGCCGGGCTATTTCGAAAAGATGCGCGAGGTCTGCGACCGCCACGGCGCGCTGCTCATCCTGGACGAGGTCATGTCCGGCATGGGCCGCACCGGCACCCAGCACGCCTGGGAGGCGGAGGGCGTGGCACCCGACATCCAGGTCATCGCCAAGGGGCTGGGCGGGGGCTACCAGCCCATCGGCGGCATATTGGTGAATGACCGCGTGCTGGCGCCGCTGCGGGATGGCACGGGCGGCTTCATGCACGGCCACACCTACCAGGCGCACCCGCTGGCCTGCGCGGCGGCTGTCGCGGTGCAGGAGGTGATCCGCGCGGAAAACCTTCTGGCCAATGTCCAGGCCATGGGGGCGAAGCTGGAACAGGGCCTGACCGAGCGCCTGGGCAACCACGCCCATGTGGGCGACATCCGCGGGCGCGGCCTCTTCTGGGCGGTGGAACTGGTGGCCGACCGTGCCAGCAAGGCCGTCTTCGACCCGGCCCTGCGGATGAATGAGCGCGTGAAGCAGGCGGCCTATGCGCGGGGCCTGGGCTGCTACCCCATGGGCGGCACCATTGACGGCCGCCAGGGCGACCACGTGATCCTTGCCCCGCCCTACAATGTGACGGCCGAGGAGATGGAGATGATCCTCGACCGTTTCGCCGCCGCGCTGCGCGAGGCTCTGGGCAGCTAGAGCGGGATGCGTTGAGGTGGAATCACCGAAAACGTTGAATCCCGCTCTCAACGAAGGCTGCTCCACCTCCGCGCGGAGGCTGGACTCTTGCCCTGAAATCGCATGAAAAGCAGGTCATGATGACTTTCGTGGAGGCGCGCGCCGCCTCGTCAGCCCGCCCGTGCCCGCACCGTGACTGACGCCCCGCCATCGTCGCCGCCGGCCGCCCCAACCAGGCGCATGACGCCCGAACAGGTCGAGCTGGGATACAGGCTGCTGCTGGGCCGCCGGCCCGAGCGCCCCCAGGTGATCGAAATCCATGTGAATTCCGGCCGCACGGTCGAGCAGTTCGGCTGGCTCCTCATGCAGAGCCAGGAATTCCGCATGCGCATGCGCGATGCGACGGGGCTGGTGGGCGCCCTGCCGCCACCGCCACCTGCGGGCGTGCATGCCATGCCGCGCGGCCGGGCGCTGGACGCGATGCCGATCTACTACTTCGTCCATATCCCGAAGACGGCGGGAACGGCGATGTGGAAGCTTCTCGGCGACATGTTCCACCCCTTCGTGCATTTCTATCACCTGCTGCTGGCCGAGGCGGGGGGCGAGGCGCAACTGGCCGAGCGCCTGGCCAAGGAGCCGCAATTGCTGCAAGGCAAGCTGCTGGTCTGCGGGCATTTCCCGGTGACGCACCCGCTGGTGCGGCACGCGCCGCGGCGCAAGGTGCTGCTGTCGGTCCTGCGCGAGCCGGTGGAGCGCGCGGTGTCCTTCTACGACCATGTGCGGTCCCGCGCCGACCACCCCCTGCATGAGCGCATCCGGGATGTCAGCTTCTCCCGCGCCCTCGCCGAATTCCCGGAATTCGCCGACCAGGTGAACAATTACCAGCTGCGCCAGCTCTTCGGCACGGTGGAGGAGCGCGGCATTCGCCGGATGCTGACCGAGAACAACTACGTCATCGGCCGCTTCGACGAATTGCCGCGCTTCATCGAGGCGGTGGAGAATGTGACGGGGCTGAAGCGCTGCTCCGAGCTGATCACGACCAATGTGAAGCGGATGCCGAATGGCATGGAAAGCGGCGCCGACCAGCCGGATTTCGCGGCGGTGGCCGAGGAGCTGCGCCGGCGCAACGCCGCCGAGATCGCCTTCTACGAGGCGATGGGCCCTGTTCGGGTGACGGTGTCAACGGGCGCCGCCGCGGACGAAGGAGCCTAGAGCATGCTGCGTTCACATGCGTTCACGCAGCCTGCTCCAACCTTTGTGGAGAGCGGGATTCAGCGTTTTCGGTGATTCCACCTCAACGCATCCCGCTCTAGCGCCGCGCCCGGAGCGCCGCGGCCAGCGTGCCGTCATCCAGCGCATCGAGGCTGCCGCCGATGGGCACCCCCTGCGCCAGCCGCGTGACGGTAACGGGCGCGCCCGCCAGCCGGTCCTGGAGGTAATGCGCGGTGCTGGCGCCCTCCACCGTGGCGGGCAGGGCCAGGATTACTTCCCGTACCACACCGCCTTCCGCGCGGCGCAGCAGGGGCGCCACGCGCAATTCCTCCGGCCCCGTGCCCGACAGCGCGGAGAGCGTGCCGCCCAGCACGTGATAGACGCCGGGATGGGCATGCGCGCGTTCCAGCGCCCAGAGGTCGGCCACACCCTCCACCACGCAGACCAGGCCCTGGTCACGCTCGGGGTTGGCGCAGATGCGGCAGGGGTCCGTGGCGTCGAGGTTGCCGCAGATGCCGCAGGGGGTGACCGCCTCGGCCGCCGCCCTGAGCGCGTCGGAGAGCGGCAGCATCAGCGCCTGCGGGTCCGCCAGCATGCGCAGCGCCGCCCGCCGCGCGCTGCGCCGGCCAAGGCCGGGCAGGCGCGAGAGCAGCGCGATCAGGTGCTCGACGGGGTCCAAGCGGTCAGAAGGGCAGCTTCAGCCCGGGCGGCAGGCCCATGCCGGCGGTGGCCTTCTGCATTTCCTCGGCCATGGTGGCCTCCACCTTCTGCTTGGCATCGGCATGGGCGGCCACCAGCAGGTCTTCCAGCACCTCGCGGTCCTCGGCGGTCATCAGTGAGGGGTCTATGGTGACGCGGCGCAGATCGCCCTTGCCGGTCAGCTTCACCTTCACCATGCCCGCACCGGCCTGGCCCTCGACCTCGGTGGCTTCCAGCTTCGCCTGCATCTCCGCCATGCGGGTCTGCATCTGCTGGGCCTGCTTCAGCATGTTGCCAAGATTCTTCACTCAATCCTCCTCGGGGAATTCGTCGTCATAGGCGGGTTCGGCGTCGGGGGGCGCGAATTCGGGCAGCTCCTCCTCCACCGACGCCACGGGGGCGAGGCCATAGGCGTCCAGATTCGTGTCGCGCACCGCGTCCAGCGTGGCCCCCGGAAAGGCCGTCAGGATGGCGACCACCAGCGGATGCGTGGCGGCGGCGGCGCGGCGGTCCTGCTCGGCGGCCTGGGATTGCTCGGCCAGGGTGGGTTCGCCGGGCGCGTTGGAGAGCGCGATGGTCCAGCGCGCGCCCGTCTTTTCCTCCAGCAGGCGCGTGAGTTGCGCGGCCAAGTCGCGCGGGGCCTGGGGCCGCACGCGGATCTCGACCTGCCCGCGCGCGATCCGCACGGGGTGCACGTCATGCAGCAGATGGGCGTGCAGCAGGGGGTGGGTGCCGCTGGCCAGCGCCACCACCTCGCGCCAGGCGGAGGGCTGGGGCAGCGGGGCCGGGGCAGGGGCGGCCGCCGCCATGACGGCGCCGCCGCCCGCCACCGCGCGCAGCCCGCCGCCGCCATTGGACGGCACGGGCGCGCCGCCGGACACCGGCACGGCGCCGCCCGATTCGAGCCGCTTCAGGATATCACCCGGCGTCGGCATGTCCGCCACATGGGCGAGGCGGATCAGCACCATCTCGGCCGCCGCGCGGCGGTCGGGGGCCTGCTGCACCTCCTCCAGCCCCTTCAGCAGCATCTGCCAGGCCCGGGCCAAAGCGGGGACGGAGAGGGTGGCCGCCAGGGCCGCGCCGCGCACGCGCTCATTCTCCGGCAGGCCCTGGTCCTCGCGCAGCGCGGGGATGGCGGCGAAGCGGGTCAGGATATGCACCTGCTCCAGCATGTCGGAGAGGATGTTGGCGGCGTCCGCGCCGCGCTCATGCGCCTCGGCCATGCGGGCCAGGGCGGGCGGCAGGTCGCCGCGCAGCACGGCTTCCAGGATGTCCAGCACCAGGCCGCGATCGGCGAGGCCCAGCATGTCGCGCACGCTCTCGGCCGTGACCTGGCCGCCATCGCCGGCCAGCGCGATGGCCTGGTCCAGCAGCGACAGCCCATCACGCACGGAGCCATCGGCGGCGCGGGCCAGCAGGGCCAGGGCCGATTCCTCCGCCGCGCTGCCTTCCAGCCCCGCGATGCGGGCGAAATGGGCACGCAGCCGGTCCTCGGGCACGCGCTTCAGCGCGAAGGTCTGGCAGCGGCTGCGGATGGTGATGGGCACCTTCCGCAATTCCGTCGTGGCCAGGATGAAGGTGATGGCGGGTGGCGGTTCCTCGAGCGACTTGAGCAGGGCGTTGAAGGCCTGCTCCGTCAGCATGTGGACCTCGTCCAGGATGAAGACCTTCTGGCGGCCCTGGGCGGGGCGGAAGCGCAGCGCCTCGCGCAGCTCGCGCACGTCATCAATGCCGCGGTTGGAGGCCGCGTCCATCTCGATCACGTCGGGGTGGCGGTCCGCCAGGATGGCCACGCATTCGGGGCAGACGCCGCAAGGGTCCGCCGTCGGGCCGCCCTTCCCATCCACGCCCACGCAGTTCAGCGCGCGGGCGATGATGCGGGCCGTGGTGGTCTTTCCCACGCCGCGCACGCCGGTCATCAGGAAGGCATGGTGCACGCGGCCGCGCGCGAAGGCGTTGCGGAGCGTGCGGACCAGGGCCTCCTGGCCGATCAGATCATCCAGCGCCTGGGGGCGGTATTTCCGGGCCAGCACGCGATAGGGCGTGGGCTTGGCCGCCGCCGGTGCCAGGGGCGCCGCGACGGGCACCTCTTCCATGCCGAACAGGCCGGGGCCCTCGGGCGGGGGGGCTCGGGGAGGCCGGCTTCGGCCTCCGCCGGGCTCATGTCGCGCTCGAGATCGCTGGGCATGGGTCCTGGTGGCGAAAAGACGGTGGAAGGCCGGACACGACCCGGGCAAGAACCCGTTACGGCTGCTTCCTTCCGGACCTGACCGGGTTGGCGAGGAGCCCGTCCGCACCGACCTTCCGCGACCACATATAGCACGCGCCCCCCGCTTTGGCACCCGCCCCCGGTGAGGATGCGCGTGGCGGGGGCTGCCGCCCCCGCGCCCCCGCCAGGGGCCATGGGCCCCTGACCCCCTTTCGCTTCAGTGGGGATTTGGAGGGAGGGGCGTCGCGGGAGCGCGCGTCGTCACGCGCAGGCCATGCCCCTCCCTCCAAATCCCCATTCAAAAAAGCCAAACGGGTTCCGAGGGCCTGGGCCCTCGGCGGGAGGGGTGCGGGGAGGGCGGCGCCCTCTCCGCGGCACCCCTCATCGGCGGGCGCGCGCAACCAGGGGGCGTGGTTCGCGTTGGCCTGACATGGAAAAGATGGACCCTGACAAGAACCTTGATGCCCAGGAAGCCCGCCAGGGCAAGACGCTGGGTGTGATGCGCTGGGTGTTGTTGGCCAGCCTGATCCTGGTCGTGCTCGGCTTCGTGCTCGCCCGGCTGATGGCCTGAGCCCGGCTTCAGGCCGCGGCCGCATAGGGAGGAGACCCGACATGAGCGACCTCGACCCCAACCGGAATCTGAGCGGGCAGGAAGCGCGTCAGGGCCGCATTGTCGGCAATGGCCGCATCCGCCGTATCCTGATCACGAGCCTTGTGCTGGTGGTGGTCGGCTTCGCCGTGGCCTGGATGCTGGTCTGACCGGACAGTTGGCGGGCGTGCGGGGGCGGCCTAGTGTCGCTCCATGCTCGCCATTCCCGCCCAACGCGCCAACGCCTACACCGGCAGCCCGCTCGACCGTGCGGGCAAGCTGCGCGACGACCCGGCTTTCATCGAGGCCGCGCTGGCCGATGACGCCACCCTGTTCGTGCCGGTCTGGCGCGCCCGCAACCTGATGCGCGGCGTGGAGGAGGGCCGGCCGGAGGCTGTGCTGCTCTCCCGCCCGGGTGCGGAGGCGGTGCGGATGGCGGGCGGCCCCTGGGCCTTCCTGGGCCTGTGGGAAAAGCGCCCCGTCTTCGCCGTGGACTGCTCCACCGCCGATGACCCCCTGCCCCTGCTGCCGCCCGAGATGGGCGCCTTCACCGATCTGCGCGCCGTGGCCGGCCTGCTGCCGCCCGGCGAGGCCAGCGTACTGGCCCATGCGCGCGGCATGATGCATTGGCGCGTGAAGCACCGGTTTTGCGGCGTCTGCGGCGGGGTGTGCGAGGCGCGCAGCGCCGGCCACGCCATGGTCTGCACCGCCTGCGGCGCCCAGCATTTCCCCCGGACCGACCCGGCCGTGATCATGCTGGTGGTGCGCGGCGATGCCTGCCTGCTGGGCCATTCGCGCCGCTTCCCCAACAGCGTGATGTATTCGACCCTGGCGGGCTTCGTGGAACCCGGCGAAAGCTTCGAAGAGGCGGTGCGCCGCGAGGTGATGGAGGAAACGGGCGTGGAGGTGGGCGACGTGACCTACCATTCCTCGCAGCCCTGGCCCTTCCCCTCCTCCATCATGATCGGCTTCCACGCCGAAGGGCTGAGCGATGCCATCACGCTGGACGACGAGGAATTGCAGGACGCCCGCTGGTTCACCCGCGAGCAGATTCGCGACCCCGCTTCCCATGGTTTTTCCCTGCCGCGCGCCGATTCGATCGCGCGCCGCCTGATCGAGGACTGGATGTCGGCATGAGGCATGCGCCCTTCCTGATGCTGTTCGTGCTCGCGGCCTGCGCCCAGCCGAATGAGCCCTTGCGCGGCGGCGCCCCCATGACCAATGCCGAGTGCCGTGCCGAGGCCGAGGCCACGCCGGCGGTGCGCAACTGGGGTGCCCAGGCCGGCCCTGCCGCCTATGGCCCGAGCCCCCGCGCCGAGGCCGCCCGGCAGGAGGCTCTGTCCCAGGCCTATCGCGATTGCCTGCGCCGCCGGAACCTGCCCGCGCCGGGTGGGGTCGAGCGGCTGCGACCCTGACCGGGCGGCGCCGGCCATGGGCGTTCGTGCGCTTTTCCTGGCCGCTCTGCTGCTGGCGCCTCCGGCTTTCGCCCAGCCCACCCCGGCCGAGCCGCCTGAAATCGCCCAGATCCGCGGCGAACTGACCGCCGGTTGCCGCGCCCGTTCGGGCCAGGTGCCGAGCTTCGGGCCGAATTTCGTCCGCGTGGCCAATCTGACGCCCGATGGGCGGCCGGATTTCGTGGTGGATGTCTCGGCCATGACCTGCCCGGGGGCGACGGGGGCCTTCTGCCGGGGCCGCGAATGCCCGGTGCATGTGATTGTGAGCTTCCCGGGCGGCACGCGGCGGGTGCTGGAGCGCCTGGCGGAAGGCGTGGACATCCGCCCCGGCGCCGACCGCGACGTGCTGGTCCTGGGGCATGAGGCGCTGGCCTGGGATGGCAACCTCTTCGTCGCCGTCCCCATGCCGCCCGCGCCGGCCGTCGCCGCCACGCCGGTGGCCACCGGCCCCGCCTGGCGGCTGGAGACGGCGCCGCGCGCCACGGCGGCCAGCCCGCCGCTGGGGATGGTGCGGGGGCTGAACCTCTATTGCGACGGGCCGCTGAACCCGGTGGCGGAGGCCGCCTTCATGGGCCCCATGCCGCCGCGCGTGGACATCACGCTGGAGACGGGTGGGCAGCGCCTGCAGGTGAGCTTCCTGCGCCACTCGCCCCTGGAGGCCTTGTGGCGCGCCGATGTGCATGGCGCGCCCGAGGTGGCACGCCTGCTGGCCCATGCCGCGACGCCGGTGGAGCTGGCCGTGGATGGCATGCCCCAGGGCGCGCTGGGCATGGGCGGCGCGGAGGCCGCGCTGCGGCAGGCGTTGGGGCGGTGCCTCAGGCTCAGATAAGGCCGGCTCTACCGCCCCTCATGCGCCACCCGGAAGGGGTGCGCCGTGTAGCAGCCCAGCACCTTCACCTCGCGCGAGAAGAAGCGCAGCTCCTCGAAGGCGCGGAAGAGGGCGGGGTCGTCCGGGTGGCCGTCCACGTCGCAGAGGAACTGGGTCGCGGTGAAGGCGCCGTCCAGCATGTAGCTTTCGAGCTTCGTCATGTTCACGCCGTTGGTGGCGAAGCCGCCCAGCGCCTTGTAGAGCGCGGCCGGCATGTTCCGCACCCGGAAGACGAAGGTGGTCAGCGTGTGCGGCGTGCCCAGCGCGGGCATCTTCCGCTCGCGCGCCATCACGTAGAAGCGGGTGGTGTTGTGGGAGGCGTCCTCAACGTTGCGGCGCAGGATGTCGAGGCCATAGACCTCGGCGGCCAGTTCGCTCGCCACCGCCGCGTCCTCCACCGTGCCCTCGCGCGCGATGAGTTCGGCGGCGCCCGCCGTGTCGGCCTGGATGACGGGGGTGAGGTTCAGCTCCTTCATCACCTTCAGCACCTGCCCCAGGGCCATCGGGTGGCTGTGGGCGCGGCGGATGGTGGCGAGCGTCGCGCCGGGGCGGGCCAGCAGGCAGTGCTCCACGCGCTCGAAATGCTCGCCCACCACCGAGAGGCCGGATTCGGGCAGCAGGCGGTGGATGTCGGGCACGCGGCCGGCCAGGGAATTCTCGCAGGGCAGCATGGCCAATTGGGCGTGGCCCTCGCGCACCGCTTCCATCGCGGCCTCGAAGCTGGGGCAGGGCAGGGTGGCCCAGCCCGGATAGGCCTGGCGGCAGGCGAGATCGGAATAGGCGCCGGGGACACCCTGGAAGGCGATGGTCTGGCTCATGGTCTCGTGTTCAAGAAGGGGTTGCGGGCGTTCCGGAGACGAAACCCGTGCCTTGGGCGGTTGATGCGGCGGCGGGTGGCAGCTATGTGGTCCCGAACGCATAAGTCAGGGCTGGCCTTCGCGCAAATCCGCGCAACGGCCGCCGGGAACGAGGAAGGGTGAGCTCGGCATGAGCCTTGAGTTCAACAAGATCGCCGCGGCCGTGCTGACCGCGGGTGTGGCCTTCATGGGCGCCGGCATCGTGGCTGAGGTGCTGATCCACCCCAAGCGCCTGGCCGAGCCCGCCATCAGCCTGGGTCGCGACCCGGCGGCGGTGCAGGCCGCGGCCGCCCCGGCGCCCACCGCCGCCGCCCCGACGGTCGAGCCCATCGGGCCCCTGCTGGCCGAGGCCAATGTGGACAATGGCGCCGCCGCCGCCCGCCGCGCCTGCGCCGCCTGCCACAGCTTCAATGAGGGTGGGCGCAACGGCGTGGGCCCGAACCTCTGGGGCATCGTGGGCGCCAACCATGCACGGGTGGAGGGCTTCAACTACTCCGCCGCCAACCGGGCCCTGGCCGACAAGCCCTGGGATTTCGAGGCGCTGAACCAGTTCATCGCCGCCCCGGCCCGCGCCATGCCCGGCACGCGCATGGCCTTCGCCGGCATTGCCAACACGCAGCAGCGGGCGGACATCATCGCCTACCTGCGCAGCCTGTCCAACAGCCCGGTGCCGCTGCCCTGAGGCTCGACCCGGCGCTCGTCGCCGCGGCGGAGGCGGCGGCGGATCTGGCGGGGGAGGCGATTCGCCCGCTGTTCCGCTCCGCCCTGCTGGTGGAGGCGAAGGGCGATGCCTCGCCTGTCACCGAGGCCGACCGCGCCGCCGAACGCGCCCTGCGCGCCTTCCTGGCCGAGCGCTTCCCCAGCCATGGCATCATGGGCGAGGAATACGGCACCGAACGCGGCGATGCCGAATACCTCTGGGTGCTGGACCCGATTGACGGCACCCGCGCCTTCCTGACCGGACGCCCCCTCTTCGGCACGCTGATCGGCCTGCTGCACCGGGGCGTGCCCGTGCTGGGGCTGATTGACCAGCCCGTGACGGGCGAGCGCTGGGTGGGTGTGGCGGGCGAGGGCACGCGCTTCACCTCGCCCCTGGGCGGCGCGGCGCGGGTGCGCCCCTGCGCGCGGCTGGCCGAGGCGGAACTCTCCGTCACCTCCCCCGACATCTTCGATGCCGCGCAGCGCCCGGGCTTCGAGCGGGTGCGCCAGGCGGCCCGCCGCGTGACCTGGGGCGGGGATTGCTACGCCTATGGGCTGGTGGCGCTGGGGCTGGTGGATGCGGTGGTCGAGGCCACGCTCAAGCCCTGGGACTGGGCGGCGCTGGTGCCGGTGGTGGAAGGCGTGGGCGGCCGCATGACGGATTGGCGGGGGCACGCGCTGACGCTGGACAGCGCGGGCGATGTCATCGCCGTGGGCGATGCCGCGCTGCTGCCGGAGATCGTTTCGCTACTGGCCTGATTCAGCGTGTGCGCGCCGGCGCCGTGGTGCCGCCGCCGCCGCCGGGCAGGCTGCCCGCCGCGATCGCGCCCAGCGCGGCCAGGGGCACGATCAGCGCCGGCGCCGTCAGCCCCGTGCCGCCCGTGACGGTGCCCAGCGCCGGGGGGGCGGCCTGCATCGGTGCCGTGACTGTCGCTTGCGGCGCGCCGGCCGGCGGCAGCACGGGGCGGGGCCGCGAGACGACGGGGGCGCCGCGCGGCGGCACCACCACCTGTTCGCCAGGCGGGATCACCAGCGCGGGCTGCGCGGCGGCGGGCAGGGCAGGAAGGGCGAGGGCGGCCAGCGCCACCACGAAGCTACGCATGGTGGCGAGGTAGCGCCGCGGGGCAACCGGCGGCAAGCGAAATCCGCGCGGATCAGCCCCGCAACAGGTGGCGGGCGATGATGACGCGCATGATCTCGTTGGTGCCCTCCAGGATGCGATGCACCCGCAGGTCACGGACGATCTTCTCGATGCCGTAATCGGCGAGATAGCCATAGCCGCCCAGCAATTGCAGCGCGTCATCGGCCACGCGGTGGCCGGTGTCGGTGACGAAGCGCTTGGCCATGGCGCAGAAGGCGCCGGCATCGGGCGCCTTTTCGTCCAGCTTGGCGCAGGCGCGCCAGAGCAGGGTGCGGGCCGCCTCCAGCTCGGTCGCCATGTCGGCCAGCTTGAACTGGGTGGCCTGGAAATCCGCCACGGGGCGGCCGAAGGCGCGGCGTTCCTTCACATAGGCGAGCGCGATGTCGAGCGCGGCCTGGGCACCCCCCAGCGAACAGGCGGCGATGTTGAGCCGTCCGCCATCGAGGCCCGCCATGGCGTAGCGGAAGCCCTGGCCTTCCTCGCCCAGCAGGGCGGCGGCGGGCACGCGGGCATCTTCCAGGATGACCTGGCGGGTGGGCTGAGCGTTCCAGCCCATCTTCTTCTCGTTGGCCCCGAAGGAGAGGCCGGGCGTGCCGGCCGGGATCAGCAGCGCGGACACGCCATCCGCGCCAGCACCGCCGGTGCGGACCATGGTCAGGTAGAGGTCCGCGGCACCCGCCCCGCTGATGAACTGCTTGGTGCCGTTCAGCACATAGCCTTCATTGTCGCGCGCGGCGCGGGTGGAAAGGGCGGCGGCGTCGCTGCCGGAGCCGGGCTCGGTCAGGCAGTAGCTGGCGACCTTCTCCATGGTCAGCAGCGCGGGCAGCCATTCGGCGCGCTGGGCGTCACTGCCCCAGCGGTCCACCATCCAGGCGACCATGTTGTGGATGGAGAGGAAGGCGCTGGTGGTGGGGCAGCTGGTGGCCAGCGCCTCGAAGACCACGGCGGCATCGAGGCGGGTGAGGCCGGCGCCACCGCTCTCCTCGCGCACATAGAGGCCGGCCATGCCGAGGCCCGCCGCCTCCCGCAGCACCTCCACCGGGAAATGCCGCGCCTCGTCCCAGGCTTGCGCATGGGGGGCGATGCGGTCGCGGGCGAAGTCCAGCGCGGTGGCGCGGAGTTCGCGCGTGGCCTCGGGCAGGTTGAACATCAGGCCTCCAGTTCGGCCCAGCGGGCGCGGACCTTCTCCACATTCGCGGCCTTGATGGGGCCGAAGCCCTTGATGCCCGCGGCGGCCTCGGCCCAGTCGCAGGCACGGGCGTGGCTCGCGGGCGTCAGTTGCGCCAAGGCGCGCTCGATGCCCGCACGATACTCCGCGATGAGCGCGCGTTCCATCCGGCGTTCGGTGGTGCGGCCGAAGGGGTCCAGCGGGGTGCCGCGCAGCGCCTTGCCGTGGCGCAGCAGCCCCATGGCGCGCAGCATCCAGGGGCCGAATGCGCGCTTGGCGGGGCGCTCGCCCTTGGAGAGCAGGGGCGGCGCCAGGTGCATGTTGATGCGCGTGGTGCCCGTGAAGCGGCGGCCGAGTTCCGCCTGCCAGGCGGGGTCCGTGTGCAGCCGCGCCACCTCGTATTCATCCTTGTAGGCCATGAGGCGGTAGAGCTGCGTGGCGACGGCGCGGGAGAGGCGTTCCTCGCCCGGGATCACGCCGCTCTCGGTTTCGCGCACGCGCGCCACGAACTCGGCATAGGCGCGGGCGTAGCGGGCGGATTGGTAGTCCGTCAGGTCCGCCACGCGGCGCGCGATCAGGCTCTCCAGGCTTTCGGGCGTACGGGGCGCGGCCTCGGCCGCGCGGCGGCCGGCCTCGAAGGCAGTGAGGTTCCGCTCCACCGCGGCACCGTTCAGGGTGATGGCCTGGCGCAGCGCCTCGCGCCCCATGGGCACCAGGCCGCGCTGCCAGGCCGCACCCAGCAGCCAGATGTTGAGGAAGATGAGGTCACCGAAGTCGCGCTCCACGAGGCGGGCGCCGTCCAGCGCCACCACCTCGCGCGCCACCGCGCGGACGCTTTCCAGCATGGCGGGCGCGTCCTCGCGCGTCTCGGGGTCCAGCACGAAGCGGCCGGTGGGCGAGACATTGGCGCTGACCACCACGCGGGTGCGGCCCGGGCCCAGCAGCGGGCGCGCCACCTTGCCATGCGCGCCCACCAGGTCGGCCGCGATGACGGCATCGGCCTGGCCCTGGCCGATGCGCGGATTGGCCACGCTGCCGCCGGGCTGGCCGATGCGAAGTTGGGCATAGACGCCGCCCCCCTTCTGCGCGAGGCCCAGCATGTCCAGCGTCCGCACCGGGCGGCCTTCCATATGCGCCGCCATGGCGAGGATGGCGGAAAGCGCCGTGACGCCCTGCCCACCCACGCCCGCCAGCAGCAGGTTCCAGGCCTCGCCGCGGCGGGGTTCGGGGAGGGTGGGCTCGGGCGGTTCGCCCTCCAGGGTGGGGGCGGGCGGGCGCGTGGGCTCCGCGCCCTCCAGCGTCAGGAAGGAGGGGCAGAAGCCCTCCACGCAGGAAAAATCCTGGTTACAGCCGGACTGGTCAATGCGGCGCTTGCGGCCCCATTCCGTCTCGATGGGCTCGATCGCGATGCAGTTGGAGACGCGCGAGCAATCGCCGCAATCCTCGCAGACGCGCGGATTGATGACGGCGCGCTTGGTGGCGCGCGGCGAGAGGTCGCGCTTGCGCAGCCGCCGCCGTTCGGTGGCGCATTGCTGGTCGTAGATGAGGACCGTGACGCCCGGCGTCTCGCGCAGGCGCCGCTGCACGGCGTCGAGTTCGGCGCGCGGGTGGAAGGTGACGGAGCGGGGAATGAGCGGGTCGCCGCGGTGGCGGTCGGGGTCGTCGCCCACGATGACGACGGCCGCCGCCCCTTCCGCCACCATCTGGGCGGCGATGCGGGGCACGGTCACCTCGCCCTCCGGCGCCTGGCCGCCCGTCATGGCGACGGCGGAGTTCACCAGGATCTTGTAGGTCATGGTCGCCTTGGCCGCGATGGCGGCGCGCACGGCCATGCTGCCCGAATGGGCGTAGGTGCCGTCGCCCATATTGGCGAAGACGTGCGGGGTCTCGGTGAAGAGGTGCTGGCCGATCCAGGGCGCGCCCTCGCCGCCCATATGGGTGAAGAGGTCGCTTTCGCGGTTCATGTCCTTGGCGAGGTAGTGGCAGCCGATGCCGGCGAGCGCATGGCTGCCCTCGGGCACCTTGGTCGAGCTGTTGTGCGGGCAGCCTGGGCAGAAATAGGGCTGGCGGAGGGAGAGGGGTTCCGCCGCCTGGGCCGCCAGCGCGTCCAGCTCCGCCACGCGCGCCGTGAGCTGTTCGGTGCGCAGCCCCTCGGGCAGGGTGGCGGCCAGCGCGCGGAGGATCTGCGCGGCGTCGAGTTCCGCGAGGTCGCTCAGCACGTCCTTCCCGCGAATGTTGGGGCGGGTGGGAAGGTCGTAGAGCGCCTCGCGCAGCTGGGTTTCGAGGAAGGCGCGGCGGTCCTCCACCACCAGGATGGTGTCGAGGCCGCGCGCGAAGTCGCGCGCCGCCAGCGCGTCCAGCGGCCAGACGAGGCCGGGCTTCCAGATGACGAGGCCCATCATCCGCGCCAGCTCCGGCGTGATGCCGGCATCGGCGAGGGCCTGCTTCAGCGTGGACCAGGCCTTGCCGCGCACCGCGATGCCGAAGCGCGGATGGGGCGCGTTCCAGATCACGGGGTTGAGGTTGTTGGCGCGGGCGAATTCCAGCGCGGCGGGCAGCTTGTGATGGCGCACACGCTCCTCGATGGGCAGCGCCGCGTCCTTCAGGCGGATGTGCAGCCCGCCCTCGGGCAGGGGGATGTCCGGCGTCACGGTGGCGAAGCTGGCGGGGTCCACCGTCAGGCTCATGGTGGCGTCCATGGTCTCGGCCACGCATTTGAGGCCGACCCAGAGGCCGGAGAAGCGCGAGAGGGCGATGCCCTTCACGCCATACTCCAGCACCTCCCCCACATCGGCGGGGTCGAGCAGCGGGATTTCGAGGTCGGCGAAGGCGTATTCGCAGCCCGAGGTGACGGTGGAGGATTTGGAGGCCGGGTCATCCCCCGCCAGGGCCAGCACCCCGCCGAGCGGCGCGGTGCCGGCGCCGTTGGCGTGGCGCAGCACATCGCCCGAACGGTCCAGCCCCGGCCCCTTGCCATACCAGATGGCGAAGACGCCCTGGTGCTTGGCGTTGGGGTAGAGCCCCACCTGCTGCGTGCCCCAGCAGGCGGTGGCGGCCAGGTCCTCGTTGAGGCCCGGCTCGAAATGGATCTGCTGCGCCTGGAGGCGCTTGTGCTGCTTCGCCAATTCCCGGTCAAAGCCGCCGAGGGGCGAGCCGCGATAGCCGCTGATGAAGCCCGCGGTGTCCAGCCCCGCGGCGGCGTCGAGCTGCCGCACTATCAGGGGCAGGCGCACCAGGGCCTGGGTGCCGGTCAGCAGGGTTTCGCGGCCGGCGGCGTCCCAGCGTTCCTCGAGCGTGATGTCGGGGCGGATGATGCTGTTCATGGAAGCCTCCCGGGCCTTGAAGCTTGGAAGCTTGCGCGGGTTCGCGCAAGATTTCCTGCCGTATCCTGTTGTGCACTGCCGAAATCCTGGAAGGATCTGCTGCCATGGACGCGATTGACCGCCGTATTCTTCGCGCGCTGCATGGCGAGGCGCGGCTGAGCAATGCGGAATTGTCCGAACGGGTGGGGCTTTCGCCCTCACCCTGCTGGGCGCGGGTGCGGAAGCTGGAGCAGGCGGGGGTGATCCGCGGCTATCGCGCAGAGCTGGACCAGGCGGCGCTGGGCCTGCCCGACACCGTCATCATCGAGGTGATGACCGAGAAGCATGACGAGGCGCAGCTGCGCGACTTCGAGCAGGCCATCGCCGCCATGCCCGAGGTGATCGAGGCCTGGCTGGTGACGGGGGAATATGACTACATCCTGAAGGCCGCGGTGGGCGGCACGGCGGGCTATGAACGCCTGCTGCGCGAGAAGATCTACCGCCTGCCCGGCGTGCGCCACACGCGCACGGCCTTTGGCATTCGGTGCCTGAAGCAGGTGTTCACGCCGGTGCCTGCGTGAACATGCGCGCGGGGTTGGTGGGGCGGCCGCGCGCCGTGGTCAGCATGTGAGACTTCTGCAAAACCGCGCCGCCCTTGACGAATCCGGCCGCGACGCGGCCGGCGCGCCCAAACCAACCTTCGCGCCGGGCACGCCAGCGCACGGCGCGCAAGCCAAGCGCGCGGAGCGCGCGCGTCACGCCGAAGGCGTGCCTCCGGCACGAGGCGCTTGAGGGCACAAATCAGGACCGCGCGCGGTCCTGCGCATCAAAATACCTTTTCACGATGCCGTAGCCATAGAACAGGCCAAAGGCGATCAGCATCAGGCCCCAGGCGTAGAAGAAGCCCTCGGCCACGGTCACCACGAACATGCCGGCCAGCACCATCAGCGCGGCCAGCACGAGGAACACGAAAGAGGAAACAGGCATCAGCGTTTGTCCTTCCTGACATCATCGTCGTCGAAGAGGATGCGGGCGGCGGCGCCGTCCAGATCCTCGTATTGCCCCGAGCGCATGGCCCAGAGGAAACCCAGCAGCCCCAGGCCACCCAGGAACAGCGCCAGCGGGATCAGCCACACCAGGATGTCCATCAGCGCATCTCCTTCTGCAGGCGCAGCGCATTGGCGATGACGGCGAGCGAGGAACTCGCCATCACCAGCGCCGCGATCAGGGGCGTGGCGAAGCCCAGTATGGCCACCGGCACCGCCACGATGTTGTAGAGGAAGGCGAAGCCGATGTTCTGCGCGGCGACGCGCTGCGCCAGGCGCGCGCGCGAAATGGCCTCGGCCAGCGGCAGCAGCCCGCCGCCTTGCAGCACGAAGTCGGAGGCGGCCTGGGCCACGTCCATGCCCTCGGCCGGGGCGGCGGAGACATGGGCGGAGGCGAGTGCGGCGGCGTCATTCACGCCATCGCCCACCATCAGCACGCGCTTGCCCTGGCCGGCGAGTTCCGCGATGCGCGCGGCCTTGGCCTCGGGGCTGGCGCCGCCGCGATGGGCCTCGATGCCGGCCTCGGCCGCCACGCGCGCCACGACCTCGGGCGCATCGCCCGACAGCAGTTCCACCGAAAGCCCCGCGCGCTGGAAGGCCGCGATGGCGGCGGCGGCGTCCGGGCGCAGCGCGTCGGCGAAGCGGAAGGCGACGGGCGCCTGGCCGGGGCGGGCGAGGTGCAACCCCATGCCCGTGCGGTCCTCGCCCAGCCCGCAGAAGCGGGCGGAGCCGAGGCGCGTCTTGCCCTGGCGCAGGCCCTGCCCGGGGAATTCCTCCACGCCCTCGGCCACCGGCGCGTCCGGGCAGGCGCGCACCAGTGCTTGGGCCAGCGGGTGGCGGCTGCGGCGGGCGAGGGAGGCGGCCTCGCGCAGATCCTCGTCATTCCAGGCGCCGGGCAGCAGGCGGGGGCGGCCTTCGGTCAGGGTGCCGGTCTTGTCGAGGACGACGTGGTCGGCGCTCGCCAGCCGCTCGATGCCGGTGCTCGACGCCACCAGCACGCCGCGCCGGAACAGCGCGCCGGAGGTGACGACCTGCACGGCCGGCACGGCGATGGCCAATCCACACGGACAGGTGATGATGAGCGCCGCCACGGCCGGCACCAGCGCTGCCTGCCAGGGCGCGCCCACCCACAGCCACCAGCCCAGGAAGGTCAGCAGCGCGACGACGTGGGCGATGGGGATGTAGATGCGCGCGGCGCGGTCGGCGAGCGCGGGGAAGCGGCCGCGCGCCTGTTCCGCGCGTTCGAGGAAGCGGCCCATGGCGGCCAGCGAGCCGTCGGTGGCCGTCGCCGTCACGGTGGCGGTGAAGGGCGCGCCCATGTTCACGCCGCCGGCCGCCAGTTGCTCACCGCGCGCGAAGCGGCGGGGCAGGCTTTCGCCGGTGGTGCTGGCGGTGTCGAGCAGTGCCTCGGCATCGTCCAGCCGCGCGTCGAGCCGCAGGCGTTCGCCGCTGGCGACCAGGATGCGCGCGCCGACGGCCACGCGCTCGACCGGGATGGGCGCGGGGGCGCCGAGCACCTGCACCTGGCCTTCCTGCAAGGCCAGCAGTTCGGCCACCGATTGCCGCGCGCGGCGCCGCGCCGCGCGGTCCAGCAGGCGGCCGGCCAGCATCAGCGCCAGCAGCGCCGTGGCGCCGTCGAACCAGGTGTATTCGCCGTTGCGGAAGGTCTCGGAGAGCGACATCAGCGTGGTGGCGATGACGCCGAGCGAGACGGCGCTGTCCATGTTCAGCCGGCCGGCCTGCAACCCGCGCCAGGCGCCGCGATAGAGCGGCATGCCCGCGATCAGCACCGTCGGCATGCCGATCAGCGCGGCCAGCCAGTGCATGAGGTGGCGCGACTGCTCGCCCAGCTCCACCCCCACCCAGACGGGCACGGAAACGAGCATGACGTTCATCGCGCCAAAGGCCGCGATGCCGAGTGCGCGCGCGAGTTCACGGCCCTCGGCGTCCTCGGTGGCGCGCAGGCAGGCGGGCGAGAAGGGCGCCACCCGAAAACCGAGCCGCGCGATGAGTGCGGAAAAATCATTGGCGCGTTCGGCCGGGCCTTCCCAGCCGATGACGAGGCGCCGCGTGGAGAGGTTGGCGCGGGCGCGCCGCACATCGGGCTCGGCCGCCAGCGCCTGTTCCACCAGCCAGATGCAGGCGCCGCAGGTGAGGCCCGAGACCACCAGTTCCAGCCGGTGCGTGCCGTCCTTCTGCGCCACGGCGTGCGCGGCGAAATCGAGGTTGGGCGGGTCCACGGGCTTGAGGTTGCCGTCCGCCGCCTCGCGCTTGCGGTAGAAGGCGTCGAGGCCGAGGCCCTGCACCAGATGGTGCGCGCCCTCGCAGCCCGTGCAGCAGAAGCGCGTCGAGCTCGGCGCCCCGCAATGCGCGCAGGCGGCGTAGGATTGCGGCGCGGCCTGTGGCGCGGGGCGGCCGAGGACGCTCATGGGAAGATCAGGCGGTGGCGGATGTCGAGGCGCTGGCCATGGCCGTCCAGGATGTGCCCGCGGAATTCCCACTGGCCGGAGGCGATGTCGGGGGCGGCGAAGCCCTCGCGCGGGGTGGTGGTGCCGAGTTCGACGCGCGTGCCCTCGATGGGGCGCTGGAGGTAGGCCTCCACCACGCCCGGCACCGGGCGGCCCTCGCGGTCGGTGACGGCGAGCGTGATGCGCCCGCCCGCCAGGCGCACGCGCGCCGTCCAGCCCAGGGCATCCTGCCGCGCGGCCTCGGCCAGCACATGGTTGTAGGCGCGGCCGCGGTCATAGGCCTGGCCGGTGGTGAGGCCGGTGAAGCTGCTGATGGCGGTGTAGGCCATGAAGCCGTTCACCACGACCACCACCAGCATGCCCCCACGAAGACCCAGGGGATCCAGCGGCTTTTGCGTTCCCCCGAGGGGCGTTCCATCGTCATGCTCATCGGCGGGGTCCCATGAAGGCGCTGTGTTGCGTCACCAGCGTGCGGCCGGAGCCGTCCACCAGGCGGAAGGTGATGGGCGTGCTGTCGCGCAGCCTGAGGCCGGGCGGGGCGGTGACCAGCGCGCGCCATTGCGTGATGCCGTCATCGCGCGTGGTGAGGATGGGGCGGCCGGCGGCGTCCTCCATCGCGTCCTGCACGGTGAGGCTCAGGCCCTGCGGCCCATCCAGCACCAGCGCCAGGTGCAGATCCTCGCCGCGCGTCTTGTTGGCGAGCTTCAGCGTGTAGCCGTTGCGGATGCCGCCATCGGAGAGCTGCACGAAAAGCGGCGCGCGGTCGCGCTCGACCGAGAGGGTGAGCGTGGCGCGCAGCATCCAGGCGCCCAGCATGAGGGCCACCACGCCCATGATCACGCCCGCATAGATCAGCGTGCGGGGGCGGATCTTCTTCTGCGGCACGCGGGCGGCCATGCCGGCGGCGTTGCGCGCGGGGCCGGGGGCCATGCCGGCCACGGCGGCCTGGCTGGCGGCCAGGTTCTTCAGCGTCTCGAAGGCGATGAGGCCCTTGTCGCGGCCCAGCTTCGCCATCACGTCGTCGCAGGCATCCACGCAGAGGCCGCAGCCGATGCATTCGAGCTGCTGCCCGTCGCGGATATCAATGCCCGTGGGGCAGACATGCACGCAGGCCTTGCAATCCACGCAGTCGCCATGCGCCGCGTCGGGCTTGCCGCGCGGTTCGCCGCGCCAGTCGCGATAGGTCACGACCAGGGAGTTGTCGTCCAGCATCGCGCCCTGGAAGCGCGGCCAGGGGCACATATAGGTGCAGACCTGCTCACGCGCCGCACCCGCCAGCACGTAGGTGGTCGCGGTGAAGAGGGCGAAGAAGCCATAGACGGTGAGCGAGGCCTGGCCCGTCAGCATCGCCCAGGTCACGGTTGGCGCGTCGTTGAAATACATGATCCAGGCGCCGCCGGTCGCCATCGCGATGAACAGCCAGGCGGCGTGCTTGGAGAGCTTCAGCTTCCACCAGCGGCCATCCTTGGCGCCCTGGTCCAGCTTGATGCGCGCGTTGCGGTCGCCCTCGATGCGGCGCTCCACCCACATGAACAGGTCGGTCCAGACCGTCTGCGGGCAGGTGAAGCCGCACCAGAGGCGGCCATAGAGCGAGGTGACGGCGAAGAGGCCGATGGCGCCCAGCACCAGGGCGCCAGTCAGGAAATAGACCTCCTGCGGCCAGAGCTCGATCCAGAGGAAGAACAGGCGGGCATGGGAGATGTCCACCAGCACCGCCTGGTCCGGCACGCCGGGCCCGCGGTCCCAGCGGAACCAGGGCACGACGTAGTAGAGGGCCAGCAGCACGACCAGCACGGCCCATTTGATGTTGCGCACACGCCCCTTGACCGCGCGCGGCTGGACCTTCTGGTGGCTGGCGTAGAGCGAGGGCTCGGGCTTCTTGTCCACCTTCGGCCGCTCCGGCGCGATCTGGTTCATGGCGTGCTCACTCACCCCCGCCGAGGGCGTGGACGTAGACGGTGATCATGTTGATCATCGCGGGGTCGAGCCGCCCGCGCCAGGCCGGCATGACGCCCGCGCGGCTGTAGGCGATGGAGCGCACCACGCTGGCGCGGTCGCCGCCATAGAGCCAGATCTGGTCGTTGAGACGCGGCGCGCCCATGTCGCGGTTGCCCTCGCCGCCATCGCCGTGGCAGCTCGCGCAGTTCTCGGCATAGAGCTCGCGCCCGCGGGTGACGGCGGCGGGGTCCGCGCTGCGGCCCGAAAGGCTCAGCACGAAATCCGCCGTGTCGTTGATCTGCGCCTGGGTCAGCATGCCGGTGGCGAGGAAGGCGGGCATGGCGATGCCGCGTTCCTCGTCGCTCTCGCCCGCGCGCACGCCGTGGCTGATGGTGGTGTGGATGGCCTCGAAACTGCCGCCCCACAGCCAGTCATCATCGGCGAGGCTGGGGAAGCCGCCGCTCGCACCCTGGCCGCCCGCGCCATGGCAGCCGGCGCAGTTGTTGGCGAAGCCCACGCGGCCACCGGCCAGCGCGAAGCCGCGCAGCTCGGGGTCGGCCGCGATCTGCTCGGCGCTCACCTCACGCAGGCGGGCCAGCATGGGGGCCTGGCGGGCGCGCTCGGCGTCCATCTGCGCGGGCAGGGCGCCGCGCGCGGTCCAGCCCGTCAGCCCCGTCCAGCCCTGCACGGGGATGGCCGGATAGAGCACCACCCAGACCGCTGCGAAGAGGATGGTGGCGTAGAAGGTGTAGAGCCACCACTTCGGCAGCGGCGTGTTCAGCTCCTTCAGCCCGTCCCACTCATGGCCGGTGGTCTCCTGGCCGGTGATGCTGTCCTTCTCGATCTTGGTCGGCATCGGTTCAGCCTTTCCCGCCGTCGCGGAAGATCATCTCGCCATGCCGCTTCCAGTCCTGGCGGCGCGAGGGTTTGAGGGTCCAGATCAGGATTCCGCCGAAGAGGACGAAGAACCACACGACCCAGAGGGTGGAGAAAAGCCATTGCAGCTCGACGAGCATGGGTGCCGCTCCTCCTACTGCTGGCGCAGCTGCTCGGGCGTCACGTCGCGGAAATCCACGAGCGTGCCGAGCATCTGCATGTAGGCGACCAGCGCATCCATCTCGGTCACCACGGCGGGGTTGCCGTCGAAGGCCGCCTGGCGGGCGCGGGCGTAGCGGGACTGGAAGCCCGTGGCGTCGCGATCCGGGCGCGCCTGGGCTTCCAGGTCGGCCCGCGCGTTCGCGATCATCTCCGCGGTGTAGGGCACGCCGAGCGCCGCCTGGGCGCGCAGGTGCTGCTGGATGTTGCGCGTGTCGAGCGGCCGGTCGAGGAAGGCGTAGGGCGGCATGATGCTCTCGGGCACCAGCGCGCGCGGGTCACGCAGATGCGCCGCCTGCCAGTCATCCGAATAGCGGCCGCCCACGCGCGCGAGGTCCGGCCCCGTGCGCTTGGAGCCCCACTGGAAGGGCCGGTCATACATGCTCTCGGCGGCCAGCGAGTAGTGGCCGTAGCGCTCGGCCTCGTCGCGGAAGGGGCGGATCATCTGGCTGTGGCAGGCGTAGCAGCCCTCGCGCACATAGATGTTGCGGCCCATCAGTTCGAGCGGCGTGTAGGGGCGGATGCCCTGCACGCGCTCGATCGTGGTCTCGACCGTGAAGAGCGGCACGATCTGCGCGAGCCCGCCGATCGAGACGGTGATGAGGGTGAGCACGCCGAGCAGAAGGATGTTCCGCTCGATCATGCCATGGCTGAATTTCTTGAGCATGGCGGGGGCTCTCCTTACTCGGCGGCCATGCGGACGGGCGCGGGCGCGAGGTCGCGCTCCGCCTCGGGCGCCTCGGCCACGGTGATGGTCTTGTAGACGTTCCAGGCCATGAGCAGCGCGCCGGTCAGGTAGAGCACGCCACCCAGCACGCGGATCACGTAGTAGGGATGCATGGCGGCGACCGTCTCGACGAAGCTGTATTGAAGGAAGCCCAGCTCGTCATAGGCGCGCCACATGAGGCCCTGCATGATGCCCGAGACCCACATCGCGGTGATGTAGAGAACGATGCCGAGCGTGGCCAACCAGAAGTGCCACTCGATCAGCCGGGTGCTGTACATCTTCGCGCGCGACCACAGCGCCGGCACCAGCCAGTAGAGCGCGCCGAAGGTGATCAGCCCGTTCCAGCCGAGCGCGCCCGAATGCACGTGCCCGATGGTCCAGTCGGTGTAGTGCGACAGGCTGTTCACCGCGCGGATGGACATGACCGGGCCTTCGAAGGTGGACATGCCGTAGAAGGCGACGGCGGTGACGGAGAAGCGCAGCCCCGGATCGGTGCGGAGTTTGTCCCAGGCGCCCGACAGCGTCATGATCCCGTTGATCATGCCGCCCCAGGAGGGCATCCACAGCATCACCGAGAACACCATGCCCAGCGTCTGCGCCCAGTCGGGCAGGGCGGTGTAGTGCAGGTGGTGCGGGCCGGCCCAGATGTAGAGGAAGATGATGGACCAGAAGTGCACGATGGACAGCCGGTAGCTGTAGATCGGCCGGTTCGCCTGCTTCGGGATGAAGTAGTACATCATGCCGAGGAAGCCCGCGGTCAGGAAGAAGCCCACCGCGTTGTGGCCATACCACCACTGGATCATCGCCCCCTGCACGCCGGCCGGCGCCGAGTAGGAGAAGCCGCTGCCCCAATGGATCGGCAGGGAGATGTTGTTGCCGATGTGCAGCATCGCCACCGTGATGATGAAGGCGAGCAGGAACCAGTTGGCCACGTAGATATGCGGCTCCTCGCGCTTCACCAGCGTGCCGCCGAAGCCCACCAGATAGGTGACCCAGAGCACGGTCAGGAAGATGTCGATGAACCACTCGGGCTCGGCGTATTCCTTGCCCTGGCTGTAGCCCAGCACGTAGCTGAGTGCGGCCGAGACGATGAAGAACTGGTAGCCCCAGAAGATGAACCAGCCCATCTCCTCGCCGCCGAACAGCCGCGCGCGGCAGGTGCGCTGCACGATGTAGAGGCTGGTGCCGATCAACGCGCTGCCGCCGAAGGCGAAGATCACCGCGCTGGTGTGGACCGGCCGCAGCCGGCCGAAATGCGTCCATTCCAGGTCGAGGTTCAGCAGCGGCCAGGCCAGCTGGGACGCGATGACCACGCCCACCAGGAAGCCCACGATGCCCCAGAACATGGTGGCGATGGCGAAAGCGCGGATGGGGCCGTCCACGTAGTCGGGCATGGGTCTCGGGGCTGACATGGCCCCTGGTTGCGTGGCGCTCAGCGTGGCCATCCTTGCTGTCCTTCCTCATCAGGCGGCGCGTCTCGGCCGCCGGGGCGATGGAGGCGCGCGGCCACCGGGCCGGGCTGTTCTCCATGCGGCCGGAAACAAGCATCCCACTCCGTCAACGTCCTTGATTTGGATCAACCGCATGGTGCGATGCGGCGATGCTATAAGCGGCGCGCAAGCCGAGCAGCGCAGGGCCACCCGACATGAGCACCGAGACCACCGCCGAAGTGATGCCCATCACGGGCCGCATCCGACGTATCGCGACCGACCGTCCCTGGACCTGGCTGACGCTGGGCTGGCGCGACATGATGGCGAACAAGCCCATCAGCCTCGCCTATGGGGCGGTGCTGACCCTGGCCGGCTGGGTGCTGGCCCTGCTGCTGTTCGAGATCGGCACCGCCTGGGCCATCCTGCCCGCCACGGCCGGCTTCTTCATCATGGCGCCGATCCTGGCCGCGGGCCTCTATGAGGTGAGCCGCCGCCGCGCGGCGGGCGAGGCGGTCACGCTGGCCGAGGCCGTCGCGGGCTTCCGCCGCAACCCCACGCAGATCGCGATGATGGGCGTGACGCTGCTGGTCCTGCACCTGTTCTGGACGCGCATCGCGGGGCTGCTCTTCGCGCTGTTCTTCGGCATCAACTTCGCGCCCAGCCTCGCGCAGCTGCCGCTGGCCATGCTGCAGAGCGATCAGCTGCTGCCCTTCCTGGTGGTGGGCACGGGCTTCGGCTTCGTGCTGGCCGCGGTCACCTTCGCGGTGGCCGCCATCTCCATCCCGATGCTGCTGGACAAGCCGGAGGTGAGCTTCCTGGAGGCCGCCACCGTCTCCATCCAGGCGGTGATGGAGAATTGGCGGGCCATGGCGCTCTGGGCCGGGCTGATCGTGGTGTTCACCGGGCTGGCGCTGGTGCCCTTCTTCCTCGGCCTCGTGATCGTGATGCCGTTGATCGGGCATGCCACCTGGCACGCCTACAAGGACCTCGTCGCGCGGTAGGAGCCGTTCAGGCGGCCGATTCACGTCCTCGGTGATGCCACCGAGGACGATCGGGCGCCTGCTGCTATCTGGCGAACAGGGGCAGCACCAGGATCAGGCTCAGCAGCAGGGCGTTCGCCAGCGTGACGAACAGCCCCGCCGTGAGCGAGACGATGAGGATGGCGCGCGGCATGGGGCCGTGGCGGTTCTCCATCTCGCGCATGGTGGCCACGGCGGTCGCGGTGGAGCCGATGGCGAAGCCGAAGAAGCCCGCGGCGCAGACCGCGGCCTCGGCGTCGCGGCCCATCACGTGGAACACCAGCCAGCGCGCGAAGAGGGCGGTGGCCAGCGTCTGCGCCGCCAGCAGCAGCAGCAGCGGGCCGGCCAGCGCCACCAGCTCCCACAGGCGCAGCGCCGCCATGGCGAGTGCGAGGAACAGCGCGAGCGTGACACCCGACAGCGCCTCCAGCGCGGGCGGCGGAGGCGGTTGGCGCAGTGGCGCCAGGATGAGGTTCCGCAACAGCACGCCCGCCAGCAGCGCCCAGAGGAAATCGGGCAAAGTCACCGGCCAGTTCCGCGCCAGCGGCACCAGCGCCAGGGCGGCCGCCACGCAGAGCAGCACAAGGGCGAGGGTCGGCGCCAGCGCGGCCTCATCCGGGCGGCGGGGCGGGGGCGGGGGCGAATCGTCGCCGGCCGGGCCGAAAGCGCCGCCCCCCAGCCCGCGCGCCACCGGCCCCGCCAGCAGCCCGCCGATGACGATGCCAAGCGTGGAGGCCGCCACCGCCAGTTCCAGCGCCGCCGGCAGGCCGTAGTCGCGCGCGAAGAGCGCCCCGAAGGCCGCCCCCGTGCCATGCCCGCCCACCAGCGTGACCGAGCCCGCCAGCAGCCCGATCAGCGGGTCGAGGCCGAGTGCCAGCGCCAGCCCCACCCCCAGCGCGTTCTGCGCCAGGATCAGCGCCACGGTCAGCAGGGCGAAGCGGGCCAGCAGCGCGCCGCCTTGCAGCAATTGCCGCAGGTCGGCCGAGAGGCCCACCGTGGCGAAGAAGGCCAGCAGCATGGGCTCGCGGATGGCGGCGCTGGTCTCGGGCACGGGCGCGCCCGCCAGATGCAGCAGCGCCACGCCCAGCGCCCAGGCCGTGCCGCCCGAGACGGGTTCGGGGATGTGCCAGCGTGTCAGCGCCGGAAAGCCCCGGTGCAGCGCCCGGCCGAGCAGGATGACCAGGGCGGCCACCGCCAGGCTGCCCACCGCGTCCAGCGCCATGAAATTCCTCAACCCCTTGTCAGGGAGAGCACTTACACCGGCGCGGCCAGCGTCTCCACACCCGCCACGCGCGGGCCGGCCAGATAGCGGTTCACCGCGCCGGCCAGGGCGCGGGCCAGGCGCGCGCGGTGGGCCGGGGTGTTCAGCAGCGCCTCGTCGCGCGGGTGGGAGAGGAACCCGCCCTCGACCAGCACGGCCGGCACGTCGGGCGCCTTCAGCACCACGAAGCCCGCGCGGCGGTGCGGCTGGTTCAGCAGTTGGAAATCGCCTTCCAGCGCGTTCACCGCCAGCCGGGCGACACGGGTGGAGGCGGCATGCGTCTCCTGCCGCATGAGGCTGAGCAGGATGCGCTGCACCTCGGGCGAGACGGAGGGCAGGCGCAGCCCGCCCGCGCGGTCGGCCAGGTTCTCGCGCCGGGCGAGTGCGGCGGCCAGCGCGTCCGAGGCATCCTCCGAAAGGGTGTAGACCGAGGCGCCGCGCAGCCCCGAGGCCTGGCCCGGCGGGGCGGCATCGGCGTGCAGCGAGACCAGCAGCGCGGCCTCCTGGTCCCGCGCCACCTGCACGCGGCGGCCGAGCGGCACGAAGACGTCGCGCCCGCGCGTCAGCACCACGCGGCAGCGGCCGCCGGCCAGGAGCTGGCGGCGCAGTTCGATGGCCAGCGCCAGCGTGATGCGCTTTTCCTGGGTGCCGCCGGGGCCGATGGCCCCCGGATCGGCCCCGCCATGGCCCGGATCGAGCACCACCACGGGCAGCCTGGCGGCCGGGCGGCGCTGGGCCGCGGCGGGCGAGGCGCCCCATGCCAACCCCGCCATGGCGGCGAGCCAGGCCCGCCGATGCATATCCTTCATATGGTCGCGCCCCCCAGCGCGGCGGCGTGACCCCCCGATCACGCCAGGGGGCAGTCTAGCCTGAAGCGCCCCCGGAATCCACCTTCGGCTGCCTTCGCGCCGGGCAAACCGCCCGTTGGCTGGGCAGGGCCAGGGGAAAACCTGGGCGCGATGGCAATGGGCGCCTTGTGGGACGGGGGCGCGGCGCGTAAGGTGAACCGCCCCAGCGATAGGTGTTGCGGGCGGAACGGGGCAGGCGGCAGACGCGCCACCCCTGTCGCGGCCTGGTCCGATGCCCCCTCCCGGAAGGGAGACCGGCGGCGCCATCCCTGACAAGGGGGGCGGGCCGGGCAGGCATCCACCACAATCCGTGACCTGTTCCGCCGGTCTCATCCGCGGTGCATGAGTCCTGCCGTCCGCGGCGGGGCCTGCCGCACTATCGCCCGCCCGTGTCGGGCGCACATGAGTGGGGGTGCAGCCATTGGGCCTGCCAGCCCGCCGCGCGCGCAGCGCCGGCACCGCCAACGGCAGGCCCCCGAGCGAGGAAAGACGCCCGATGTCCCCGACATCGCCGGATGGCCAATCCCGCCCGGACTCCGTCCCTTCCTTCCCATTGCGCGCCCTCCCTGCCCTGGCCCTGCGCCGGGCGGGCCTGCGCGCGGAGTTTTTCCCGCATGACCAAGCGCATGTTGATCGACGCCGCCCACCCGGAGGAGACCCGGGTGGTCGTCATGGATGGCCACCGCGTTGACGAATTCGACCTGGAGGCCGCCAATCGCCTCCCGCTGAAGGGCAATATCTACCTGGCCCGGGTGGTCCGGGTCGAACCCAGCCTGCAGGCCGCCTTCGTCGAATATGGCGGCAACCGCCACGGCTTCCTCGCCTTCGGCGAAATCCACCCCGACTACTACCAGATCCCCGTCGCCGACCGGCAGAAGCTGATCGAGGCGCAGGAGGCCGAGGCCCGCGAGGAAGCCGAGGCCGAGGCCCGCGAGGAAGAGCGTCGCGTCCAAAGGGAGACCCAGCGCGAGGCGCAAAAGGAAGCCCAGAAGGAAGGCCAGCGCGCCGCCGCCAAGGCCATGGCCGAGCAGCGCCGCGCCGCCGCCCAGGCCATCCTGGACGCGACGCCGGGCTCCGAAGCGCCCGTCGAGGACCTGCCCGAGGGCGAGGTGGCCGAGGCCCTGGCCGCCGAACTCGCCGCCGAGGATGCCGCCCGCGCCCGCGACGCCGAGGAGGCCGCCGGCGAGGAAACCCTGCCCGACGACGTGGTGGCCGAGGCCGGCGCCGATGAGGGCGAGGGCGGCGACGGCCAGGAGGAGGGCGAGGAGCCCTCCGGCCGCGTGGAAATCCTGCCCCCCTCCGACAGCCCGCGCCCCGAGACCATCGGCGTGAACGAAGGCGATGCCGAGGGCGATGCGGAGGCCGAGGCCGAGGAACAGGCGCGCGAGCGCCGCTCCTCCCCCCGCTTCCTGCGGAACTACAAGATCCAGGAGGTCATCCGTCGCCGCCAGATCCTGCTGATCCAGGTGGTGAAGGAGGAGCGCGGGTCGAAGGGCGCGGCGCTCACCACCTATATCTCCCTGGCCGGGCGCTTCTCCGTGCTGATGCCGAATTCCCCGCGCGGCGGCGGCGTGTCGCGCAAGATCACCTCGGCCGCCGACCGGCGCCGCCTGCGCGAGGTGATCGAGGAGCTGGAGATGCCCAAGGGCATGTCCCTCATCGTCCGCACCGCGGGCGCGCAGCGGCCCAAGCCCGAGATCCGGCGCGACTGCGAATACCTGCTGCGCCTGTGGGACGGCATCCGCGAACGGACGCTGGCCAGCACCGCGCCCGCGCTGATCTATGAGGAAGCGGACCTCATCAAGCGCTCCATCCGCGACGGCTATGCCCGCGACATGGACGAGATCTTCGTCGAGGGCGACGAGGCCTACGCCCAGGCGCGCGAATTCATGGGCATGCTGATGCCCGAGCACCTGGGCAAGATCAAAGCCTATCGCGACGGCGCCGTGCCGCTCTTCTCGCGCTTCCAGGCCGAGGCGCAGCTGGATGCCATGCACGACCCGAATGTGCAGCTGAAGTCGGGCGGCTACATCGTCATCAACCAGACCGAGGCGCTGGTGGCGATTGACGTGAACTCCGGCCGCTCCACGCGCGAGCGCAACATCGAGGACACGGCGCTCAAGACCAACATCGAGGCGGCGGAGGAGATCGCGCGGCAGCTGCGCCTGCGCGACCTCGCCGGGCTGATCGTGATCGACTTCATCGACATGGACAGCAACCGCGCCAACGCGCTGGTCGAGAAGAAGCTGAAGGACGCGCTGCGCCATGACCGCGCGCGCATCCAGGTGGGCCGCATCAGCCATTTCGGCCTGCTGGAGATGTCGCGGCAGCGGCTGCGGCCCTCGCTGGCCGAGACCACCTTCATCACCTGCCCGCATTGCCAGGGCCGCGGCGTGGTCCGCAACATCGAGAGCAGCGCGCTGGCCGCGCTGCGCGCCGTCGAGGAAGAGTGCGCCAAGCGCCGCGCCGCCGAGATCACGGTGCGCGTGACCAGCGCCGTGGCGCTCTATCTGCTGAACCGCAAGCGCGACCGCCTGGCCGATATCGAGGCGCGCTGGGGTGTCACCGTGCTGTTCGAGCCCGACGACACGCTGATGGGCGCCGAGACGCGCATCGAGCGCAGCAAGGCCCCGCCGCCGCCGCCGGCCGAGGAGCGGCCCAGCGCGCTGCGGATGGATTTCGCGCCCCAGCCCGAGGAAGCCGAGGAAGAGGCCGAGGAGGGCGAGGCCGAAGCACCGGCCGAAGCCGCCACCACCTCCGCCAATGGCGAGGAGAACGGCCGCCGCCGCCGTCGCCGCCGTGGCCGTGGCCGCCGCGAGAATGGCGATGCCGGGCAGGCCTCCGAAGGAAGCCCGGAAGGTGAGGGCGAGGCGGACGGCGAGGGCGAGGCCCCCGAGGCCAAGGCGGCCCCCGAGGCGTCGGACGCCGAGGCCACGCCCGACGAACCCTCCGCCGAGGGCGAGGAGGAGGCCAACCGCCGCCGTCGCGGCCGTCGTGGCGGTCGCCGCCGGCGCGAGGGCGAGGCGCCTGAGGGTGGCTCCCCCGCCCCTGCCACGCGTGAGGCCAAGGGCTACGAAGGCCCCACCCCGGCCGACCCCTTCGCGGGCACCTCGGACGGGCTGATGGCGGCGATGGAAGCGGCCGAAGCCGCGGCCGAGGCGGCGCTGGCCGCCGCGCGCGCGCCCCGGGCTCGCCCCGCGTCGGCGCCTGAGCCCGCGGCGGCGCCTGAGCCCTCGGCGGCGCCTGAGACGGTGACGCTGATGGTCGAGGCGGAAGCCGTCGCGGCCGCCGAGGTGGCGCCCGTTGACGTGGCACCCGCAGAGGTGGTGGCCGAGGCAGCGCCCGAGACGGCGCCGGTGGCCGAGGCCGCCCCGGTGGAGAGCCCCGTGGCGGAAGCGCCGGTCGTGGCGGCGCCTGCTCCGGAACCCGTCGCGGCGCCCGCCCCCGAACCCGCGGCGCCCGAACAACCCACCGGCCCTGTCATCGGCCCCGCCATCATGCCCAAGCCCGTCGAGGAAGTGGCCGCCGCCGCCCCGCGTCGTGGCGGCTGGTGGAAGAAATGAGCGCGCCGCCCGTCCTGGTCTCGCGCGAGGGGCCGGTCGTGCATGTCACGCTCAACCGGCCCGAGCGGCGCAACGCCATCGGCGGCGGCATGGGCGAGGCGCTGGACGAGGTGATCGCCTCCCTCGCCACCGACCGTGACGCGCGCGCCGTGGTGCTGCGCGGCGCGGGCGGGCATTTCTGCGCCGGGCTCGACCTCTCCGAGGTCGGGCAGGGCAGCCCGGAGGAACGGCTGGCCGGTGGCCAGGCGCGCAACCGCGCCATCGGCGAGCGTTTCCGCAAGCTGTCCGCCCTGCCGCAGGTGGTGATCGCGGCGGTGGAGGGCGCGGCCCATGCCGGCGGCCTCGGCTTCGTCTGCGCCGCCGACCTGGCCTTCGCCACGGCGGATGCGCGCTTCGCCGCGCCCGAGGTGCGGCGCGGCCTGGTGCCCGCGCAAATCCTGCCCTGGCTGGTGCGCCGCATGGGCCGCAGCCAGGCCACGCGGCTTGTGCTGGAAGGCCGGGTTGTGGATGCGCCCGCCGCCTTCCGCATGGGGCTGCTGCACGAGGTGGTGGCGGACCGCGCGGCCCTCGACGCCCTGCTGGCCGAGGTGCTGTCCGCCCTGCGCGAAGGCGCCCCCGGCGCCTTGGCCGAGACCAAGGGGCTGCTGGCGGCCCTCGGCCCCATCTCGCCCGAGGGCTATGCCGAGGCGGGTGTGGCCGCCTTCGCCCGCACCGCCGCCGGCCCCGAGGCCGAGGAAGGCATCGCCGCCTTCCGCGAGAAGCGCCGCCCCGCCTGGGCGGGCTGAATTCTTCGGCGGGGGGTGTAACCTCCGCCGCGCCCGCGCCGAAAACATGGCGTGAACGCCGCGAAACCGGGCTAGGCTCCATGTCCCATGCCCAACCTCTTTGTCTGATGCTGGCCTCCGGACAGGCGGCGCGCGATGCGCGCGACCTGCGCTGGTCCGCCCTCATGGGCGCGGCCCAGGAGGGGGATGGGGCGGCCTATGCGACGCTGCTGGCGGAATGCCTGCCCTTGCTGCGCGCCATCTGCCGCGCCCGGCTGCGCGACGCGACCGAGGCCGAGGACGCCGTGCAGGACACGCTGCTGACCCTGCACCGCGTGCGCCACACCTATGACCCCGCGCGCCCCTTCCGCCCCTGGGTGGCCGCCATCGCGGAGCGCCGGGCGCTCGACCGGGCACGCCGGCGCGGCCGTCAGGTGGCGCGCGAGACCCTGCTGGACGACGCGGCCGAGCTGGGCGCCGAAGGCGAGGCCGAGGAACGCCTGGCCGCCCGCCAGCTGCGCGAGGCGGTGGGCGGGCTGCCCCAGGCCCAGCGCACCGCGCTGCAACTCACGAAGATCGAGCAGCTTTCGCTCCAGGAGGCGAGCGCGCGTTCGGGCATGAGCATCGGCGCGCTGAAGGTCGCCACCCACCGCGCCCTGCACAGTCTGCGGCGCCGGCTGACCGGAGATGCGCCATGAGGACCGAGGAGATGATCGCCCGGCTGGCCTGCGGCCTGCGGCCGGTGCGCCGGATGCCCTCGCCCCTGGTGCTGCTGGCGCTGTGGACGCTGCTGGCCGCCGCGGTCATCGGCCTCGCGGCCCTGGTCTTCGGCACGCGGGCGGGGCTCGACCGGCCGATGACCGGCTTCGAGACGATGCACAGCCTGGCCGCGCTGCTCACCGCGCTGCTGGCCGGGCTGGCGGCCTTCGAGCTTTCCCTGCCCGACCGCGACCGGCGCTGGGCCTGGCTGCCCCTGCCCGCCATCGGGCTGTGGCTCGGCACCATGGGCGTGGGCTGCGTGGGGGAGCTGGTGCGGCTCGGCGCCGAGGGCATCCGCTTCCATGTCAGTTGGCACTGCCTGCAATTCATCATCGGGCTCGGCCTGCCCATGGCGGGGCTGATGCTGTGGCTGACACGGCACGCGGCCTGGATCAGGCCTCTCCCGGTGGCGGGCTTCGGCGCGCTGTCCGCCGCCGCCTTCGCCAGCATCGGGCTGACCCTGGTGCACCCCACCTACGGGCCGCTGATGGTGCTGGCCTGGCATGGCGTGGCGGTGCTGGCCGTGACGGGGCTGGCGGCGCTGTTCGGCCCGCGCCTCGCCTGGCGCGTTCCGGCGTAACCTTCCGTCCCGGCCGCACGTAACGGCCATTGACCCCGAAACGGATACCCCATGGCCCACCCGCGCACCCCCCGGCTGAAGAATGGCGTGCTGCACACCGATCTCTGCGTGATCGGCGCGGGCTCGGGCGGGCTGTCGGTGGCGGCGGGGGCGGTGCGGATGGGCGCCTCGGTCGTGCTGATCGAGAAGGGCGAGATGGGCGGCGACTGCCTGAACACGGGCTGCGTGCCGTCCAAATCCCTCATCGCCGCCGCCCATGCCGCCCATGCGGCGCGGCAAGCGAGGCGCTTCGGCATCCATCTGCCCGCGCCGGAGGTGGACTTCGCGGGCGTGCACCGCCACGTCCATGGCGTGATCGCCGCCATCGCCCCGCATGACAGCGTGGAGCGCTTCGAGGGGCTGGGCTGCACCGTGATCCGCGCTGAGGCGCGCTTCACCGGGCCGGATTTGCTGGAGGCGGGCGGGCAGGTGATCCGCGCGCGGCGCTTCGTCATCGCCACCGGCTCGCGCGCCGCGGTGCCGCCCATCCCGGGGCTGGACCGTGTGCCGCACCTCACCAATGAGAGCGTCTTCGACCTGAAGGAGCGGCCGGACCACCTGGTGGTGATGGGCGGCGGGCCGATCGGGGTGGAGATGGCCCAGGCCTTCCGCCGCCTGGGCTCGGCGGTGACGGTGCTGGAGCGCGCCACCCTCCTGCCGCGCGACGCGCCCGAGGCCGTCGCCCTGCTGCGTGGCCACCTGCTGGCTGAGGGCGTGACCATCGAGGAGGGGGCGCAGGTGGCCGCGCTGCATCCTGCCGCCGAAGGGGCGGGGTTGGAGCTGGAATTCGACCAGGCCGGCCGCCGCCGCACGCTGCGCGCCTCGCATCTGCTGGTGGCGGCGGGGCGGCAGCCCAACACCGGGCAGCTGGGGCTGGAGGCGGCGGGGGTGGACCACACCCCGCGCGGCATCACGGTGGATGGCGGGCTTCGCACCAGCAACCGGCGCATCTTCGCCATCGGCGATGTGGCGGGCGGGCCGCAATTCACGCATGTGGCGGGGTATCACGCGGGCATCGTCATCCGCCGCGCGCTGTTCGGCCTGCCGGCCAAGGTGGATTACCGCGCGCTGCCCTGGGTGACCTACACCGACCCCGAGCTCGCCCATGTGGGCATGGGCGAGGCGGAGGCGAAAGAGGCGGGCGAGGCGGTGACGGTGCTGACCGAATCCCTCTCCGGCAATGACCGCGCCCGGGCCGAGGCCGCGGGGGAGGGGCTGGTGAAGCTCGTCCTCGGCGCGCGCGGGCGCATCCTGGGCGCGACCATCCTGGCGCCGCGCGCGGGCGAGATGATCGGGCTTTGGGGGCTGGCCATCCAGAAGCGGCTGCGCGTGGGCGATGTGGCGCAGATGATGGCGCCCTATCCCACCATGTCCGAGATCTCGAAGCGGGCGGCGGGGGCCTACTACACCCCGTCGCTGTTCTCCGCGCGCACACGGTTCCTGGTGGGGCTGATCCAGCGGGTGCTTCCGTGAGAATGCTGCGCGACCGGCGGCTGTGGCTGGCCCTTGCGGCTGTGGCGCTGGTGCTGGCGCTGCGCTTCACGGGGCTGGGCGACTTCCTCTCGCTGGAGACGCTGGCGCGGCACCGGGCCACGCTGTCGGGCTTCGTGGCGGGGAATGCGGTGCTGGCGGGGCTGGTCTATGTGGCGGTCTATGCGGCGGCGGTGGCGCTTTCCGTGCCGGGGGCGGTGATCCTGACGCTGGCGGGCGGCTTCCTCTTCGGCGCGTTCTGGGGCACGGCGCTGGCGGTGGTGGGGGCGACGCTGGGGGCGACGGGCGTCTTCCTCTTCGCGGGGCTGCTCTTCGGCGAGAAGGCGCTGGACCGCTTCGGCGCGCCGGCGCGGCGCCTGGCCGAGGCCATCCGGCGCAACGCGGCCTCCTATCTGCTGGTGCTGCGGCTGGTGCCGCTGTTCCCCTTCTTCCTGGTGAATTTGGTGCCGGCCTTCGTGGGGGTGCGGCTGCCGGTCTATGTCGTGACCACCTTCCTCGGCATCATTCCCGGCACGGCCGTGTTCAGCCTGACCGGGGCGGGGCTGGGCAATATCCTGGATGCGGGCGGCACGCTGGACCTGCGTTCGGTGCTTTCGCCGGAAATCCTGGCGGGGCTGCTGGGGCTGGCGGCGCTGTCGCTGGCCGCGATTCCGCTGCGCAAGCGCCTGGCCGCGCGCTGACCATGCCTTGCCACCCCGTCCGGTGGGGCCCACCTGCCCATCCAGCCGCGTTGTGAAGGAGCCTGAGCTTGTCCATCCGTACCCAGGACGCCCCGCGCCTGAACCCGGCCAAGTTCCAGCACCCCGAGGTGACGCTGAAGGGCGAGCGCCGGGCGAGCGTGGCGCTGACTTCCCTCGACACGCTGTGGGTGAACACCGGCACGCTGTGCAACATCACCTGCGCGAACTGCTACATCGAGAGCAGCCCGCGCAACGACGCGCTGGTCTACATCACGCCCGCCGAGGTCGCTTCCTATCTGGACGAGGCGGAAGGGATGGGCGTGCGCGAGGTGGGTTTCACCGGCGGCGAGCCCTTCATGAATCCGGGCCTGGTGCCCATGCTGGACGACGTGCTGTCGCGCGGGCTGCGCGCCCTGGTGCTGACCAACGCCATGCAGCCAATGCGCCGCTATGCCGAGCCGCTGGCCGCGCTCCTGGCGAAGCATGGGGGCGAGCGGCTGGTGGTGCGCGTCAGCCTCGACCACCACGACGCGGCGGTGCATGACATCGAGCGCGGCGCGGGCAGCTATGCCCGCACCCTGGAAGGGCTGGAATGGTTGGCGCGGGAGGGCTTCACGATCCATGTGGCCGGCCGCGTCGGCTTCGGCCATGACGGGGAGGCGGCGATGCGCGCGGGCTATGCGGCGGTCTTCGCGCGCCACGGCATTCCGGTGGATGCCACGGACCCCGTGGCGCTGATGCTGTTCCCGGAGATGGATGCGGGGCGCGACGTGCCCGAGATCACGGAATCCTGCTGGGGCATCCTGGGCAAGTCGCCGGACAGCCTGATGTGCGCCTCCTCGCGCATGGTGGTGAAGCGCAAGGGCGCCGAACGGCCCGCGGTGCTGGCCTGCACCCTGCTGGCCTATGACGCGCGCTTCGAGCTGGGCGCCACGCTGGAAGAGGCCGCGCGGCCCGTTTCGCTGAACCACCCACATTGCGCGACCTTCTGCGTGCTGGGCGGGGCGTCCTGCTCGCGCTGAGCGGGCCCGTCTGGTCGGCCCCTCCGGCGCGGGGTAAATCATCCGGATGGATTTCGACACGGTCTATGACGTGCTGGTGGTGGGGGGCGGCAATGCCGCGCTGTCCGCCGCCATCACCGCCCGCAAGCTCGGCGCCTCCGTCGTGGTGGCGGAGCACGCCCCCCGCCCGATGCGCGGCGGCAATTCGCGCCACACCCGCAACCTCCGCGCGCTGCACCCGGCCCCGACCGAGGTGCTGACGGAAAGCTACCTCGAGGAGGAATACTGGGACGACCTGCTGCGCGTCACCGGCGGCCGCACGGATGAGCATCTGGCCCGCATGTGCATCCGCGCGAGCGAGCACGCGCCGGGCTTCCTGCGGGATTGCGGGGTGGTGTTCCAGCCCTCGCTCTCCGGCACGCTGTCCTTGTCGCGCACCAACGCCTTCTTCCTGGGCGGCGGCAAGGCGCTGGTGAACGCGCTGTATCGCACGGCGGAGAAGCTCGGCATCACCATCCTCTACGACACCGAGGTGCAGCACATCGCGGTGGAGGAGGGCCATGCGACCGAGGCCATCGTCTCCTGGCGGGGCTTTCCGCAGCGCATCCGCTTCAAGGCGCTGGTGGCCTCGGCCGGCGGGTTCCAGGCGAACCGCGAATGGCTGCGGCAATACTGGGGCGATGCGGCCGACCGCTTCCAGGTGCGCGGCACGCCCTATGCCCAGGGCACGGTGCTGAAGGATTTGCTGGCCTCGGGCGTGCAGGAGGTGGGCGACCCCACCCAGTTCCATGCCGTGGCCAATGACGCGCGCGCGCCGATGGAGGATGGCGGGCTGGCCATGCGGCTGGACTGCGTGCCCTTCTCCATCGTGGTGAACCAGAAGGTCGAGCGCTTCTACGACGAGGGCGAGGATGTCTGGCCCAAGCGCTACGCCATTTGGGGGCGGATGATCGCGCAGCAGCCGATGTCGCGCGCCTATGCCATCACGGACAGCAAGGCGCTGCACAACTACCTGCCCAGCGTGTTTCCGCCGATGAAGGCGAACAGCATCCGCGAGTTGGCGGGCATGCTGGACCTTGATCCGGACAAGCTGGAAGCCCTGGTGGCCGAATACAACGCCAGCGTGCGGGACGGGACCTTCACGCCCATGAAGCCCGATGACTGCCGCACGGAGGGCCTGACGCCGCCCAAGAGCCATTGGGCACGGCGGATTGATACGCCGCCCTTCATCGGCCACCCGCTGGCGCCGGGCATCACCTTCACCTTCCTGGGCGTGAAGGTGAACGACAAGGCGCGCGTGATCATGGCGGACGGCAAGCCGAGTGCGAACATGTTCGCGAGCGGCGAGATCATGGCTGGCAACATCCTGGGCCAGGGCTATCTGGCGGGTTTCGGAATGACGATCGGCACCGTCTTCGGGCGGCTGGCCGGGGAGGGGGCGGCCCAAAATGCGCGAAACTGAGACCACGGCCGAAGCCCGGCGGCAGATGGAAATCTGCAATGCCTGCCGCTATTGCGAGGGGTATTGCGCGGTCTTCCCCGCCATGGCGATGCGGCGGGAATTCTCGACCGGCGACCTCACGCACCTGGCGAACCTCTGCCATGGCTGCAAGGGCTGCTACCACGCCTGCCAATACGCGCCGCCGCACGCCTTTGGGGTGAACATCCCGCAGACCTTCGCCACGCTCCGCGCCGAGAGCTATGCCGAATACGCCTGGCCGCCGGCGATGGGCCGGCTGTTCGAGCGCAACGGCACGGTGGTGGTGCTGGTGACCTTCCTGGCGCTGACCGCCGTGCTGCTGCTGACCATGGGGCTGCAGGACCCGGCCATCCTCTACACCGCGCAAACCGGCACGGGCGCCTTCTTCCGCGTGATCCCCTATTGGCTGATGACGGGGCTGGCGACGGTTACCTTCGGCTATGCGCTCTTCGCCATGGCGATGGGCGCGCTGCGCTATTGGCGCGCGACGGCCCCTGGCGCGGGCCAAAGGCCCATCACGCCGGCACCCGTCGCCACGGCGGCCTTCGACATCCTGACGCTGCGCAACCTGGGCGGCGGCGGGCATGGCTGCAACGACATTGACGACAGCTTCGCGCAGAAGCGGCGCTGGCTGCACCACGCCATGTTCTACGGCTTCATGCTGTGCTTCGCGGCGACGACGACGGGCGCCTTCTACCACCACTTCCTGGGCTGGAAGTCACCGCACCATTTCCTGAGCCTGCCGGTGCAGTTCGGCACCTGGGGCGGCGTGCTGCTGTGCATCGGCACGGCAGGGCTGATCTGGGTGAAGACGGTGACGGACCCGGGACCGGTGTCGAAGAAGTTGCTGGGCAGCGAATACGCCATGCTGTCGCTGCTGTTCCTGGTGTCCATCACCGGGCTGCTGCTGCTGGTGGTGCGGCACACGGGGGCGATGGGCGTGATGCTGGCGGTGCATCTGGGCCTCGTGCTCGCCTTCTTCCTGGTGCTGCCCTACAGCAAGATGGTGCATGGGGTGTATCGGGGCCTCGCCCTGCTGCGGAACGCGCAGGAGCGTGGCGCGGAGGTGGGCGCCGCCCCGGCCAAGGCGCCCTCCGGCAAGGCCACGCTGAAGGCGGCCAGCGCGAGCTGAGGGGGTGCCCCTGCCGCATCTTAGAACTGACCGTCGAGGATCCGGCCGCAACGCGGCCGGCGCCGCCCAACCGACAGCGCCAACCGGAGCACCCGTCGCGCGGCGCAGCCAAGCGCGCGGAGCGCGCGCCCGGCGCCTGAGGGCGAAAAATAAAACGCTCGCCCTCGCAACTTAGATATGAAGCGCGCGCCCTGCGACAGCGAGCGCCGCTTCCTTCACCGCCTCGTTCAGCGAGGGATGCGCGTGGCAGGTCCGCGCCACATCCTCGCTCGACGCGCCGAACTCCATCGCCAGCGCGATCTCCGCGATCAGCGTGCCGGCATCCGGCCCGATGATGTGGGCACCCAGCAGGCGGTCCGTCTTGTCGTCGGCCAGCAGCTTCACGAAGCCGTCCAGCTCGCCCATGGCGCGGGCGCGGCCATTGGCGGTGAAGGGGAATTTTCCGACTTTGTAGCCCTGGCCGCGGGCCTTGAGCATCTCCTCGGTCTCGCCGACCGAGGCGACCTCCGGCCAGGTGTAGACCACGCCCGGAATGGTCAGCGGGTTGAGGTGCGGCTTCTGGCCGACCAGCTGCTCGGCGAGCGCCACGCCCTCCTCCTCGGCCTTGTGGGCCAGCATGGGGCCGGCGATGGCGTCACCGATGGCCCAGATGCCCGGGACATTGGTCGCGAAATGCCCATCGGTGGCGACGCGGCCGCGATCGTCCAGCGCCACGCCCGCTTCCTCCAAACCGAGGCCCGCCAGATACGGGCGGCGGCCGATGGCCAGCAGCACCACATCGGCGCGCAGCGTCTCGGCCGCGCCGCCGGCGGCGGGCTCCAGCGTCAGGTCCACGCCATCGGCGTCCACCTTCGCACCCGTCACCTTGGTCTTGAGGCGGAACTTGAAGCCCTGCTTGCCCAGCACGCGCTCGAAGGCCTTGCCGACCTCGGTGTCCATGGCGGGCACCAGGCGGTCGAGGAATTCCACCACCGTCACTTCCGCGCCCAGGCGGCGCCAGACGCTGCCCAGCTCCAGCCCGATATAGCCGCCGCCGATGACGACCAGGTGCTTCGGCACCTCGGACAGCTCCAGGCCGCCCGTGCTGGTGACGACGCGCTTCTCATCCACCTCGACGCCGGGGAGCGGGATGCTCTCGCTGCCGGTCGCGATGACGATGTGCTTCGTTTCGTATTCGGTGCCGTCCACGGCCACCTTGCCGGGCGAGACGATGCGCCCCGCACCCTTCAGCCAGGTCACCTTGTTCTTCTTGAACAGGAATTCGATGCCCTTGACGTTGGCCGAGACGACCTCGCCCTTGCGGGCCTGCATCCGCGCGAGGTCGAGGGTCACGCCGCCCACCTGCACGCCATGGTCGGCCAGCTTGTGCAGGGCCTCCTCGTAATGCTCGGAGCTTTGCAGCAGCGCCTTGGAGGGGATGCAGCCCACATTCAGGCAGGTGCCGCCCAGCGTGGCGCGCTTCTCCACGCAGGCGACCTTGAGACCCAGCTGCGCGGCGCGGATGGCGCACACATAGCCGCCGGGGCCAGCCCCGATCACGATGACGTCGAACGCTTCGGACATGTTCTGCCCCTCAACCCGGAAATGCGGGCGGACCTTGGCGCGGGGCGGCCCAGGATGCAAGGCGCGACGGCACACTCCTGCTTGGCAAAGGGCGCGGGCGCGGTCCACCATGGCCACGTCAAGGGCGCCGGCAGATGCGCCCTGCCCGAAGGAGGAGCTTCCGCATGAGTTTCAAGCCCGGCCCGTTTCCGCGCCGCACCGCCCTTGCCGCCGCCGTGGCCGCGCCGCTGGCGGCACCCCGCCTCGCCGGCGCCCAGGCCGCCTTCCCGACGCGCGCCGTGCGCCTGATCGTGCCCTGGCCGCCGGGCGGCAGCTCCGACGTGCAGCTGCGCAACCTGGCGGAAATGGCCCAGCGGCATCTGGGCCAGCCCGTGGTGATCGAGAACCGGGCCGGCGCCGGCGGCACGCTGCACGCCATCCACATGGCGCGCGAGGCGCGGCCCGATGGCTACACGGTGGGGCAGATGCACCTCTCCGTCGTCCGCCGGCCCTTCCTGGTGCGCCAGCCGCAATGGGACTCCACGACGGACTTCACCCACATCATCGGGCTGACGGGCTGGCTCTTCGGCATCGCGGTGCGGGCCGACAGCCCCATCCGCACCTTCCAGGACCTGCTGGCCGAGGCGCGCCGCCGGCCGGGTGAGCTGAGCTATTCCACCTCCGGCATCGCCACCACCAACCACCTGGCGATGGAGGATATCTCGGCGCGGGAGCGGGTGGAGTTCACCCATGTCCCGTTCCGCGGCGCCACCGAGGGCATCACTGCCGTGCTGGGCGGGCAGGTGACCATGATCGCCGACAGCTCCACCTGGGCGCCGCATGTGGAGGCGGGGCGGATGCGCGCGCTGTGCGTCTGGAGCGCCGAGCGCGCGCCGCGCTTCCCCGACGTGCCGACCCTGCGCGAGCTGGGCTATGACATCGTGGTCACCTCCAACTACGGCATCAGCGGCCCGCCGCGGATGGACCCGGGCATCGTCCGCATCCTGCATGACGCCTTCAAGCAGGCGCTGATGAGCGAGGAGAACACCCGCGTCCGCAACCAGTTCGACATGCCGACCGTCTATCTGGACAGCGAGCAGTATCGCGACTTCATCGTCCAGCGCGCGGCCTATGAGCGCGAGATCGTGACGCGCCTCGGCATCCGCATGGAATGATGCCTCCGGGGGCGCGGCCGTCGCGCCCCCCTTTTTCCGGAACCCGCCCCGCATGAGCTTCCCCCACCGCGCCGGCACGCTGGCGCGCCCCGACTGCACGCTGGCCTATGAGGTGACGGGGCAGGGGCCGCCCTTGGTCTTCGCGCATGGGCTGGGGGGCTGCCTGATGTCCTGGTGGCAGCAGGTGGCGCATTTCGCGGCGAACTACACCTGCATCGCCTTCTCGCACCGGGGCTTTTATCCCTCCACCGCGCCCGAGATGGGGGTGGACCCGGCCGAATACGCGCCGGATCTGGCGGCGCTGCTGGACCATCTGGGCCATGGCGAGGTGGCGCTGGTCTGCCAATCCATGGGCGGCTGGACGGGCGTGGAATTCGCCATCGCCCATCCCGGCCGGGTGCGCGCGCTGGTGCTGGCGGCGACCACCGGCTCGCTCGACCCGCGCCAGGCCGCTTCGCCGGTGCCGGAGCAACTCGCCCCCTGGCAGGCGGAGAGTGCGTCGGCGCGGGCCGCCATGCTGGAGCGCCACATCCTGCCCGCCTCCGGCCCGCGCATGGCGGCGGAAAGCCCGGCGCTGGCGCATCTGTATCGGCAGATCAACGGGCTGACCCAGGGCTGGGACCGCGAGGCGCTGCGCGCCCGCCTGGGCGCCGCCCGCACCCGCCCGCCGGCCGACCTGGCGGCCGCGCGCTGCCCCGTGCTGTTCCTCGCGAATGGCGAGGACCAGGTGCTGCCGCCCTTCGCCCCCGCCGGCATGGTGCAGGCCATTCCGGGCGCGCGGGTGGCGATGATCCCGGCCGCCGGGCACTCCGCCTATTTCGAGAAGCCGGCCGCCTTCAACGCGCTGGTCGAGGCTTTCATGCTGGAGAATGGCTGGGGCGCGGCGCGTTGACAGGCCGCGTCTTCCTGGCCGACAAACCTCGCAACGAATAACCGAGGAGGCCGTCCAGATGATCACCCGTCGCAACACCTTCGCCCTTGGTGGCGCGCTTGGCGCCGCGGGCCTCGCCACGCCCGCGCTGGCGCAGAGCCGCAACCTCGCCAACCTGCCCGCCACCATGATCTGGTCCGTCTATGACGTGGGCTCGACGGGCTATGTCGAGGCCTCGGCCATCTCCGACGCGCTGGGCCGCGCCCATGGCACCCGCGTGCGGCTGCAGCCCTCGGGCACCTCCATCGGCCGCATCCTGCCGCTGAAGCAGCGCCGCGCGAGCCATGCCTGGCTGGCCAACGAACTCTATTTCGCCGCCGAGGGCCTCTACGAATACGCGACGCCGGATTGGGGCCCGCAGGATTTCCGCGTGCTGGCCGGGCGCAAGAACGCCTTCTCGGTGGTGGCGACGCGCGAGAGCGGGATCACGAAGCCCGAGGATCTGCGCGGCAAGCGCATGGCCTGGGTGCCGGCCAATTCCTCGGTGAACATCAAGGTCGAGCCCATCCTGGCCTTTGCCGGCCTCACGCTGAACGACGTGCAGATCGTGCAGTTCCCCTCCTACGCCGCGAGCCTGCGCGCGCTGATCGAGGGCCGGGCCGATTGCGCCGGCGCCGCCCCGGCGGCCGCCGTGCTGCGGGAGCTGGAGGCGAGCCCGCGCGGCATCTCCTGGGTGCAGCTCGACCCCAACAACGCCGAGGGCTGGGCGCGGGCGCAGCGCGCCGTGCCCTTCGTGGAGCCCTTCGCCGAGACCATCGGCGCCGGCATGTCCGAGCAGAATCCGGCCAATGTCATGGGCTATCGCTACCCCATGATCACGGTGAACGCGGACGCGGCCGAGGCCGAGGTCTATGCGCTGATGACGGCCATCACCGACAGCTTCGACATGTTCAAGGACACGAACCCCATCATGCCGCGCTGGGCCATGAACCTGGCCGGCACGCCGCCGATGGACGCGCCCTTCCACGAAGGCGCCATCCGCTTCCTGCGCGAGCGCAACATCTGGAACGCCGACATCCAGCGCTGGCAGGACACGACGCTGACCCGCCTGAACACGCTGCGCGCCGCCTGGGCCGAATTCCTGCCCGGCGCCCGCAGCCAGCCGGCCGAAGCCTTCGCCGAGGCCTGGACGGAACGGCGCCGCGCCGCACTCGCCACCCTCGGCTGAGCCCCTTCACCGCCGCCGGACCCCCGGCGGCGGTTTTTCTTTCACCTCCCGTCCGGTTTCCCCGCATGTCCAGCACCGTCGCCGCCGCCCCTGTCATCGAGGACCCGGAGGCGCGATCGGGACGCCTGACCGGGGCCGCCTTCTGGGCGGCCTTCGTGCTGTCGGCGGCGGGGCTGCTGCTGACCATCAACCAGGTCTTCAACCTGGGCGTGGGCGGGTTCCGGCCAATCAGCACGGCCTATTACTACCTCATCATCGGCTGCTTCGGCGGCTTCGCCTTCCTGGCCTTCCCCGCCATCAAGCGGCAGAAGACGCATGTGCCCTGGTTCGACTGGCTGTTGGCGGCGGCCACGCTGGGCATCAGCGTGTGGCTGGCCACCGTCTCGCTCACCATCCAGCTCGCGGGCTGGAACGCGACGGCGCCCGACTGGGCGGCCTGGCTGGGTGTCGCGCTGATCGTGATGATCCTGGATGGGGTGCGGCGCACGGGCGAGAACGTGCTGTTCTTCGCCTGCCTCATCTTCGGCGCCTTTCCCATCTTCGCGGGCGACATGCCGGGCTTCCTCTGGGGCGTGGAGTTCAGCCCGCTCGACACGGTGCGCGAGCATGTCTTCGGCACCGAGAGCATCATCGGCATCCCCATGCAGGTGGTGGCGGACACGCTGATCGGCTTCCTGGTTTTCGGCGTGGTGCTCTCCGCCACGGGCGGGGCCGCCTTCTTCATGGATTTCGCGCTGGCCTTGATGGGCACCTCGCGCGGCGGGCCGGCCAAGGTCGCGGTGGTGTCGTCCGCCACCTTCGGCATGCTCTCGGGCAGCCCCACCTCCAACGTGCTGACGACAGGCACGCTGACCATCCCCACCATGAAGCGCTGCGGCTATTCGGCGCATTACGCGGGGGCGGTGGAGGCCTGTTCCTCCACGGGTGGGGCGCTGATGCCGCCCGTGATGGGGGCCGCGGCCTTCATCATGGCGACCTTCCTGAACGTGCCCTATGCCGAGGTGATGCTGGCGGCGCTGCTGCCCTCGGTGCTGTTCTACGCGGCACTCTTCCTGCAGACCGACCTCTATGCCGTGCGGAAGGGGCTCAGGGGCGTGCCGAAGTCGGAGGTGCCGCCGCTCGGCCCCACGCTGGCTTCGGGCTGGTATTTCATCGGCGCCATCGTGGGGCTGACGGTGCTGCTGCTGGCCTTCCGGATGGAGGCGCAGGCGCCCTTCTGGGTCTGCCTCTTCCTGCTGGTCGTGGCGGTGCTGCGGCGCAAGGTGACCGGGTTCAACCTGATGTCCTTCTGCCGGCTGGTGGTGGATGGCGGGCAGGCGGTGGCGCAGATCGTGGCCCTCATCGCGGGCATCGGCCTCATCATCGGGGCGCTGTCCGTCACGGGCGTCGCCAACTCCTTCTCGCGCGAGCTGGTGCAGTATGCGGCGGGCAATATCGGGCTGCTGCTGTTCTTCGGCGCCATCACCAGCTTCATCCTGGGCATGGGGATGACGGCGTCCGCCTGCTACATCTTCCTGGCCATCGTGCTGGCGCCGGCGCTGGTGCAGGCGGGGTTGGACCCGATGGCCTCGCATCTCTACGTCCTCTACTGGGGCATCGTCTCCTTCATCACGCCGCCGGTGGCGCTGGCGGCCATCGCCGCGGCCTCCATCGCGAAATCCTCGCCGATGAAGACGGGGCTGATGTCGCTGCGCATCGGCTGCCTGCTGATGCTGCTGCCGGTGCTGTTCGTGTTGCAGCCGGCGCTGATCCTGCGGGGCGACCTGCCGCTGATCCTGCAATCGGTGGCGACGGCGGGGGTGGCGATCTTCATGCTGGCCTCGGCCTTCGAGGGGTATGTCTATGGCGTGGGGGCCACGCCGACCTGGGCGCGCATCCCCATCCTGGTGGGCGGGCTGCTGCTGCTGATCCCGGAGGGGATGACGGACCTGCTGGGACTGGGCATCGCGCTGGCGGGCATCCTGGCCATGTGGCTGGCGAGGCCGAGGGTGGCGGCATAAGCGCAGCCGGCCCGAATCCGGCCGCAAGGCGGCCGGCGCCGCCCCACCGACCGCGCCACAGGCGCACCCGTCGTGCGGCGAAAGCCCAGCGCGCGGAGCGCGCGCCCGGCGCCTGAGGGCGTGAATCATGACAAGGCGGGCGCCCAGCCAGACCAATCCGGCCGCAAGGCGGCCGGCGCCGCCCAACCGACTGCGCCACGGGCCCACCCGTCGCGCGGCGAAAGCCCAGGGCGCGGAGCGCGCGCCCGGCGTCTGAGGACGTGAATCATGATAGGGCGGGCGCTCAGTCGGACGAATCCGGCCGCAAGGCGGCCGGCGCCGCCCCACCGACTGCGCCACAGGCGCACCCGTCGCGCGGCGAAAGCCCAGCGCGCGGAGCGCGCGCCCGGCGCCTGAGGGCGTAGATCATGGGTGTTACAGATCATCTCATGGCGCGGAATTGGCCTGCGCGGGGAGTGCCTTTCGTGGGATAACCGCGTGGCAATGCAACCTCGCCCCGCCGGCCGGCCTTCCTTCCGATGAACATGCTCGATGCCCGTCCCCAGGAGGCGGAGGAGGCCCAGGCCTCCCGCCCCGCGCGTCGGCGCGGGCGCGTCGTCATGCTCGTGCTGGTGCTGCTGGCCCTGGCCGCCGCGGCTTGGTTCCTCTGGCCGCGACCCGCCGCCACCCCTCGGGCGCCCGCCGCCATCGGCCCGACGCCCGTGCTGACCGTCCCGCTCATCCCCGCCACCACCCGGCCGCTGGCCGTGCCCGTGGTGGGCGATGGCAGCGTCGCGCCCTGGCAGGAGCTGGTGCTGGGCCCTGAGGTGGGCGGCCTGCGCGTGCTGGAGGTGCGGGTGGAGGAGGGCGACCAGGTCCGCGCCGGCGATGTGCTGGTGCGGCTGGACGACGCCCTGCTGCGCGCCCAGGGCGCCCAGGTGGAGGCCAGCATCAACGAGGCCAGGCTGGCGCTGGACTTCGCCCAGAGCGAGGTGGCGCGCGCCCGCACCCTGGCCAGCGGCGGGATCGGGCCCCGGCAGGTGCTGGAGCAGCGCGAATCCGTCGCCGCCCAGGCCGAGGCGCGGCTCGCGGCCGCCATCGCGCGGCGCGAGGAGGTGGCGGCACGCCTCGCCCAGGCGACGATGCTGGCGCCGACCGATGGCCTGGTCTCCCGCGTGGTGCTGCGCATCGGCGCGGTGACGGCGCCGGGGCAGGAGGCGCTGCGCCTGGTGCGTGACGGAAGGCTGGAACTCAACGCCCGCGTGCCGGAGCTCGAACTGGCCGGCATCGCGCCCGGCCAGCCCGTCCGTGTGCGCCATGGCGGGCGGGAGATCATGGCCGAGGTGCGCGCCATCGCCCCCACCATCACCACAGAGAACCGGCTGGGCACCGTGCATGTGGCGCTGCCGCCCGGGTCGGGCCTGCTGCCCGGCATGTTCGCCCGCGCCGAGATCATGGGCCCGCCCCGCCCGGCCGTGCTGATCCCGGCCGCCACGGTGGTGTTCCGTGACGGCGCGCCCGCCGTCTTCACCCTGGCCCCGGGCGAGGAGCGGGTGCGCCTGCGCCGCCTCACCCTCGGCCAGCGGCTGGAGGGGATGGTCGAGGTGCGCGAGGGGCTGGCGGAAGGGGAGCGCGTGGTGCTCTCCGGCGCGGGCTTCCTGGCCGATGGCGATCTGGTGCGGGTCGCGGCGCCATGAGCCGCATCGAGCCGCAGCACCGCAACATCTCGGGCTGGGCCATCCACAACCCGGTCGCGACCACCGTCATCTTCCTGCTGCTGACGGTGGCGGGGATCTTCGCCTACCCCATGCTGCGAATCAACAACACGCCGGACCTCGATCTGCCGGCGGTGGTGATCTCGGTGGTGCAGTCGGGGGCGGCGCCCACCGAGATGGAAACCCAGGTGACCCGCCGCGTCGAGGATGCGGTGGCGGGGCTGGGGCAGGTGAAGACCATCCGCTCGATCATCGTGGATGGCAGTTCCACCACCATCGTCGAGTTCACGCTGGGCACCAACATAGATCGCGCGGCCAATGACGTGCGCGACGCGGTGGGGCGCATCCGCAGCGATTTGCCGGCCGGCGTGCGCGAACCCGTGGTGACGCGCGTCGAGGCCACGGGCGGGGCCATCGTCACCTTCACCGTCTCCTCGCCCCGGCTGACGGTGCCGGAGCTGAGCTGGCTGGTGGACGACACCATCTCGCGCGCCATGCTGGCCGTGAATGGGGTGGCGCAGGTGAACCGCGTGGGGGGCGTCGCGCGGGAAATCCGCGTGGCGCTGCGGCCCGACCGGCTGCTGGCGCTGGGCATCACCGCGGGCCAGGTGAACGCGCAGCTGCGCGAGCAGAACATCAACCTCCCCGGCGGCCGCGGCACCATCGGCACGGGCGAGCAGGCCATCCGCACGCTGGGTTCCGCCATCACGGTGGAGGAGCTGCGCGAGCGCAGCATCATCCTGCCCAGCGGCCGCTCCGCGCGGCTGGCGGAGCTGGCCGATGTGGAGGATGGCACGGCGGAAATCCGCACCGCGGCGCGGCTGGATGGCAGGCCGGTGGTGGGCTTCGAGATCGTCCGCACGCGCGGCTCCTCGGAGGTGCGCGTGGCGGAGGAGGTGATGGCCCGCGCCCGCGCCCTCTCGGCCGAGCTGGATGTGGAGGTCACACCCGTCACCACCACCGCCACCTTCGTGATGGCCGGCTACCACGCGGCGGTGGAGGCGCTGGTGATCGGCTCGGTGCTGGCCATGCTGGTGGTCTATCTGTTCCTGCGCGACTGGCGGGCGACGATCATGGCCTCGCTGGCCATGCCGCTCTCGCTCATCCCCACCTTCTTCGTGATGCAGTGGCTGGGCTTCTCGCTCAACAACGTCACGCTGCTGGGGCTGACGCTGGTGGTGGGCGTGCTGGTGGACGACGCCATCGTCGAGATCGAGAACACGGTGCGGCACATCAGGCAGACGCCGGGCATCAGCGTGTTCCGCGCCTCGCTCGACGCCTCGGCCGAGATCGGCCTCGCGGTGGTGGCGACGACGGCGACCATCCTGGCCGTCTTCGTGCCGGTGGCCTTCATGCCGGGCATTCCCGGCCAGTTCTTCCGGCAATTCGGGCTGACGGTGGCGGCGGCGGTGGTGTTCTCGCTGGTGGTGGCGCGGCTGCTGACGCCGCTGCTCGGCGCCTATTTCCTGAAGCCGCCGCGCGATGACCATGAGCGCGAGGGCCGGGTGGGCCGCTGGTATGGCGGCGTGCTGCGCTGGTGCCTGCGGCACAAGCGGCTGACCATCCTGGGCGGCGTGGCCTTCTTCGCGATGTCGCTGGCGCTGATCCCCTTCATCTCGCGCGATTTCGTCCCGGGGGCGGATCGCGGGCGGATTTCGATGGCCCTCGAACTCGCCCCCGGCGCCACCATCGAGGAGACGGACGCGGCGGTGCGCGAGGCGACGCGCATCCTGCGCGCGCGGCCCGAGGTGGTGACCGTCTTCGCGAGCCTGGGCACGCAGGTGGGCGGCGGGGGCGGGCCGGGCCTCGGCAGCGTGACGCGCAATGGCGATCCGCGCGTCGCGAACATTCTGGCCACGCTGGTGCCCTTCCAGGAGCGCGCGCTGCGCCAGGTGCAGATCGAGAACGCGCTGCGGCCGGAGCTGGAGCGCATTCCCGGCGCGCGCATCCGCTTCGGCGCGGATGGGCAGAGCGGCTCGCGCCTGCAGGTGACGCTGGTGGGGCAGGACCCCGCGACGCTGGCCGCGGCCGGCGATGCGCTGGCGGCGCAGATGCGGACCATTCCGGGGCTTTCGGGCGCGCGGTCCACCGCCGCGCTGGCAAGGCCCGAATTGCAGATCACGCCGCGCGAGGCGCGGGCCGCGGATCTCGGCGTCTCGGTCTCGGCCATCGCCAACACCATCCGGCTGGCGACGGTGGGCGATGTGGACCAAGCCCTGCCGCGCTTCACCCTGGCCGAGCGGCAAATCCCCATCCGCGTCATGCTGGATGAGCGCGCGCGGGCGGACATGGCGGAGCTGCGCGCGCTGCGCGTCGAAGGGCGCGGCGGCCTGCCCGTGCCGCTGGAGGCGGTGGCGGACATCGCCCACGCCGCCGGCCCGGCGCAGATAGACCGGCTGGGGCGGCAGCGGCAGTTGACGGTGGAGGCGGAGCTGGGCGGCATGCCGCTGGGCGATGCCATGCAGCGCGTGAACGCCCTGCCCATCATGCGGGACCTGCCGCCTGGTGTCGCGAACCGCCCCACCGGCGACAGCGAGGTGATGGCGGAGCTGTTCGGCGGCTTCCTGGTGGCGCTGGGGACGGGCGTGCTGCTGGTCTACCTGGTGCTGGTGCTGCTGTTCGGGGGCTTCTTGCAGCCGCTCACCATCATGTCGGCGCTGCCGCTCTCGCTGGGCGGCGCGCTGCTGGCGCTGCTGGTGACGCAGCAGGCCATGGGCGTCTCGGCCGTCATCGGCGTGCTGATGCTGATGGGGATCGTGGCGAAGAACTCCATCCTGCTGGTGGAATACGCCATCATGATCCGCGCGGGCGGGCAGGTGGACCGCGAGACGGCCATCATCGAGGCCTGCCGCAAGCGCGCTCGGCCCATCGTGATGACGACCATCGCGATGGTGGCGGGCATGGCGCATATCGCACTCGGCATCGGCGCGGAGAGCGAGTTCCGCGCGCCCATGGCGCTGGTCGTGATCGGCGGGCTGGCCACCTCGACGCTGCTGAGCCTGCTGTTTGTCCCCGTGGCCTATGTCTACATGGACCGCTTCGAGGGCTGGGTGGCGCGGCGGCTTCGGCCGAAATCCTGGGCGCAGGCGCAAGCGCCGGCGGAATAGGGCGGGATGCGTTGAGGTGGAATCACCGAACACGTTGACCCCCGCTCTCACAGGGGCGAAGCGGGCCGCGCTTCAGTTGTATTCGGCGGTGACGCGCGGATCATCCGTCTCGCGCAGGAAGTCGAGGAACCAGGCGTAGCGGTTGGACAGCTTCCAGATGGTGCGCGGCTGCAACTCCTGGCGGTGGCGGCCTGGTGCGGTGTCCGCCCCGGCCCATGTCTGGCCGATCCATTTCGGGTTGCCGGCCAGATTGGCCACGCGCTCCTGCTCCAGCGCGGCAAGCTGGGCGGGGGTCATGGCGTCTATTGAGGTGCCGAGGAAGTTGGCGATGCGCTCCATCACCTCGTCGAAGTGCAGGCAATACCGCACATAGCCGATGAAAAGGCGATCGGCGGGGTTGATGCGCTGCGCCACGTCCATGAAGCCGCGGAAGGTGGGGGTGAAGTCCTGCGCCAGCACCCATTCGTCAATTCCCATCGCCGCGATGCGTTGACGTCGCGCCGCCTCCTGCTCGGGCGTCTCGCCAGGGAAGGGGTGGACGAAGTGCCAGTGATACTGGTTGCACAGCACGTCCCGCGGGTCGCGCGCGTGCAGCAGGAAGCGGTAGTCGGCCAGCGGGGTGGCGCGGTTGAAGAGGTGCGGCGCGTTGTGCTTGACGAGGTGACCCGTGGCGGGCGGCACCTCCGTCGCGACCAGGTCCATCCGCTGCGCCACATAGTGCCGATGCACGATGTCGAAGGGCTTGTAGCGGCCCCCGTTCATGGCAAGCAGGACGCGCCACAGCGATGCCGTCGCGCTGGTGGGGGTGGTGAGGAAGACGATGCTCCGGTTCATGCCGCGCGGTTCGCGCGGCGGGCCGGAGGCCGGGAAGCGCGGGCGCTCACTTCACCCGGTTCTCCACCAGCTCCTGCACCACGGCGGGGTCGGCCAGGGTGGAGGTGTCGCCCAGGCTGTCCGTCTCGTTCGCCGCGATCTTGCGGAGGATGCGCCGCATGATCTTGCCCGAGCGCGTCTTGGGCAGGCCGGGCGCCCATTGGATGGCGTCGGGCGTCGCGATGGGGCCAATCTCCTTCCGCACCCAGGCCACCAGCTCCTTCTTCAGCGCGTCCGACGGTTCCTCGCCCGCGTTGAGCGTGACGTAGCAGTAGATGCCCTGGCCCTTCAGGTCATGCGGCATGCCGACCACGGCGGCCTCGGCCACCTTGGGGTGGGCGACGAGGGCGCTCTCCACCTCGGCCGTGCCCATGCGGTGGCCGGCCACGTTGATCACGTCATCCACGCGGCCGGTGATCCACCAATAGCCATCGGCGTCGCGCCGCGCGCCGTCGCCGGTGAAGTAGAGGCCGGGGAAGGTCGAGAAATAGGTCTGCACGAAGCGCGCATGGTCGCCATAGACCGTGCGCATCTGGCCGGGCCAGCTGTCGGTGATGACGAGGTTGCCCTCGGTCGCCCCCTCCAGGAATTTTCCATCCCCATCCACCAGGGCGGGCTTCACGCCGGGCAGGGGCAGGGTGGCGGAGCCGGGCTTCTGCGCGACGGCGCCGGGCAGGGGCGAGATGAGGATGCCGCCCGTCTCCGTCTGCCACCAGGTGTCCACCACGGGGCAGCGCTCATCGCCCACCACGCGGTAATACCAGAGCCAGGCCTCGGGGTTGATGGGCTCGCCCACGCTGCCGAGGATGCGCAAGGACGCGCGGCTGTGCTTCTTCACCGGCCCCTCGCCGTCGCGCATCAGGGCGCGGATGGCGGTGGGCGCGGTGTAGAAGATGTTGACCTGGTGCTTGTCCACCACCTGCCAGAAGCGGCCATTGTCGGGCCAGGAGGGCACGCCCTCGAACATCAGCGTCGTGGCCCCGTTCGCGAGCGGGCCATAGACGATGTAGGTGTGGCCCGTGACCCAGCCCACATCGGCGGTGCACCAGTAGATCTCGCCCGGGCGGTAGTCGAAGACCAGCTCATGGGTGAAGGACGCCCACACCATGTAGCCGCCCGTGGTGTGCAGCACGCCCTTGGGCTTCCCGGTGGAGCCCGAGGTGTAGAGGATGAAGAGCGGGTCCTCCGCGTTCATCCGCTCTGGCTCGCATTGCGTGGGCTCGCCATCGCACAGCGCGGCCCAGGCGTGGTCGCGCCCCTCCTGCATGGCGACTTCGGTGCCGGTGTTCTTCGCCACGATGACGTGCCGCACGCTGGGGCAGGATTTCAGCGCCTCGTCCGCATTGGCCTTGAGCGGGACCTTGCGGCCGCCGCGCCGGCCTTCATCGGCGGTGATGAGCAGGCTGCATTCGCTGTCCTGGATGCGCGACGCGAGGCTGTCGGGCGAGAACCCGCCGAAGACGATGGAATGCACGGCCCCGATGCGCGCGCAGGCCAGCATCGCCACCGCGGCTTCCACGATCATGGGCAGATAGATGCAGACGCGGTCGCCCTTCTTCACGCCCAGCTTGCGCATGGCGTTGGCCAGTTGGCAGACGCGGGCATGAAGCTGGGCGTAGGTGGTCTTGCTGTCGGAATTGGGGTCGTCGCCCTCCCAGATGATGGCGACCTGGTCGCCCCGCCCCGCCGCGATGTGGCGGTCCAGGCAGGAGACGGAGGCGTTCAGCTCCCCATCCTCGAACCACTTGATGGACACGTCCCCGGTGAAGTCGGTGTTCTTGATCCTGGTGGGTTCGCGCATCCAGGCGATGCGCTTCATCTCGCCGCGCCAGAAGCCGTCGGGGTCGGTGGCGGCGGCCTCGGCCATGGCGGCGCGGCGCTCGGCGGTCACGCGGGCCTTGGCCGCGATCTCGGGCTTGATGGCGATGAGGCCGTCATCGGGCATGGCGTGGCGTCTCCCTCACTTCAGGCATTTTGTTCCGGAATTGGCGCATGGCGGGTCGCCGCACGTCAATGACTTGTCAAGTGTTGGGCCTTGTCAACTTTCAGGGCGGATGCCCAGGCGCTGGATCACCTCGCCCCAATGGGACAATTCGTCGCGGACCAGCGTGGCCAGCGGGCCGGGCGGCGTGCCCAGCGGCTCGAACCCCGCGGTGGTGAGCGCCCGGTGGGTCTCGGGGGCGGCCAGTGCGGCGGCGGCCTCGCCGGCCAGGCGGGTGATGCGCGCCTCGGGCGTGCCGCGCGGGGCAAACAGGCCGATCCAGGCATAGGCGCCGATATCGGGCTCGTTCTGTTCGCGCAGGGTGGGGATGGCGGGAAGCTGGTTCATGCGGGCCTCGCCCGTCACGGCCAGGGGGCGCACCTGTTCGGACAGCACTTGCGGCAGCACGGCGCCGGCGGCGGCGGCCACCAGCTGCACGCGCCCGGCCACGACCTCGCCGATGGCCTGGGGCCAGGAGCGGAAGGGCACATGCGTCATCTCCAGCCCATGCCGCGCCGCGAATTCCGCCGTGACGAGGTGCCCCAGCGTGCCCGCCCCCACCGAGCCGTAGTTCAGCCGCCCCGGATTGGCCCGCGCATGGGCGATGAGCCCCGCCACGTCACGCACCGGCACGCCCGGGTTCACCGACAGCACGAAGGGCATGCGCGCCAGCAGGCTGATGGGCATGAGGTCGGTCGCGGGGTCATAGGGCAGAAGCGGGTTGACCAGCCGCGCGATGGAGCCGGGGCCGCCGATGGTGACGATCAGGCTGTGCTCGTCCTGGGCGCGAAGGGCCGCGTCCACCCCGATGGTGCCGCCGCCGCCCGCCCGGTTGTCCACCACAACCGGCTGGCCCAGCACCGGCTGGAGGTGCTGCGCGAGCGCGCGCGCCGCGATGTCGGGGGTGGAGCCGGCGGGGAAGCCCACGATCAGCCGCACGGGGCGCGAGGGCCAGGCGGGTTGCGCCCGGGCAGCCCCTGCCATGGCCAGGGCGGGCAGCGCCAAGGCGGCGCGGCGGGGGATGGACATGGGCGGCCTCCGGTTCATTTGCCGGCCGTATAGGGCGGGACGCGGCCCGGCGAAATCACCCTTGCGCCAGTTCCAACAGCAGCGCGGCCAGGGCCTCGGGCGCGGTGATGTTGGGGCTGTGGCTGGCCGCCATTTCGAGAAAACCCCAGCTGGCGGCGTGGCGCAGCCGGTCGGCGATGGGGCGGAAGGGGTCGTGCCCGTCCTTCACCGTGCAGTGGATGTAGGTGCGGGCGAAGGGTGGCGTGGCGTGGTTGAGCCGCAGCTTCTGCGTGAAGCAGCGCGCGGGCTGGTGGCGGCGGCGCGGGCGGGTCCATTGCAGATCCTCGGGCGCGGTGTCGGGCGCGCCGGGCAGGGGAGGGACCAGCCAGCCCTCGAAAGGTGCCTCGGGCCCGCCGCCGCCCACCATGTCCTGCAGGGATTGGCCATCCTCCGGCACGAAGGCATCGAGGTAGACCAGATGGCGGATGCGGTCCGGCACGCGGTCGGCCACGCCGGTGCCCACCATGCCGCCATAGGAATGCGCGATGAGGGTGATGTCGCGCAGATCCTCGGCCTCGATCACGCCCAATATGTCCTGGATATGGGTTTCCAGGTCCACCAGCGGGTGGGCCAGGTGGGCGCGTTCGCCGAGGCCCGTGTAGGTGGGGGTGAAGACCTCATGCCCCGCCGCGCGGAGCGGCTCGCGCAGCTTCTTCCAGGACCAGCCGCCCGACCAGGCGCCGTGGCAGACGAGGATGCAGGCCATCGGGATCCCCCTTCAGCGCGCCGCCATCTCCGTGCGCGGCAGGATGAAACCATGCGCCGCGAAGACCGTGTTGCCCAGGGCGTTGATGCGCGGATACCAGACGCGCACCTGCGTCCAGTCATTGCGGGGGGAGACATCCACCACCGGCTGGTCCTCCGCCACGCGGCCCCGCAGGCTGCCCGAGGCCCAGTTGGCATGGTCCACCCGGATTTCCCGCGAGGAGACGACGCGCCGCACCACGGACAGATGCCCCGAATTCAGCCGCGAGGTGCGGGCCAGAACCAGCACGCCGCCCGGCTCCGGCCGGCGGGCGCGGCTGTAGCGGCCGGCCGCCGCGTCCCACCACTGCCAGGCATCGCCCGCGAGCTGGATGCCCGAGCGCTGCCGCGCATAGGGCACGCAGGAGATGCCGGCATAGGGCCCATGGCCCGGCACATCGGCGATGACGGGCGGCGCCGGGGCGCGGCTGGTGCCGCAGCCGGCCAGCATGGCCAGCGGAACGCCCATGGCGCAGGCGCCGAGAAGCGCGCGTCGGTGCATGTGGTCCACTCCCCCCAGTGGATGGCCCAAGTGGATGGGCGCCGCCTTCCCCAAGGTGGCGCATGGGGTGCTGTAGCCTGGAATTCCGGCGGAAATCCAGCGGAACCCTAACGCCGCCAGCGGCGATATCCCTAACGCCGCCAGCGGCGATGCATCCACAGCCACTGCCCCGGGTCCTCGCGGATCCAGCCCTCGATGATGCGGTTCAGCAGGGCGGTGCTGGCCTCCACATCCACCCGGCCCGCGGCGTCGCGCGGCAGTTCCACCGGCCCGATCAGCTCGATGCGGAAGCGCGGACCGGGCTCACGGATGGCGCGCATGCCATAGACCGGCGCCTCGAAGCGCCGCGCCAGCCGCGCGAGGAAGGGGTTGGAGGCGGCGGGCTGGCCGAAGAAGGGCACCACCGGCCCGCGGCCGAAGCGTTGGTCCACCAGCATGCCGAGCGACTTGCCCTCATCCAGCGCGGAGGCCATGCGGATGGGCGCGGCCACGCTGGCCGGGATCAGCTCGCCCATGATGGGCGCGCGGCGGGCGATGATGTCGGCCGCGATGAAGCGGTTGTTGGGCGTGCGGTAGAGGATGGCCCCCTGGTGCCCCATCCGCGCCGCCACCACCGCCGGCAATTCCCAATTCGCGAGATGCGCCGAGAAGGTCAGGACCGGCCGGCCCTCGGCCATCAGGGCGTGCAGCCGCGCCTTGGTGTCGGGGTGGGAATAGACCCGGCCGCCGTCGAAATCCCAGATGCGGTCCAGATGCGCGTATTCGCAGGCGGTGCGGCCCAGATTCTCCCAGGCCCGGCGCGCGATGGCGCGGTGCTGCGCCGCGTCCAGCTCCGGCAGGGCGAGGCGGAGATTGTCCATCATCTGCCGGTGGTTGCGCGTCAGCGGCCCCACCAGCGGCAGCACGAAGCCGCCCAGCGCCGAGGCCGCACGCAGCCCCAGCAGGCGCAGGAAGGCGAAGGCGGCGCGCGCCACCTGCGCGAGCGCCCATTCCCCCGCCAGGGCCAGCCTTGCGCGCACGCCCGGGCCTACAGCGTGACGACGATCTTGCCGAAGACGCGCCGGGATTCGAGCCGCGCCAGCCCCTCCTCGAAGCGGTCCAGCGGCAGCACGCTGTCCAGCACGGGGCGGATGCCCTGGGCCATCTTGTCCAGCCCCTCCGCCACGTTGCGGACCGTGGCGCCGAAGCTGCCGATCAGGCGCAATTGCCGCTGGAACAGCATCATCAAATTCGTCTCGGCCGAGACGCCGGAGGTGCTGCCGCAGGTGACGAGCCGCCCGCCCATCTTCATGGAGAGCAGGGAGCCCTGCCAGGTGGCCGCGCCCACATGCTCGAACACCACATCCACGCCGCGCTTGCCGGTGACGCGGCGGGCGATGCTCTCGAAGCGGTCCACATTGTAGTTCACCACATGGTCGGCGCCGAGGGCGCGGGCCTTCTCGGCCTTCTCCTCATCGCCCACCGTGCCGATCACGGTGCAGCCGATGGCCTTGGCCATCCGCACCGCGGCGCTGCCGATGCCCGAGCCCGCGGCATGGACCAGCACGGTCTCGCCGGGTTCGAGCTTCGCGTTGTCGAACAGCATGTGCTGGACGGTGGCGAAGGTGATGCTGGCGCAGGCGGCGTCCTCGAGGGAGACGCCTTCCGGCACGGGCACGCAGAGGCGGGCGGGCATGTTCACCAGGCCCTGGGCGAAGCCGTCCACATGGAAGCCGCGCACGCCGGCCACGTTCTCGCAGAGGTTGTCGCGGCCGGCCAGGCAATGCTTGCAGGTGCCGCAGGTCATCCCGCCATAGGGCACGACGCGCTGGCCGGGGCGCAGCGCCGTGACACCCTCGCCCACGGAGGTGACCTCGCCCACCGCCTCGGCGCCCACGGTCAGCGGCAGGGTCCGCTTGGCGAAGGCCATGCCGCGCCAGCCCCAGACATCAATGTGGTTGAGCGCCACGGCCTTCATGGCGATCTGCACCTCGCCCGGGCCGGGGGGCGGGGGCGGGGGCGCTTCGGTGAGACGGAGGTCGCGGTCGGCAAGGAGACGGAGGGCGTGCATGGCGCGCCCATTAGCAGGGAACGCCGCGCCCTCCTACCGGATCACTGCCGGATGACCCTGGGGCCGCGGTCCACCGTCAGCGCATCCGGCCAGCCGAAGCCCCATTCGACCAGGGCGATGACCACCGCCACCGCCACCGTTGCCCCGATGATCCAGAGGTGCTGGCGCGAGGGGGGGCGCCGAAACCATTGGAACAGGCGCAGCAGGACCCGCATTTGAACGTCCATGGACCTATCCCCTCTTGTGCCGCCGATCGCCAGGCGCACGATAATTCCTTGGCAAGCCTGGGCTTTGCAACCAGACCCCGGCATCAACATTGTCGTCACTCGGGTGCTGCCATGCAGGCCGGAGCCAACTTCTGGGAGCAGTCAGCATGCCACAATCCGCCCTCGGCAGCGTCATTACCCCCGAAACCCTGGATGCGCCGATGGCCCCCACCCTGGAGGCGATCCGCCGCCACCTGGGCATGGAGGTGGCCTATATCTCGGAATTCGTAGGCGATCTTTCCATGATGCGCGAGGTGAGCGCCCCTGGCCTCGAACATCTCATCAAGCCGGGCGACGCGCTTTCCCTCGATGACGTCTATTGCCGGCACATCGTGGCGGGCCGCCTGCCCGAGCTCATTGCCGACACCGCGGCCGAGGCGCTCTGCCAAACCCTGCCCATCACCCGCAATGTCCCCATCGGCGCGCATATGAGCGTGCCCATCCGGCTGGCGGATGGCGAGTTGTACGGCATGTTCTGCTGCCTCAGCCCCACGCCCAACCACAGCCTGAACCCGCGCGACCTCCAGGTGATGCGCGTCTTCGCCGACCTGGCGGCGCACCAGATCGACCGGGAGCGCGCCCGCGACCAGGAGGCGAATGCCCTGCGCGACCGCATCCTGCAGGTGATCGAGGGGCGGGAATTCGAGTTCCACTACCAGCCCATCTTCACCTTCGCCCCCTTTCGCCTGGTGGGGTTCGAGGCCTTGTGCCGCTTCCACGCCACGCCCTACCGCACGCCCGACATCTGGTTCGCGGAGGCGGAAGCCTCGGACCTGGCCGAGCCCCTGGAACTCGCCGCCGCCGCGCGTGCGCTCGAAGCCCTGGCCGACCTGCCGGACCCGCTCTTCGTCTCGGTCAACCTGGCGCCGGCCACGCTGCTGGGGGGGCGCTTCCGCGAGGCGCTGGGCGACTGGCCCTGCGGGCGCGTGATCATCGAGGTGACGGAGCATGCCCCCGTGAGCGACTATGCCGCGCTGAACGCCGCCATCGCCCCGCTGCGCGCGGCGGGGGTGCGGCTGGCGGTGGATGATGCGGGCTCGGGCTTCGCGAGCCTCCAGCACATCATCCAGCTCGAACCGGACATCATCAAGCTGGATGTGGAACTGACCCGCGGCCTCGATTCCGACACCGCCCGCCGCGCGCTGGTGGCGGCGCTGACCTATTTCGCGCGGGAGACGGGCACCGAGATCGTCGCCGAGGGCGTGGAGACCGAGGCCGAGCGCCAGGCGCTGGAGGCGTTGCAGGTGCGCAAGGGCCAGGGCTACCTGCTCGGCCGCCCCATGCCGCGCGACGCGGCGATGGCGCTGGCCGCGCGCTTGGCCTGACGGCCCCTCAGCCCAGACAGGCGGTGGCGAGTGCCCTGAAGGCCCGGGCGCGGTGGGAGAGGCGGGCCTTTTCCTCCACGCTCATCTCCGCATAGGTCAGGCTTTCGCCCTCCGGCACGAAGATGGGGTCGAAGCCGAAGCCCTGGGCGCCGCGGGGCGGCCAGGTCCATTGGCCCTCGGTGCGTCCCTCGAAGCCTTCCGTGTGGCCATCGGGCCAGGCCAGCACCAGGGTCGCCACGAAGGCGCAGCCCCGGTCGGGGTTGGCGTGGGCCTCGCGCCAGACGCGCTCCATGGCCGGGCCGTAGTCGCGGCTGCCATCGGGCCGGGTGGCCCAGTCGGCGGTGTAGACGCCAGGGGCGCCGCCCAGGGCCGCCACCTCGCAGCCGCTGTCATCGGCGAGAGCGGGCAGGCCGGTGGCCTGGGTGGCGGCCAGCGCCTTGATGCGGGCGTTCTCCAGGAAGGTGGTGCCGGTCTCGGCGGGCTCGGGCAGGCCGAGTTCCTTGGCCGAGACCACCTCCAGCCCATAGGGCGCCAGCAGGCCGGCGAATTCGCGCAGCTTGCCGGCATTGTGGCTGGCCAGGACCAGCTTGCCGGGGAGAAGCTTCCGGGGCTGGCCGGCCGAAGCGGTCAAAGCCCCACCGCCGCCTTCTGCTTCGCCACCAGCGCGGCCACGCCGTCGCGCGCCAAATCCAGCATGGCCAGGAACTGCGCCTCGCTGAAGGGTGCGCCCTCGGCCGTGGCCTGGACTTCCACCAGCGCGCCGCCGCCCGTCAGGACGAAATTGGCGTCCGCCTCGGCCGCGCTGTCCTCCTGGTAGTCGAGGTCCAGCACCGCCTCGCCATTCACCACGCCGCAGGAGATGGCGGCCACATGGTCGGTCAGGGGCACCTGGCTCATGATGTTGTTGCGGACGCAATGCTGGAAAGCGAGGTGCAGCGCGACCCAGGCGCCGGTGATGCTGGCGCAGCGCGTGCCGCCATCGGCGTTGAGCACGTCGCAGTCGAGCGTGATGCTCATCTCGCCCATCGCCTTGCGGTCCACCACGGCGCGCAGGCTGCGGCCGATCAGGCGCTGGATTTCCTGGGTGCGGCCCGACTGCTTGCCGCGCGCGGCCTCACGGTCGCCGCGGGTGTGGGTGGCGCGGGGCAGCATGCCGTATTCGGCCGTGACCCAGCCCAGGCCGGAATTCCGCAGGAAGGGGGGCACCCGCGTCTCGACGCTGGCGGCGCAGAGCACCTCCGTCTGGCCCACGCGGATGAGGCAGGACCCCTCGGCATGCTTGGCGATTCCCGTCTCGATCACGACGGGGCGGAGGGCATCGGGGGTGCGGCCGGATGGGCGCATGGTCATTATTCCTTGGCAAAGGCGAAGCGGCCGCACCATACGCGGGCGCGCGGCGAAGGCCAGGGGTTAAGCAGATGACGGAAGACAGCACCACGCATGAGGCCTGGATCGGCCTGCCGCCCATGGCGGCCTTCCGCCTCTTCACCGATGGCTTCGACCGCTGGTGGCCGCGGGAATACACCTGGGGCGGGGCCGCCTGCGTCGAGATCGGCATGGAGCCCGTGCTGGGCGGCGCCTGCCGCGAGATCGGGCCGCACGGCTTCCGCTGCGACTGGGGCCGCATCACGCTGTGGGAGCCGCCGCGGCGCCTGTGCTTCACCTGGCAGATCGCCCCCGACCGCGCCCCCCAGCCCGACCCCGCCTTCGCCTCGGAGGTGGAGGTGGTCTTCGAGGCCCAGGGTGCCCGCACCCGCGTGGTGCTGACCCATTCCGGCATGGCCCGGCACGGCGAGGGGTGGGAGGCGGTGCGGGAGGGCATGGGCTCGCCCCAGGGCTGGCCGCTGCTGCTGGGGCGCTATGTGGGGCTGGTGTGAGCCTGCTTGACCCGCCTCTCGGCAGGACCCACCTTACCTCATTGTGATGCACACGCCCTTCAAGCCGGGCCTCCTGCCCCTTGCCGCCGCCTCCGGCCTCGATCAACGGGCCACGGCGGTGCTGCGCGAGCTCGTCGAGGTGTATGTCGCGACCGGTGAACCGGTCGGCAGCCGCACCCTCTCGCGCCGCCTGCCGCTGAACCTCTCGCCCGCCTCCATCCGCAACGTCATGGCCGACCTGGAGGAGGCGGGGCTGCTCTACGCCCCCCACACTTCCGCCGGCCGCCTGCCGACTGAGCGGGGCTTGCGCCTCTTCGTGGACGGGCTGCTGGAATTCGGTGATCTGAGCGAGCAGGAGCGCGAGGCCATCGCCGCCCGCTGCGCCGCCCATGGCCGTTCCTTGCAGGAGACGCTGGCCGAGGCGGGGCAGATGCTGTCCGGCCTCGCGGGTGCGGCGGGCCTCGTGGTCGCGCCCAAGGGCGAGGCGCCGCTGCGCCATATCGAATTCGTGCCCTTGGGCCCCGGCCGCGCCTTGGTGGTGCTGGTGCAGGGCGATGGGCGCGTCGAGAACCGCGTCATCGAGGTGCCGCCCGGCCTGCCGCCCTCGGCGCTGATCGAGGCCGGCAACTATCTCAACGCGCAGCTCGCCGGCCGCACGCTGGAGGAGGCGCGGGAGAAGGTGGAGGGCGAGATCACCGCCAACCGCACCGCCCTCGATGCCCTGACGCAGCAGGTGATCGCGGCCGGGCTCGCCACCTGGGCGGGCGGTGGCAATGCCGCGCTGATCCTGCGCGGGCAGGCGAAGCTGCTGGAGAATCTGGAAACCCTGGCCCGCGTGCAGGAAATCCAGGCGCTGTTCGAGCGGCTGGAGGCGCAGGAGACCACGCTGCGCCTGCTGGAACTGGCCCAGCGCGGCGAGGGCGTGCAGATCTTCATCGGCGCGGAGAGCGGGCTGTTCAGCAGCGCCGGCCTGTCCGTGGTGGTGGCGCCCTTCCGCAACGGGCAGGAGAAGATCGTGGGTGCCATCGGCGTCATCGGCCCCTCGCGCATCAATTACGGACGGGTGATTCCGGTGGTGGACTACACGGCCCGCGTCATCGGCCGGCTCTTGGGTTGATCGGCCGGGCCCTGCCCATTACGTCACGCGCATGACCACCGAACACAACGCCAAGCCCGACGCCGCCCCCGAGCCCGAGACCGAAGCCGCCGCGCCCGAGGCGCCGCCCGCCCCCGAGCCCACGCCGGAGGAGCGCATCGCGGCCCTGGAAGCGGCGCTGGCCGAGATGAAGGACCGCTGGCTGCGCGCCGAGGCCGAGATCCAGAACGTCCGCAACCGCGCCCGCGACGATGTCGAGAAGGCGCGCAACTTCGCCGTGCAGAAATTCGCGGCCGATGTGGTGGAGGCGGCGGAGAACCTGCGCCGCGGCCTCGACGCCCTGCCCGCGGCCGCCGAGGACGAGCCCGAGATCATCACCAAGCTGCGCGGCGGCTTCGAGGGGGTGGAGCGCTTCCTGCTGCAGCGCATGGAAGCCAATGGTGTGGTGCGGAAACCCGCCCAGGGCGAGAAGTTCACCCCCGACCTGCACCAGGCGATGAGCGAGGCCCCGGCGCCGGAAGGCGTGGAGCCCGGCACCATCCTCCAGGCCTGGTCCTCGGCCTGGACGCTGAATGGCCGCCTGCTGAAGCCCGCCATGGTGGTGGTGGCGGGCCAACCCGCTCAGCAATAGGGCAGGCGCAGCCCCTTCTCCCGCCAGGGCATGGAAACCAGCTTCCCGGTGGTGGAAAGCGTGATGTAGGCCACGTCCAGCCCCGGCCCGCCGAAGCAGATATTGGTGGGCATGGGCTCGGGCATCTTCACCACGTCCAGGATCTCGCCGGCCGGTGAGACGGTGGTGATCTCGCCGGAGACGAGGGTGGCCACCACGATGTTGCCCTCGGCGGTGATGGCCAGGCTGTCCAGGCGCCGGAAGCCCGGGAACTGGCACAGCATGTTGCCGCCATGCGGGCTGGGCCAGGGGGATTTGCGCAGGCGCCCGGGTCCCAATATGTCGAAGGCCCAGAGACGGCCCGTCTCGGTCTCGGCCACATAGAGCGTCTCGCCCTCGGGGCTGATGCCGATGCCATTGGCCCCGCCCGGCACCGGATGCGCGGCCTCCACGATGCGTGAGCCATCCAGCGCCGCCCAGTAGACGCCGCCATGGTCGCGATCCCGCGCGCGGGACTTGCCGAGGTCGCTGAACCAGAACCCGCCCTTGCCGTCGAGTTGCAGGTCGTTCGGGCCCTTGAGCGACACGTCGCCGCAGCGGTCATACAGGGTGCGGACCGCGCCGGTCGCCATGTCCACCACCTCGATACGCCCCGTGGTGTAGTCGGCCGCCTGGCCGGTGGGGCGCAGCTGGCCCGGCGCGTCATGCCAGGTGAAGCCGCCATTGTTGCAGAGGATCAGCGTGCCATCCGGCCCCGCCGCCAGCCCGTTCGGCCCGCCGCCGGGGGTGGCGATGACGCTGGTGGTGCCGTCGGGCGCCACGCGCGTGACGGTGCCGCGCGCGATCTCGACCAGCGCGATGGAGCCATCCGGCAGGGCCACGGGCCCCTCGGGGAAGCGCAACCCCTCGGCCAGCGTCGTCAGTTCCATGGGCATCCTCCCTCTTTTTGTGGCTGGCAGGATGCGCCACGCTGGCGCCTGCGCCAAGTGAAGGACACCGCATGGACCCCGTGACGCTCGCCGTGCTGAACGCCCGCTTCACCGCGATCGTGGAGGAGATGGGCGAGGCGCTGCTGCGCACCGCCTACAGCCAGATCCTGAACTCCTCGCGGGATTTCTCCATCGCGGTGACGGATGGCGCCTGTCGGCTGGTGGCGCAGGCGGACCATATCCCGGTGCATGTGGGCGCCATGCCCTTCGCGGCGCGGGCGGTGCTGGACCGCTTCGGCGCGGCGATGAAGCCGGGCGATGTCTATCTGCTGAACGACCCCTGGCATGGGGGGAGCCATCTGCCGGATTTGACCATCATCCTTCCCATTTTTGGCGAAGGTTCGCTGCGTTTCCTCGCCGTCGTCCGCGCCCATCACAGCGACATCGGCGGCGCCACCCATGGCGGCTACAACCCGGGCGCCACCGAGATCTGGCAGGAAGGCCTCCGCATCCCGCCCGTCCTGCTGGGCGAGGGCGGCGAGATGCGGCCCGACCTCGTGGACATGCTGGCGCTGAACACCCGCATCAACCGGGATTTCCGCGGCGACCTGGCCGCCATGCTGGGCGCGGCCAAGCTCGGCGCGCTGCGGCTTTCCGCGCTGCTGGACCAGCATGGCGCGACGGCGCTGATGGGCGCGGTGGACGCCATCCTGGACCTGGCGCACGCCCATGCCGCGCGCATCGTGGAAGCCTGGCCGGACGGGAGCTGGACGGGCGAGGCCTTCCTCGACGATGACGGCCATGGCGCCGAGAACATCGCCATCCGCGCCACCTGCACCAAGCGGGGCGGCACGCTGACCGTGGACCTCAGCGCCAGCGACGACCAGGTGCGGGGCTTCGTGAACTCGTCCTATCCCAACATGGTCAGCGCCTGCTGCATGGCCTTCGCCTATCTGCTCGACCCCGAGGTGGCGAAGAACGAAGGCGCCTTCCGCGCGCTGCGGGTGGTGGCGCGCGAGGGCAGCGTGGTCTGGGCGCGGGAGGGGGCGGCGGTGACGCTCTGCACCAGCCACTGCTCCAACGAGATCGTGGAAGCCATCATGCGCGCCATGCAGTCATGCTGCCCCGAGCGCGTGATGGGCGGCTGGGGAAGGCGCTTCCGCATCGCCATCACGGGCGAGGATGCGCGACGGCCCGGACGGCGCTTCGTCTGGCATCTGTTCCACGCGCGGCCGGGCGGGGGCGGGCATGCGCGGGGCGATGGCTGGTCCACCGCCGGCGAATGGCACAGCGCGGGCGGGCTGAAATTCGGCAGCGTGGAAATGGCCGAGGCGCGCTTTCCCCTGCATTTCCGCCGCCATGAATTCCTGCCCGGCTCGGCCGGGCAGGGGCAGCATCGCGGGGGAATGGGCGCCATCCTGGAGCTGGCGGTGGAAAGCGCCGGCCCCGCGCGCGCCAACACCGCGGGCGATGGCGCGCGCCATGGCAGCGCCGGGATCCATGGCGGGCAGGACAGCGCGCCGCACCGCTACGCCCTGCGTCACGCGGATGGAAGCGAGCGCGTGCTCCGCACCAAGGAGGTCGGCATCGTCATCGCGCCGGGCGAGGTGATCGAGGTGCGCTCGGCCGGGGGCGGCGGCTGGGGTGATCCGGCGCGGCGCGACCCTGCCGCCATCGAAGCCGACCGCGCGGAAGGGCTGCTGTGATGCGCTATGTCATCGGCGTGGATGTGGGCGGCACCTTCACCGATGTGGTGGGGGTGGACGAGGAGGGGCGCGAATACCTCGCCAAGGCCGCCTCCACCCCCCATGACCAGAGCGAGGGCGTGGTCCAGGGGCTGCGGAACCTCGCTTCCATGCTGGGGCTGACGCTGGGCGAATTGCTGGAGACGACCACGCGCATCGTCCATGGCACCACCGTCGCCACCAACGCCCTGCTGGAGCGGCGCGGGGCGCGGACCGCCATGCTCACCACCGAGGGCCATCGCGACGTGGTGGCGATGCGCGAGGGGCTGAAGCCCGCACGCTATGATTTGCGCCTGCCCGCTCCCGACCCGCTGATTCCGCGCCGCCTGCGCCTGGGCGTGCGGGAGCGGCTGCGGCCCGATGGCGCGGTGGACATTCCGCTGGATGCGGCAAGCCTGGACGCCGCCATCGCGACCCTGCGCGCCGAGGGCGTGGAGGCGGTGGCGATCTGCTTCCTCCATTCCTGGGCCGCGCCCGCGCATGAGCATGCGGCGGCCGAGGCGGTGCGGGCGGCGCTGCCGGGCGTCTTCGTCACCTGCTCGGCCGATGTGCTGCCGCAGATCAAGGAATACGAACGCTTCTCGACGGCCGCGGTGAATGCCTATGTGGGGCCTGTGGTGTCGCGATACCTCATGCGGCTGGAGGCGCGGCTGCACGAGGCGGGGTGCGCGGCGCCGGTCTTCGTCATCCTCTCCCATGGCGGCGTGGCGCCGATCGCGGAGGCGGCGCGGCTGGCCGCCGGCACCGCGCTGTCCGGCCCGGCGGGGGGTGTCGCGGCGGCGGTGGCGCTGGCGCGGAGGGGGATGGGCGCCAACCTCGTGACTTTCGACATGGGTGGCACCTCGACCGACATCGCGCTGGTGACCGACGGCGCCGCCGCCATCGGCCGGGGGCGCGAGGTGGGGGGTGAGCGCATCGCGCTGGACAGCCTCGACATCATCACGCTCGGCGCGGGGGGCGGGTCCATCGCGCATCTGGGCGCGGGGGGCACCTTGCAGGTGGGGCCGCAATCGGCCGGGGCGCGGCCTGGCCCGGCCTGCTATGGCCGCGGCGGCACCCTGCCCACCGTGACGGATGCCAATTTGCTGCTGGGCTATCTGGACCCCGGAAGCTTCCTGGGCGGCGCGCAGCGCCTGGACGTGGCGGAGGCGGAGCGCGCCATGGCGCCCCTGGCCGGGGCATTGGGCTTGGACGCGGCCCAGGCCGCGCTGGGCGTGCATCGCCTGGTCAATGCCCGCATGGCCGATGGTGTGCGGGTGGCGACGGTGCGGCGCGGCGTGGACCCGCGCGGCGCCACGCTGCTGGCCTTCGGCGGCGCGGCCGGGCTGCATGCCAGCGCGGTGGCGCGGGACCTCGGCATGGCGCGGGTCGCGGTGCCGCTGTTCGCGGCCGGGCTTTCGGCCTGGGGCATGTTGCAGACGGAGCTGCGCCACGAAATCGCGCGCAGCGTGGTCGGCGCCGGCGCCATGCCGGAGGATGAGGCGCTGCCCGGTCTGTTCGGCGGGCTGGCGGAGGAGGCGCGCGCCCAGCTCGCGCAATGGTATGGCGGCGAGATCGCCCTCAGCCGCGCCGCCGACATGCGCTATGGCGAGCAGGTCTTCGAGATCACGGTGCCGCTGGATGGCGTTGTGCCCACCCGCGCGGCGCTGCGCGAGGCCTTCCACGCCCGCCACCGCGCCCTCTTCACCTATGATCTGCCGGAGGAGGAGGTGGTGCTGGTCACCGCCCGCGCCGCCGCGCGCGGGGTGCTGCCGGCCCTGCCGCGCCTTCCCGCCGGCGCCCCCCGCCCCGCGACACCCGAGGCGGAGCGGCGCTGCCTGCTGGAAGGGGGCTGGGCCATGCTGCCCGTCTGGCGCTTCGAGGCGCTGGCGGCGGGGCAGCGCGTGGCCGGCCCGGCCATCGTGGAAAGCCCCACCACCACCGTGCTGCTGCAACCGGGCGATGCGGCGGTGATGGAGCCAGGCGGCTGGCTCGCCGTCAGCCTGGGGTGAGCTGCGCCCGCGCCAGGTCCTCGGGCGTGTTGATGTTGAGGAAGGGCTCGCCCGGCCACTCCACCAGGGCCACGCCCTGGCTCGCGGCGAAGCGGCCCACGGCGCGTTCACCCTCCGCCAACGCTTGGCGCAGCGCGGGGGCCAGGCTGCGCGGCCAGAGCGCGATCACCGGATGCCCCCGCCCTCCGGAGCCTGCCTGCGCCACCGCCGCCGCCCCGCGCCCCGCATGCAGCCGCGCCACGAGGTCGGGCGGCAGGAAAGGCGCGTCGCCGGGCACGGTCAGCACGAAGGGCAAAGGCGAGGCCTCGAGCGCGGCCAGCACCCCGCCCAGCGGGCCCAGGCCCCGCGTGGCATCGGGCCAGACGGGCAGGCCGTAGGCGGCGAAGCGCGCCGCATCGCCATTGGCGCTGAGGGCCAGCGCGGCGCATTGGGGCGCGAGGCGCGCCAGGATGTGCGCCAGCAAAGGCCGCCCGTGCAGCATCCGCAGGGTCTTGTCGCCGCCCCCCATCCGCCGCGCTTCGCCGCCCGCCAGCACGCAGCCTAGGGTATCGGCGCGCAAGGCTCAGGCCTGGCGGCGCAGCGGCGGCGGGCGGGCGGCGCGGCGCGCGGGCGGCGGCGCCTTCATCCGGCGCAGGGCCAGGGGCCGCAGCAGGAAGCCCGTGCCGAAGCCGAAGGCCGCGTTGATCAGCCCCGCGCGCAGCAGCGTCTGGGTGTTGCCGCCGGCATACATCGGCACCCCGCGCAGCTGCGCCACCAGCGTCACCGCCACCAGCGTGCAGCCCACGGCGCCGATCAAGGTCGCGGTGAACAGGTCGGGCAGGGGGGTCCAGCGGATCACCGCCGCGATGAAAATGCCCCAGACGCCGCCCCAGAACATGGCGCTGAAGAATTGCGGGATGTGCAGGCCCGCCACGGGCGGATTCGCCATGGCCCGCCCCATGTCCCAGCCCGGCCCCTGCACCCGGCCGATGATGGCGGTCAGCGCCTCGACATTGTTTCCGTAATTGTAGAGCAGGTGGATGGTGCCCTGGTGGAACGCCAGGACGGAGAGGGCCCCCATGAGGAAACCTCCGATCAATACCTTCAACACACGCTGCCCCCCAGGCTTGCCCGGGCGGCATCTTCGGCCCAGGCTGCGCCCCAGTCCAGTTCAGAGGGGAATACGCGGTGAACGGTGCGGAAAGTCTGGTCCACAGCCTGTTGAAGAGTGGTGTCGAGGTGTGTTTCTCCAACCCCGGCACGAGCGAGATGCATTTCGTCGCCGCGCTGGACCGTATTCCCGGCATGCGCTGCGTGCTCGGCCTGCAGGAGAACATCGTCACCGGCGCCGCCGATGGGTATTGGCGCATGGCCGGCAAGCCCGCGGTCACGCTGCTGCATTGCGGGCCGGGCCTCGCCAATGGCCTGGCCAACCTGCACAACGCGCGCCGCGCCCGGTCGGGGATCGTGAACTGCGTGGGCGACCAGGCCACCTATCACCGCCCCTATGACGCGCCGCTGACGGCCGACACCGAAGGCTTCGCGCGCGGCGTCTCGCAATGGGTGCGGACCACGCACAAGGCCGCCGATGTGGGCGCGGACGCGGCCGCCGCGGTACAGGCCGCCCGCACCTCGCCCGGGCAGATCGCCACCCTGATCCTGCCCTCGGACACCTGCTGGGATGAGGGCGGCACCGTCGCCGCCGCCCTGCCGGTGCCCGCCGTGCCCCAGGCCGACCCGCACGCCATCCGCGCCGCCGCCCGCGTGCTGCGCGAAAAGAAAAACGTGCTGCTGCTGCTGGGCGGCTCCATGGCGCTGACCCAGGCGGCGCAGGAGGCCGCGCAGCGCATCGTGGCGCACACGGGCTGCGACATCCTGGCCGAGACCTCCAACGCCCGTTTCCAGCGCGGCCAGGGCCGCATGGCGCTGGAGCGCGTGCCCTATCCGGTGGACCTTGCCATCCAGCGCCTGTCCAAGGTGGAGCACCTGGTGCTGCTGGGCTCCAAGGCGCCGGTGGGCTTCTTCGCCTATCCCGGCAAGCCGTCGAAGCACTACCCGGAGAATGCCAGCATCACCGTGGCCTGCCGGCAGGAGCAGGACGCCCTGGCCGCGCTGACGGCGCTGGCGGAGGAGCTCGGCGCGCCCAAGGTCGCCATCGCCTCCAATGGCGAGAAGCCCGAGGTGGCGCGCGGCGCGCCCTCGCCCGAGGGCCTGGCCCGCACCGTCGCGGCGCTGATGCCCGAGGACGCGATCATCGCCGATGAATCCGTCAGCTATGGCCGCGGCTTCTTCCCCGCGACCCATGCGGCCGCCCCGCATGACTGGCTGCAGATCACGGGTGGCGCCATCGGCTGCGGCATGCCGCTGGCCACGGGTGCCGCCATCGGTGGCGGCGGGCGGCGGGTGATCAACCTGCAGGCGGACGGCAGCGCCATGTACACGGTGCAGGCGCTCTGGACCCAGGCGCGCGAGAAGCTGCCCGTGACCACCATCCTGCTGTCCAACCGCAAGTATCAGATCCTGCTGGGCGAGTATCAGAATGTCGGCGCCAACCCCGGCCGCGTGGCGATGGACATGATGGACCTGGGCAACCCGGACATCGCCTGGGCCAAGCTCGCGCAGTCCATGGGCGTGGAGGCCGCGACCGCCACCACGCTCGACCAGGTGGCGGACCTGATGAGCCAGAGCTTCGCCCGCCCTGGCCCCTTCCTGATCGAACTCATGATCTGACCTGACGGAAACGGGAGGCACGACTGCATTTCCTGTGGTTGCGCTTCGTGCCCCCCGCCCCAAATGCGGCTTCGACATTGATGGCGGGCGTGGATGATCCGGGCCCGCCGGAACCGAGGAATTTCCGCGCGCATGAACATTCAGGTGCCCACGACCGCCCTTCCTGCCGACGAGAAGGCCTCGGCCATCACCCGGCCGAGCCGCGCGGAGGCCGAGGCCGCCGTCCGCACCCTGCTGCTCTGGGCCGGCGACGACCCGGACCGTGAGGGGCTGGTGGACACCCCCGCCCGCGTCGCCCGCGCCTATGAGGAATTCTTCGCGGGCTATGAGAGCGACCCCGTGGAGATGCTCGCCCGCTCCTTCGAGGAGACGGATGGCTATGACGAGATGGTGGTGCTGCGCGACATCCGCCTGGAAAGCCATTGCGAGCACCACATGGTCCCCATCATCGGCAAGGCGCACATCGCCTATCTGCCGAGCGGCCGCGTGGTCGGCATCAGCAAGCTGGCGCGGGTGATCGAGACCTATGCCAAGCGCCTCCAGATCCAGGAGAAGCTGACGGCGCAGATCGCGAACACCATCGAGAGCGTGCTGAAGCCCAAGGGTGTCGCCGTCGTCATCGAGGCCGCGCACCAGTGCATGACCACCCGCGGCATCCACAAGCCGGGGGTGACGATGGTGACCTCGCGCATGCTGGGCGAGTTCCGCAGCAATGACGCGACGCGCCGGGAGTTTCTCGCGATGATCGGCGGGTCGCGCGGGCCGCTGGAGGGGTAAGGGGCCCCGCGTCCGATCGTCCCGGCGCAGCCGGGGCGTGAATCGGCCGCGAAAGCTGCGTCCGATCGTCCCGGCGCAGCCGGGGCGTGAATCGGCCGCGCAAAAAAGAAGTGAGGGCGTGGCCTGTTAAGGCCGCGCCTTCACGGCGTCATGTCGTAGGTGATCCACCAGGTGCGCTTGGCCAGCCGGTCATAGACGCCACGGCCGCGATAATTGTCGTCGGCCGTGATCCAGCGGACGGTGGACCAGCCCTTCTCCCGCGCCAGGCCGCGCAGGTGTTCCAGCAGCGCATCGGCCACGCGCTTGCCGCGCTGCGACGGGTCCACGAAAAGGTCATCGAGGAAGCAGCCGGTGCTGGCCGAAAGCGGCCGGGCGAAGGCGCGATAGTGCGCGAGGCCGACGGCGCGGCCGGCCTCATCCTCCGCCACCACGGCGTTCACCTCATGCGCGGGGTCATGGATCCAGCCCCAGACCTTTTCGCGCATCTCCGGCGTCTGCGTCACCTTGTAGAATTCGGCGTAGCCCGCGTAGAGGCGCTCCCAATCCGCGCGGTGGCGGGTGTCCAGCGGGACGATCTTCACCATCACAGCCCCAGCACGTCGTTCATGGAATAGAGGCCCGGGTTGCGGCCTTGCAGCCAAAATGCCGCGCGCACCGCGCCCGTGGCATAGGCGCGGCGGTCGAAGCTGCGGTGGGTCAGCGCGATATGCTCGGACCCGGCGGCGAAGAGCAGCGTGTGCTCGCCCACCACCTGGCCGCCGCGCAGGGCCGCGAAGCCGATGGTGCCGGTGCCGCGCGGGCCGGTGTGGCCGTCACGGCCGGATTCGCGGCCCGCTTCCTCCAGCGTGGTGCCGCGGCCCTTCGCCACGGCGCGGCCGATGGCGACGGCGGTGCCGGAGGGCGCGTCCACCTTCTGGCGGTGGTGCATCTCCACGATCTCGGCGTCGTATTGCGCGCCGGGCAGGGCGGCGGCGAGTTTTTCCGCAAGCGCGATGACGAGGTTCACGCCCGTCGCGAAATTGGCGGCGTAGACGATGGGGGCACGCTTCGCGGCCTCGGCCACCGCGGCCTCATCCTCGGCGGAGAGGCCGGAACTGCCGAGCACCAGGCCCTTGCCCGTCTCGGCCGCCAGGGCGGCATGCGCGGCGGCGGCATGGGCGTGGGTGAAGTCAATCACCACCTCGCTGGCGTCGAAGAGGGCGCGGGCGTCATCCCCGCGCCTCGTGCCGCCCGCGAGGGTGGCGCCGGCGGCTTCCACCTCCTCGGCCAGAAGCTTGCCCATGCGGCCGGCGATGCCGGCGATCCCGATCTTCATCGTCCCAGCCCGTCCCAGAATTCCTTCACCTTGGCGAAGAAGCCCTCGCTTTCGGGGCTGCCGCCCTTGGAGGCCTCGGCCTCGAAGGCCTCCAGCAGCTCGCGCTGCCTGGGCGTCAGGTTCTGCGGCGTCTCGACCACCACCTGCACATACATGTCGCCGCGCGCGGCGCTGCGCAGCACGGAGAAGCCCTTGCCGCGCAGGCGGAAATTGTCGCCCGTCTGGGTGCCGGCCGGGATCTTCACCGAGGCGCGGGACCCATCGATGGACGGCACCTCCACCGCGCCGCCCAAGGCCGCCTGCGTCATCCGCAGCGGCACGCGCACCATGATGTTGGGCCCCTCGCGCTGGAAGATCGGGTGCGCGTGCACGCCGATATCCACATAGAGGTCACCCGCCGGCGCGCCGCGCAGCCCGGCCTCGCCCTCGCCCGAGAGGCGGATGCGCGTGCCGTCCTCCACACCCGCCGGGATGGTCACGTTCAGCGTGCGGTCGCGCTGCACGCGCCCCGCGCCCTGGCAGACCTTGCAGGGGTTCTTGATGATCTGGCCCGAGCCATTGCAGGTGGGGCAGGTGCGCTCGATCAGGAAGAAGCCCTGCTGGGCGCGCACCTTGCCCGCGCCGCGGCAGGTGCCGCAGGTCTGCGAACTGGGCTTGCCGCCCTCGGCCCCGGTGCCGGTGCAGGCCTCGCACTGCACGCTGCTGGGGACGCGGATGGTCTTCTTGGTGCCGGCGAAGGCCTCCTCCATGGAGATGTGCACCTCCTGCCGGAGGTCCGCGCCGCGGCCGCTGGCGGCACGCCCGCCGCCGCTGCGCCCGCCGAAGCGGCCGAACATCTCCTCGAAGATGTCCTCGAAGCCGCCGCCGCCGAAGGGGTGGCCGCCGCCATTGCCGCCGCCGCCCATGCCGCCCTCGAAGGCCGCATGGCCGAAGCGGTCATAGGCGGCGCGCTTGTCGGCGTCCTTCAGCGTGTCATAGGCCTCGTTCACCTCCTTGAACCGGCCCTCGGCGTCGGCATCGCCCTGGTTCCGGTCGGGGTGGTATTTCATTGCCAGCTTGCGGTAGGCCTTCTTGAGGTCGTCCTCGGACGCCTCCCGGCCCACGCCGAGCACTTCGTAATAGTCGCGCTTGGCCATGGTCAGCCCGCTCCCGCGAGAAAAGGTCGAAGAAGAGACGCCCGGACCATCGCTGGCCCGGGCGCGGTGTCACTCAGGGCAAATGCCCGCTCACCTCAACCTTGGGGCTTCTTCTTGTTCGGGTCCACTTCCTCGAACTCGGCGTCCACCACCTTGTCCTTGGGCGCACCGCCGGGGGCGGCGGGCTCCTCGGCGGCGGGGGCCGCCTGCTCGGCCTTGTAGAGGGCCTCACCCATCTTCATCGCGGCCTGGGAGAGCTTCTCCGCGGCCGCATTGATCGCGTCCACATCGCCGCCATCCATCACGCCGCGGGCCTCGGCCAGCGCCGCCTCGGCCTCGGCCTTCTCGGCGGCCGGCACCTTGTCGCCGCTGTCGCGCAGGGTCTTCTCGGTGGAGTGGACCAGCGCGTCCAGGCTGTTGCGGGCCTCGACGGTGGCGCGGCGCTTCTTGTCGGCGTCCGCGTTCGCCTCGGCGTCGCGCACCATCTTCTCGATGTCGGCGTCGGACAGGCCGGACTTCGCCTGGATGCGGATGTTCTGCTCCTTGCCGGTGGCCTTGTCCTTCGCGCTGACGCTGACGATGCCGTTCGCGTCAATGTCGAAGGTCACTTCCACCTGCGGCACGCCGCGCGGCGCGGGGGGCAGGCCGGTCAGGTCGAAATTGCCCAGCAGCTTGTTGTCCGCCGCCATCTCGCGCTCACCCTGGAACACCTTGATGGTGACCGCGGTCTGGTTGTCGTCGGCGGTGCTGAACACCTGCGACTTCTTGGTCGGGATGGTCGTGTTGCGGTCAATGAGGCGCGTGAACACGCCGCCCAGCGTCTCGATGCCGAGGCTCAGCGGGGTCACGTCCAGCAGCAGCACGTCCTTCACATCACCCTTGAGCACGCCGCCCTGGATGGCGGCGCCGATGGCGACCACCTCGTCCGGGTTGACGTTGCGCGCGGGCTCCTTGCCAAAGAAGCGCTTCACCTCCTCGATGACCTTGGGCATGCGCGTCATGCCGCCCACCAGGATCACCTCGTCGATCTCGCCCGCCGTCAGCCCGGCATCCTTCAGCGCCTGCTTGCAGGGCTCCAGCGTGCGGGAGACGAGGTCATCCACCAGCGCCTCCAGCTTGGCGCGGGTCAGCTGCATGACGAGGTGCTTGGGGCCCGAGGCATCGGCCGTGATGAAGGGCAGGTTGATCTCGGTCTGCTTGCTGGAAGACAGCTCGATCTTCGCCTTCTCGCCGGCCTCCTTCAGCCGCTGCAGGGCGAGCTTGTCGCCGCGCAGGTCGATGCCGTTCTCCTTGCGGAATTCCTCCGCCAGGTAGTCGATGATGCGCTGGTCGAAATCCTCGCCGCCCAGGAAGGTGTCGCCGTTGGTGGACTTCACCTCGAACACGCCGTCGCCGATCTCGAGGATGGACACGTCGAAGGTGCCGCCGCCGAGGTCATAGACCGCGATGGTGCCGGAGGTCTTCTTGTCCATGCCATAGGCCAGCGCGGCGGCCGTCGGCTCGTTGATGATGCGCTTGACGTCGAGGCCCGCGATGGCGCCGGCCTCCTTCGTCGCCTGGCGCTGGGCGTCGTTGAAGTAGGCGGGGACGGTGATGACGGCCTCGGAGACCTTCTCGCCGAGATAGGCCTCGGCCGTCTCCTTCATCTTGGTCAGCACCATGGCGCTGATCTGCTGGGGGGCGTACTTCTTGCCCTCGATCTCCACCCACGCATCACCGTTGTCGGCCTTCACGATGCTGAAGGGGGCGAGGCCCTTCTCCTTCTGCACCATGGCGTCTTCGAACTTGCGCCCGATCAGGCGCTTGACGGCATAGAGGGTGTTGGTCGGGTTGGTGACGGCCTGGCGCTTGGCGCTCTGGCCCACCAGACGTTCGCCATTCTTCGCGAAGGCGATCATGGAGGGGGTGGTGCGCGCGCCCTCCGCATTCTCCAGCACCTTCGCTTCGCCGCCTTCCATGATGGCGATGCAGGAATTGGTGGTGCCGAGGTCGATACCGATGACTTTGCTCATATGAGCCTGCTCCCGTGCGGCGGCTCAACCCCGGCCCTGGCAGGCACCGGGCAGAGCCCCTTGGTGGTCCGCGCCCCATGCGCGGTCTCTGACTGGTGCCTATGTATTGAGCAGCGATGGGCGCGACAAGGGTGGCCGGCTCAACCCAGCAACAAATCCCGCGCCTCATTCACGCGCGCGGCCAGCCAGTCGCTGCCGCCACGGTCGGGGTGGGCCGATTGCATCAGGCGGCGATGGGCCGCGCGGATTTCGGCGGGGGAGGCGCCCTCCATCAGGCCCAGGATGGCCAGGGCCTCGTCGCGCGTCATGGGGCCGGTGGCGGGGCGGGGCGGGGGTTCCTGCCGCCATTCGGGGTCGGTCCGGTCCAGCCAGGCTTCCAGCAGCGGCACGCTGTCCGGGTCCTGGCTCGCGCATTCGGCCATGAGGTCCAGCAGCGCCGCGCGGTCCAGCGCCGCGAGGTCCTGTCCCGCCCAGGGGCCGCGCCGCACCTGGCCCGACATGGCGCCGGTCGCGATCTCAAGCCGCATGGTGAGGGTGGCCGTCTCGACCACCGTGGCGCCCTCGTCGCCGGGCGGAGAGGTGAAGGCGCGGCGGGCGCGCCAGCGCCGGAAGGCCTGGGCGATGGCCGGGCCGAACATGAAGGCGGCCCAGAGCGCGCTGACCCCGCGCCCCGTCGCCAGCAACACCGCGAAGAGCACCAGCCCCGCCGCCCCCAGCCCCCAGATGAGGGATTTCTTCACCGTCCCCGGGCTCGCCGAGATGAAGAGATAGAGGAAGGTGATCGCCACCAGCAGGACGATGGCGCCGGCCGCCAGCCAGACCATGCGGGGTTACCTCGGCGCCGGGAGCTGGCCCGCGATGGCGCGGGCGCCACGTCCGGGCAGGCGGGTGAGCGCCGCGCGTCCGCCGGCGGCGAAGACGGCGACCGCGCGCAGCAGGTCGCGCAGGGCCTCGGCGCTGCCGGCGTCGAAGGGCGCCCAGGCGCCGCCCGAGACCTTCGCGATCTGCCGGAAGCCCATCTCGGCGGCGCGGTCGCCGCCCTCCTGGAAGCAGAAGACGGGCGTGCCGTGCAGGCCAAGCTGGCCGGCGGCGTGGCAGGCGGGGTCCACCGCCTCCTCCAGCGCGTCGCCCACCAGGACAAGGGCGTTCACGCGCTCCCGCCGGGTTTCGTTCAGCGCGTGTTCCAGGCAGCGCAGCACCTGGGTCTGTCCGCCCAGCACCGTCACGCCCGACATGCGCCGCGCCAGTTCCATCGTGTCGGTCAGGAAGGGGGTGGCGGCGAATTCCTGGTAGCCGCGCCAATAGGCGAGCTGGACGGAAAGCCCCCCCAGGTCGCGCGTGGCCTGGAACATCTCGGCCTGGAGGTGGCAGGCGCGGTCCCAGGCGGGTTGGCGCGAGGCGGTGGCGTCCACGGCGAAGATCAGCCTTCCGCGGCGCGCGCTGGTGGCGCGCACGGCGGGCATGGCCTCGACCTTTCGCAGGAAGGCCGCGACGGCCGGGTTCGCGGGCTTGGCGGGAAGCTGGCTCATCTCACTACCAAGGTGGGGGCGCGGGGGCCGGGCGCAAAGCCCGGAATTCGCGGTACACGCATTGCGGGTGGCGCCTTCGGGCGTTCTGGTCTTTGATCGGAACAACTGACGAAGGAGGTCAACATGCGGAACGCCACGCGCTGGATGCCCGCCCTGGTCGTCGCGGCGGGCCTTGCCCTCGCAGGCGGGGCGGCCGCGCAGAAGCAGCCGGATCCGCCGCCAGCCGCCGGCGGAAAGGGCGGACCCGCGGCCAGTGGGCAGAGCCAGAAGCAGCATCTGACGCCCCCGCCGCCCATTGGCCAGGCGCCACGACCGCAGCCACGGCAGGCGCAGCCCGCGCCGACCCAGCCACACCAGACCCAGCCACGCCAGGCCGAGCCACGCCAGGGCCAGCCCGGAACGGGCCCCCAGGCCAGCCAGAAGCTTCACCTGACGCCCCCGCCGCCCATCGGCCAGGGGCCGGGACCGCAGCCGCGCCAGGCACAGCCCGTGCCCCCGCCCCAGCCCCAGCCCCGCCAGGCGCAGCCGCAGCAGCGGCCGGCCCAGCCCGGGACGGGGCCGCAGGCCAGCCAGAAGCTGCACCTGACGCCGCCCTCCATCCCGCCGGACAACCGCGGCCCGCGCCCAGGCTCGCGCACGCCCAATGAGCGGGAGGCCCAGCGCCAGGCCCCCAACCCGTCCTGGCCCGCCATGCCCCCGCGCATGGACAATGAGCCGGCCGCGTTGGCGACCTTGCGGCAACTGCTCTCCGACGACGTGCAGCTGGGCTATGGCGAGGCGCGGCAGGAAGGCGAAGTGCTGACCCTGCGCGACGCCGATCTGCGCCGGGGCGCCGAGCGCATCCTGGTGGAGGAACTGATCCTGGAGGCGCCGAGCACGGAGGGGCTGCGCCGCGGCGAGGCGCGCAACCTCAGCTTCGAGGCGCCCATGGCCGCCGTCACCCTGGAGCGGCTGGAGATCGGGGGACTGGCCATGCTGGCGCTGCGCCCCGGCCAGGAGCCCCGCGATCGCGAACCCGACCAGGTCGCGCTGGAGAATTTGCGCCTCTCGGGCCTCGAGGTTCTGGAAGGCAATGGCACGCGGGTCACCCTGGAGCGGTTCGACCTGTCGGGCTGGCGGGCCGGGCAGGCGGGCCGCGTGGGCATGCAGGGGCTGCAGGTGGGCCTCAGCGGCGCGCCCGTGGACCAGGTGCGCGTGGCCTCGGCCTCGGTGGAGGGGCATGACATCGCGGCGCTGTTGACCTCGGCCGTGCGGAGCGAAACGCCGAGCGCTCCCCCTCCCGGGCGCCAGGCCTATCGCGTGGAAGGCGTGCAGGTGATGCGCGGCGACCAGAGCGTGGCCGGCATGGGCCGCCTGGTCATCGAGGGCGAGACCCGCGCGGATGGCTTCAGCGGCGGCCGCATCGCGGTGAGTGAGGTGGTGGTGGAACGCACGCCGGAGACGGCCGTGGTGCTGGACGTGGTGGGCCTCGACCGCCTGTCCATGGACCTCACCATTGACGCCTCCTGGACGCCCGAGAATGAGCGGCTGGACGTCTCCGCCTTCGCCTTCGGCGTGCGCGACCTGGGCGCGCTGGCCCTGGGCTGGAGCATGGAGGGGGTGAACATCGAAACCCCGGGCGGCAATCCCGAGGCGGTGCGCCTGCTGCAGGCCCAGCTGCGCTATGCCGACCAATCCCTTTATGAGCGCACGCTGGCCGACCAGGCCCGGCGCCAGAACATGACCCCCGCCCAGGTGCGCGACCAGCACCGCGAGATTGTGACGGCGGCGCTGACCGGCCCCGCCCCCGACCCCGGGCTGGACGGGCTGCGCGAGGCGCTGCTGCGCTTCGTGGCCGGGCAGGCGCGCGAGGTGGAGATCATCGCCCGCCCGCCCGCGCCGGTGACGCTGGATGCCGCCCAGGCCGCGATGATGCAGGGGCCCGCCGCGACCGTCGCGCTGCTGGGGGTGCGGGCGACGGCGCGGTAACGCGCTGCCCCTAGCCTTGGGCGCGCGCCGCCTGGCTGCCGGCCACGGCGGCGAGGTTCGCGATGCCGCGCGCCGTGACACTCGGCACCAGCACATGCACGGGCTTGTTCATGCCCAGCAGCATCGGCCCCACCTGCAGCCCGTCGCTGACCGCCTTCACCAGGTTAAAGGCGATGTTGGCGGCATCCAGGTTCGGGAAGACCAGCAGGTTCGCCATGCCCTCCAGCTTGGGGTCCGGCACGGCGCGGGCGCGGATGGCGGGGACGATGGCGGCATCGCCATGCATTTCGCCATCCACCTCCAGATCGGGCGCCGCGGCGCGGATCAGGGCCAGGGCCCGGCGCATCCGCCGTGCGCTCTCGGCCCCCGAGGCGCCGAAGGAGGAATGGCTCAGCAGCGCGACCTTGGGCGTGATGCCGAATTCCCGCACCTGCTCGGCCGCCAGCAGCGTCATTTCGCAGAGCTGTTCGGCCGTGGGTTCCAGCATCAGGTGGGTGTCCACGAAGAAGAGCGTGGCGCCCTGGCTGATCACGGCCGACATGGCATAGGCGCGGCTCACATCGGCGCGCTTGCCGGTGACGGCCAGCACATGCTCCCACTCGCGCATCCAGTCGCCCCGGCCGCCGGCGATGACGGCATCGGCCTCGCCCGCCTCCAGCAGCAGGCAGGCGGCGACGGCGGGGCGGGAGGCCACGCGGCGCTCGGCGGCCGGGGGCGTGATGCCGCGGCGCCCCACCTTGGACTGGTAGAGGGTGACGAGGGGGGCGAAGAAGGCCGGGTCCTCCTCCGGGTGCAGCACGCGCACGCTCTCGCCCAGGGCCATGCGCAGGCCGAGTGCGGCGACGCGCGCGGCCACCACCTCGCGCCGGCCGATCAGGATGGGCTCGGCCGTGCCTTCGTCCAGGACGGTCTGCACGGCGCGCAGCGTGCGCTCATCCTCGCCCTCGGCGAAGACGACGCGGGCGGGGCGGCGGCGGGCGAGTTCCTGCACCGGCCGCATGAGGTTGCCCGAGCGGAAGACGAAGCGCGTGAGGTCCTGCCGGTAGGCCGCGAGGTCCGCGATGGGGCGGCGGGCCACGCCGCTGTCCATGGCGGCCTTGGCCACGGCGGGCGCCACCTCCAGGATCAGCCGCGGGTCGAAAGGCTTGGGGATGATGTAGTCCGGGCCGAAGACGGGCGCGATGCCGCCATAGGCCGCGGCCACCACCTCGCTGGCCTCCACGCGGGCCAGGGCGGCGATGGCCTCGACGGCGGCCACCTTCATCTCCTCGTTGATCGTGGTCGCCCCGGCGTCCAGCGCGCCCCGGAAGATGAAGGGGAAGCAGAGGACGTTGTTGACCTGGTTCGGGTAGTCCGTGCGGCCCGTGGCCACGATGGCGTCGGGACGGACGGCGCGCACCGCCTCGGGCAGGATCTCAGGCTCGGGATTGGCCAGCGCCAGCACGAGCGGCTTGGGCGCCAGGCGCGACAGCCATTCCGCCTTCAGGATGCGGGGCGCGGAGAGGCCCAGGAACACATCGGCGCCGTCCAGCACCTCCTCCAGCTTCCGGGCATCGGTGGGCTGGGCGTAGCGGGCCTTGCTGGCGTCGAGGCCGGGGCGGCCCTCATAGACCACGCCCTCGATGTCGCAGACCGTCACGTTCTCGCGCTTCAGGCCCATGGTGACGAGCAGGTCGAGGCAGGCGATGGCCGCCGCCCCCCCGCCGGTGTTCACCAGCTTCACCTGGTCCAGCGTCTTGCCCTGGATGAGCAACCCGTTGCGGATGGCGGCGGCGACGATGATGGCGGTGCCGTGCTGGTCATCGTGGAAGACCGGGATGTTCATGCGGGCGCGGAGCTGCGCCTCGATCTCGAAGCATTCCGGGGCCTTGATGTCTTCCAGGTTGATGGCGCCGAAGCTGGGCTCCAGGGCGGCCACCGTCTCCACGAAGCGGTCCACCTCCCGCGCCTCGACCTCGATATCAATGGAATCGATGCCGGCGAAACGCTTGAACAGCACCGCCTTGCCCTCCATCACGGGCTTGGAGGCCAGCGCGCCGATGGCGCCCAGCCCCAGCACGGCGGTGCCATTGGTGATGACGGCGACCATGTTGCCGCGGGCGGTGTACTCCCAGGCGGCGTCGGGGTTGGCCGCGATCTCCTCGCAGGCGGCGGCGACGCCGGGGGAATAGGCCAAGGCGAGGTCGCGCTGGCTGGCCATGCGCTTGGTCGGCTCGACGGTGAGTTTCCCCGGCCGCGGGAAGCGGTGATAGTCAAGCGCGGCGCGGCGGAAATCATCGTCCATGGCGTGCATCCTTCGTGACACGCCTGTTATTCGGCAAGCGCGCGCGTCAGGCAACCAGCCTGATGGCCAGGACCGACAGCACCACGGCGTTCAGGCCGAACAGCGCCAGGCTGGCCAGGCGCAGCCCCGGCCCGAAGGCGTGGCGCGCCAGGCGCCCCAGGAAGGCCACGGCCATCAGCGCCGGCGCGGTGCCGGCCACGAAGGCCAGCATGGCCAGCCCCCCGGCCAAGGCGCTGCCCGAGGCCGCCGCACCGGCAAGCGCCGCATAGAGCAGCCCGCAGGGCAGGGCGGAAAGCAGCAGCCCCAGCCGCACCCCGCGCCATCCGGTGGGGGCGGCCAGCAGTGCGCCCATGCGCCGTTCAAGCGCCACGGGCAGGCGGGGCGCGGGCAGGCGGGGCAGCAGGGCGGCGAGCGTGGACGAGGCCTGGGCCAGCATCAGCAGCGCGGCGAGCGCCAGCAGCCCCGCCGCCAGCCAGCGCAGCCCGCTGGCCTGGGCCAGCAGCCCGCCCAGGCCTCCGGCCAGCAGGCCGAGCGTGGTGTAACCGATGGCCCGCCCCAGGTGATAAGGCAGCAGGGCCGCGCCCGAGAGGCGGCGCAGCACCCCGCCCGCCAGCGTCGAATCGGCCGTGGCGGCGGATTGGGCCAGGACGAAGGGCCCGCACATGGTGGTGCAGTGCGTCAGCCCCCCAGCCAGCCCGGCGAGGAACAGCGCGCCCATCAGCGCCGGAATGCCGGCGGGGCCGAGGGCGGTCAGGTCATGCAGGCAGTCGGCGAACATCATGGCGCTTGTGCCCTTCCCGGCGCATGGCTGCCTTGTGCGGGATCAAACCCGGCGCGGCGTGGGGCGAAAATTTTCAGCTTGTGCCAGGGCTTGCACCGGTTGCACGGATAGGTTGCGAAAAGGTCTGTGTCATCGAAGCTTCACAAAAGTGAAATGCCGAGGTCGCACACCCCCCTAAGGCAGGGCGCGAGACGGGCGGCCCTCAGGCAGCCTGACCGCAAGTTCCTGATGGAGACGCCTATGAACCGCCGTTCCCTGCTCGCGCTCGGCGCCAGCACCCTCGCGATCCCCGCGATCATCCGCCCCTCCTTCGCCCAGCAGGCCACCATCACCGGCGCCGGCGCGACCTTTCCCCGCCCGCTTTATGACCGGTGGTCGGCCGCGGCCCGTGAAGGTGCCGGCATCTCGCTGAACTACCAGTCCATCGGTTCGGGCGGCGGCATCAACCAGATCGCGGCGCGCACGGTGGATTTCGGCGCGACCGACGCGCCGCTCACCGAGGCCCAGATGGCCGAGCGCAACCTGTTCCAGTTCCCGACCGTGATGGGCTCGGTGGTGCTGACGGTGAACCTGCCCGGCGTGCAGAACCACGCGCTGCGCCTGACGCCGGAGATCATCACCGAGATCTTCTTCGGCCGCCTGAACCGCTGGAACGATCCGCGCATCGTCGAGCTGAACCGCGAACTGCGCATCCCCAACATCCCCGTCTCCGTCGGCTACCGCGCCGATGGCTCGGGCACGACCTGGGCCTGGACCAACTACCTCTCGCGCATCAGCGAGGAGTGGCGCGCGGGTCCGGGCTTCGGCACCTCCGTCCGTTGGCCCGCCGGCAATGGCGCGCGCGGCAATGAGGGCGTGTCCAACATCGTCCGCAACACCCCGGGCGCCATCGGCTATGTCGAGAACGCCTATGCGGTGGTGAACCGCCTGATCACGACGCAGATCCGCAACAAGGCCGGCAACTTCGTCCGCCCGGTGAATGAGAGCTTCGTGGCCGCCGCCGCCGCCGCCGACTGGACCGTGCCGACCATGGCGCCGGACACGATCGACCTGTCCGGCCCGAATGTGTGGCCGATCACGGTGGGCACCTACATCATGCTGCCGACCAACCCGGTGGCCGACCGCGTCGAGGGCAGCCGCAACACCATGCGCTTCTTCGACTGGGCCTTCCGCAACGGCAGCCAGGCGGCGTCCGCGCTGGAGTATATCCCGCTGACCACCGCGACGCATGACCTGATCCGCAGCCGTTGGGCGCAGGCCATCAAGGACCCGCAGGGCCGTCCCATCTGGACCGGCGCCGCCGGCTGATGCAACGAGGGGGCCGGTCCTGAACGGGGCCGGCCCCCTCTCCCTTCCCGAACCGCATCGCGCGAGGTTCCGTGTCCGCCAGCACCATCAAGGCACCGCCCATCGGCGCCCGCCGCAAGCCGGGGGAACTCGGCGACAAGATATTCCAGTGGATGTGCGTGGGTGCGGGTGGCTTCGTGCTGATCCTGCTGGGCGCCATCATCGTCACCCTCTTCCTGGGCGGCCTGCCGGCTTTCGAGCGCTTCGGCGCCGAGTTCATCTGGGGCACGATCTGGGACCCGGTGGAGGGGCAGGAGGAGTTCGGCGCCGGCGTCGCCATCCTGGGCACCATCACCTCCTCGGTGCTGGCCATCATCTTCGCGGTGCCCGTCGCCTTCGGCATCGCCTTCTTCCTCACGGAGCTGTCGCCCCCCTGGCTCAAGCGGCCCATCGGCACCGCCATCGAGCTGCTGGCGGCCGTGCCCTCCATCATCTATGGCATGTGGGGCCTGTTCGTCGTGGTGCCCTTCGTGCAGATGCACATCCAGTTCGCCTTCGGCGAGCAGCTGGCCGCCATTCCGCTGGTGGGCTTCCTGTTCCAGAGCACCAATTTCGCCGGCACCTCGCTGTTCTCGGCCGCCATCGTGCTGGCCATCATGATCCTGCCCTTCATCGCCGCCACCATGCGCGACGTGTTCGACCAGGTGCCGCCCGTCTACAAGGAAAGCGCCTATGGCCTGGGCGCGACGCGCTGGGAGGTGATGACGGGCGTCGTCATCCCCTACACCCGCATCTCGGTGGTGGGCGGCATCATGCTGGGTCTGGGCCGCGCGCTGGGCGAGACCATGGCCGTCACCTTCGTCATCGGCAACGCGAACCGCATCGCCACCTCGCTCTTCGACAGCACCACCACCATCGCCTCGGTCATCGCGATGGAGTTCCCGGAGAGCCTGACGGGCAGCCTGCAGCAATCGGCCCTCTTCGCCATCGGCTTCCTGCTCTTCGTCATCTCCTTCCTCGTGCTGGCGCTCTCGCGCTACCTCCTGCGTCCCCGGCTGAAGTGAGGGCCGACCGATGAGCACCACCACCGCCACCATCATGGCCTCGCGCAACATCGAGCAGCAGCGCAGCCTGGGCCGCCGCCGCAAGCTCGTGGACAAGCTGGTCATGTATTTCTGCCTCACCGCCACGGTGGTGGGGCTGTTCTTCCTGCTCTCGATCATGGGCACGCTGCTGTGGCGCGGCCTGGTCGCGCTGGACCTGATCGTCTTGACGCAGGAATTCCAGCCGACCCGCTATGGCGATGACAGCCTGCCCAAGGGCGGCCTGATCCATGCCATCGTGGGCAGCCTGATCCAGACCAGCATCGCCACCGCCATCGGCACGCCCATCGGGCTGCTGGTCGGCACCTATCTCTCGGAATACGCGGGCAAGTCCAAGTTCGGCTACGCGGTACGCTTCATCTCGGACATCCTGCTTTCGGCACCCTCCGTGCTGATCGGGTTGTTCATCTACCAGCTGGTCGTGCTGCCGCAGGGCGGCTTCTCGGGCTTCGCGGGCGCATTGGCGCTGGCCATCATCGTGATCCCGGTGGTGGTGCGCACCACGGAGGACATGCTGCAGCTCATCCCCAACACGCTGCGCGAGGCGGTGGTGGCCCTGGGCGCGCCCAAGTGGAAGATGATCACGCTGGTGGCCTGGCGCGCCGCCATCTCCGGCATCATGACGGGCATCCTGCTGGCCTTCGCCCGCATCATGGGCGAGACGGCGCCGCTGCTGCTGACCAGCTTCGGCAACAACATCCTCAGCACCGACCTCAGCCGCGCCATGGCGAGCCTGCCGGTGTCCATCTACCAGCAGGCCAATTCGGGCTTCCCCGACCTGATCGACATCGCCTGGTCCGGCGCGCTGCTGGTGACACTGGGCGTGCTGTTCATCAACATCATCGCGCGTGTCGCGCTGCGCAAGCGCGCCTGACCGGAAGGCCACAGCCATGAACGACCACACCCAGCCCGTCGCGGACGCCGGCCCGAGCATGAGCGGGCTGCAGGCGCGCTCCAGCGCCAAGCTCAACAGCGTGGCGCGGATTTCCGTCCGCAACCTCGACTTCGTCTATGCGGAGGGCCTGCCCAAGGCGCTGAAGGGCATCAACCTCGACATCCCGGACCGCCAGGTGACGGGCATGATCGGCCCCTCGGGCTGCGGCAAGTCCACGCTGCTGCGGGTGCTGAACCGGATGTACAGCCTCTACCCCGGCCAGAAGGCGACGGGCGAGGTGATGATGGACGGCCGCAACCTGATTGATGCCGGCGTGGACATCAACGAGCTGCGCTCCAGGATCGGCATGGTCTTCCAGAAGCCCACGCCCTTCCCCATGACCATCTACGAGAACATCGCCTTCGGCGTGCGCCTGCACGAGAAGCTGTCCAAGTCGCAGATGGACCAGCGGGTGGAATGGGCGCTGTCGCGCGCCGCCATCTGGGGCGAGGTGAAGGACCGGCTGAACACCAACGCCATGGGCCTCTCGGGCGGGCAGCAGCAGCGGCTGTGCATCGCGCGCACCATCGCGGTGCGGCCGGAGGTGATCCTGTTCGACGAGCCGACCTCGGCGCTCGACCCCATCAGCACGCTCAAGATCGAGGAGCTGATTGACGAACTGAAGCAGGATTTCACCATCGTCATCGTGACGCACAACATGCAGCAGGCGGCGCGCTGCGCCGACCAAGTGGCCTTCTTCTACCTGGGCGAGCTGATCGAGGTCTCGCCGGCCGCGGAGATGTTCACCGCGCCGAAGGAACAGAAGACCCAGGAATACATCACCGGCCGGTTCGGCTGAGGACGCAGGACATGCCCAACACCTCCCCCCAGCACATCGTCCGTTCCTATGACGACGACCTGAAGCGCCTGCTCGAGATGATCTCGCGCATGGGCGGCCTCGCGGAGCGCCAGGTGGCCGACAGCGCCCAGGCGCTGATGCGCCGCGACACCGAGCTCGCCGCCGATGTGGTGCAGCGCGACGCGGCACTCGACGAGATGGAGCGCGAGGTCGAGGCCTTCTGCGTCCGCCTGCTGGCGCTCCGCCAGCCCATGGCGCAGGACCTTCGCCTCATCATCGCCTGCATGAAGATCAGCCAGGACCTGGAGCGCATCGGTGACTACGCGCGCAATGGCGCCAAGCGCGCCATCGTGGTGTCGCAGCAGCCGAGCCTCGGTTCCTTCAACGGCTTCGCCCGCATGGCGGAGATGGTGCAGGAAAACCTGAAGGACGCCATTGACGCGCTGGTCGAGGGCGACGCCGCCAAGGCCGATGCGGTCTGGGCCGCGGATGCGCCGATTGACGGCATCTACAACGGCATCTTCCGCGAGATGCTGACCTTCATGATGGAGGATCCACGCAACATCACCGCCGCCACGCACCTGCTCTTCATCGCGAAGAACATGGAGCGCATCGGCGACCACGCGACCAACATCGCCGAGCGCGTGCATTTCGCCGTGCTGGGCAAGATGCTGACGGAGGAGCGGCCGAAGGCGGATGTCTCGGCCTCCGCCGTCGTCCGCCCGCCGGGCGAGTAACGAAGGACATGTCCATGGCCGAAGCTCTCGGCGCGAATGGCGGCAAGCCCTCCATCCTGGTGGTGGAGGACGAGGCGCCCCTGCTGGCCCTGCTGCGCTACAATCTGGAGCGCCAGGGCTTCCATGTGGATGAGGCGACGGACGGGCAGGAGGCCCTGCTCCGCATCGCCGAGGCCAAGCCCGACCTGGTGCTGCTGGACTGGATGCTGCCCGCCATGTCGGGCATCGAGGTCTGCCGGCAGATCCGCCGCCGCCCCGCCACGCGCGACCTGCCCGTGATCATGGTGACGGCCCGCACCGAGGACCAGGACGCGGTGCGCGCCCTGGACACCGGCGCCGATGACTACATCGCCAAGCCCTTCGCCGTGGAGGCGCTGATGGCGCGCATCCGCGCGCTGCTGCGGCGCTCCTCCACCGTCGCGGCCAAGGGCAGCCTGAGCTACCAGGACCTGGTCATGGACCAGGACGCCCACCGCGTGACGCGGGCCGGGCGGGCGCTGCACCTCGGCCCCACGGAATACCGGCTGCTGGAATTCTTCATGTCCCACCCACGCCGTGTGTTCACGCGGGAACAGCTGCTGGACGCGGTCTGGGGGCGGGATATCCATGTGGAGTTGCGCACGGTGGACGTCCATATCCGACGCCTCCGCAAGGCCATCAACGGCGACAGCGACACGGACCTGATCCGCACCGTCCGTTCGGCCGGCTACGCCCTCGACGCGGAGGGCTGAAGCGCCCCGGAACACCCTTCGGCCCCGTTGACACCCCGCGGCCCCGGTTCGACACTTGGGCATGAAAACGAAGCAAGACGGGGAAGACGCCATGGCCGAAGAGCGGTTTGTGGAGCATGCGCGCGACGGCGACATCCATATCCTCAGGATCGCCAACCCCCCGGTGAACACGCTGCGGACCGGGGTCCGCGCCGGGCTGCATGAGGGGATCGCGGCGGCGCTGCGCGAAGGCGCGCGCGCCATCATCCTGATGGGCGAGGGGCGGATGTTCTCGGCCGGCGCCGAGATGACGGAGTTCAACAAGCCCCGCCAGCCGCCCAGCCTGCCTGAGGTCTTTGACGCCATCGAAACCAGCAAGGTGCCGGTCATCGCCGCCATCCATGGCAGCGCCCTGGGCGGCGGGCTGGAACTGGCGCTGGTGTGCCATGCGCGGGTGGCCTCGCCCTCGGCCATGGTGGGGCTGCCCGAGGTGAAGCGCGGCTTCGTGCCGGGCGCCGGCGGCACCCAGCGCCTGCCGCGGCTGATCGGCGGCGAGGCGGCGCTCAAGATCATCGTGGGCGGAGACCCGGTCTCGGCCGCCGAGGCGCAGAAGCTGGGCTTCATTGACGCCGTGCTGGAAGGCCCGCTGGAGGCGGCCGCGGTGGAATGGGCGCGGCAGAATTCCGGCCGAAGCTTCACCCTGGCCCGCAAGCGCGACGACAAGATCAAGGGCGCGGACCTCGCCGCCTTTGATGCGCTGGCGGCCTCCCTGCTGAAGCGCACGCGCGGGCAGGAAAGTCCGAAGGGCTGCGCCCAGGCTGTGCGGGCGGCCCTGACCGGCAGCTTCGAGGACGGGCTGAACACCGAGCGCGAAATCTTCCAGAAGCTGGTGGCGGGCGAGCAGAGCTTCGCGCTGCGTCACATCTTCTTCGGCGAGCGGGAGGCGGCGCGCGTGCCCGACATGCCGGCCGACGTGCACCCGCTGCCCGTCAAGCGCGCCGTCGTGATCGGTGGCGGCACCATGGGCGGCGGCATCGCGATGAGCTTCGCGAATTTCGGCATCCCCGTGACCATGGTGGAGCAGACCGCGGAGGCGCTGGACCGCGGCCTCAAGAAATGCGAGGCCAACTGGGAGCGCACGGTGAAGTCCGGCCGTCTCTCCGAGGCCGACTACGCCAAGCGCCGCGCCCTGCTGACCGGCAGCACCGACATGGGCGTGGTGGCCGAGGCCGACCTCGTCATCGAGGCGGTGTTCGAGGACATCAACGTGAAGAAGGAGATCTTCGCGAAACTCGACGCCATTGCGCGCCCGGGGGTGGTGCTGGCCTCCAACACCTCCACGCTCGACATCGACGCCATCGCCTCGGCCACCAAGCGGCCGGAGCTCGTGGTGGGGATGCATTTCTTCTCCCCCGCCAATGTGATGAAGCTGCTGGAGATCGTGCGCGGGAAGGCATCGTCCTTCGAGGCGATTGCCACCGCCATGGATGTGGGCAAGCGCATCGGCAAGGTGAACGTGGTCGTCGGCAATTGCGACGGCTTCGTGGGCAACCGCATGACCGGCAAGCGCGGCTTCCAGCTGGAACGCCTGCTGCTGGAAGGCGCGTTGCCCGCCGACATTGACCGCGCCATGGAGACCTACGGCATGGCGATGGGCCCCTGCGCCACCGGGGACCTCGCGGGCCTCGACATCGGCGCCGCGGTCCGCAAGGCGCGCGGCACCAAGGCGCCCATCGCCGATGCGCTGGTGGCCGCCGGACGCTATGGCCAGAAGACCGGCAAGGGCTGGTATATGTACGACGAGAAGCGCACCCGCCTGCCGGACCCGGAGGTGGAGCGCATCATCGTCGAGATGAGCGAGCAGCATCAGGTCAAGCGCCGCAAGATCGAGGACGCCGAAATCCTCGAGCGCATGCTGCTGCCGATGGTGAATGAGGGCGCGCGCATCCTGGAGGAAGGCATCGCCTCCCGCGCCGTGGATATCGACGTGATTTTCTGCAACGGCTTCGGCTGGCCGGCCTGGCGCGGCGGCCCCATGTTCTGGGCGGACCGCATGGGCCTCAAGGCCGTGCGCGACCGGCTGGCCCAGTATGCCGAGGCGACCAACGACCCCAACCTCAAGCCCGCCGCCCTCATCGAGAAGCTCGCCGCCGAGGGCGGCAGCTTCGCCACGATGGGCGCGAAGCGGGCGGCTTAGGAGAGAAACCCATGGAACTCCGCTTCACCGATGAGGAGCGCGCCTTCCGGCAGGAGGTGCGCGACTTCCTCGCCGCCGAATGCCCGGAAGCGACGCGTCAGCACATGATCGCCGGCAAATCCCCCACCAAGGAGATGGTGGTGGAGTGGCAGCGCAAGCTGAACAAGCGCGGCTGGGCCGCCCCCGAATGGCCCAAGGAGCATGGCGGGCCGGGCTGGACGCCCGCCCAGAAGTACATCTTCCGCGAGGAGCTGCAGATGTGGCCGGCGCCCTCGCCGCTCGGCTTCAACATCAACATGTGCGGGCCGGTCATCATCGAGTTCGGCACGCCGGAGCAGAAGGCCCGCTTCCTGCCGCGCATGCTGAACCTGGACGACTGGTGGTGCCAGGGCTTCTCCGAACCTGGCGCCGGTTCGGACCTGGCGGGCCTCAAGACGCGCGCGGTGCGCGATGGCGACCATTGGGTCATCAACGGCCAGAAGACCTGGACCACGTTGGCGCAGCACGCGGACTGGATCTTCGTCCTCGCCCGCACCGATCCGGCCGCGAAGAAGCAGGAGGGGATTTCCTTCTTCCTCGTCGACATGAAGACGCCGGGCATCACGGTCCGCCCGATCATCACGATCGAGGGCGGGCATGAGGTGAACGAGGTCTTCTTCGACGATGTGAAGGTGCCGCTGGATCACCTGGTCGGCCAGGAGAACAAGGGCTGGGATTGCGCCAAGTTCCTGCTGGGCAATGAGCGCTTCGGCCAGGCCCGAGTGGGCGCCAGCCGCGAGCGCATCCGCCGCCTCAAGGTCATCGCGCGGGAGACGATGGACGGGGACCGCCCCCTCATCGAGGACCCTGAATTCCGCCGCCAGATGACCGAGATGGAAATCGAGCTGAAGGCGCTGGAGATGACCGTCATGCGCGTCATCGCCAATGAGACGAAGCGCGCCGGCACCGGCAAGCCCGACCCCGCGACCTCCGTGCTCAAGATCAAGGGCACCGAGATCCAGCAGGGCGTCTCGGAACTGCTGATGAAGGCCGCCGGCCCCTATGCCTGGGTGGATGGCGACCCCGACGCCGAGGGCACGAATGAGTGGGACGTGGCGCCCGACTGGGCCTTCGGCCTGGCCGGCGTCTACTTCAACTGGCGCAAGCAGAGCATCTACGGTGGGTCCAACGAGATCCAGCGGAACATCATGGCCAAAGCTTTCCTGGGATTGTGAGAACATGGACTTCGACCTGAACGAATCCCAGGGGATGCTGCAGGACAGCGTCCGCAAGCTGCTCTCGGACAAGTATGGCTTCGAGCAGCGCAAGGCCTACATGGCCAGCGAGACGGGCTGGAGCCGCGAGCTCTGGGCGCAATACGCCGATCTCGGCCTGCTCGGCCTGCCCTTCGACGAGGAAGATGGCGGCTTCGGCGGCGGCGGCGAGGAGGTGATGATCGTGGCGGAGCAGATGGGCCGCCACATCACGCTGGAGCCCTGGCTCAGCACCGTCGTGCTGGGCGGCGGCTTCCTGCGCCATGGCGCGGCGGCGGATCTGCGTGCCGACATGGTGGCGGGTGTGGCCGGCGGCGGCGTGCTGCTGGCCTTCGCCCAGCAGGAACGCCAGTCGCGCTATGACCTGCACGATGTCGCCACCACCGCGAAGAAGGATGGCGCCGCCTGGGTCATCACCGGCCGCAAGGGCATGGTGCTGCATGGCGACACGGCCGACCACTTCATCGTGACGGCGCGCATCTCCGGCAACCGTCGTGACAAGGGCGGCATCGGCGTCTTCCTGGTGCCCGCCAAGGCCGAGGGCGTCTCGGTGCGCGGCTTCCGCCAGGTGGATGGGAGCCGCGCCGCCGAGGTGGAGTTCAGCAATGCCCGCGCCGAGCACGCGCTGGGCACGCCGGAAGACGGGCTCGCGCTCGTGGACAAGGTGGTGGACGAGGCAATCGCGGCGCTCGCCGCCGAGGCCATCGGCGCCATGGACGTGGTCCATGCCATGACGCTCGACTACATGAAGACGCGCCAGCAATTCGGAAAGCCCATCGGCAGCTTCCAGGCCTTGCAGCACAAGGCGGCCGACATGCTGGTCGCCATCGAGCAGTCGCGCTCCATGGCCTATTTCGCCACCATGGCCGCCCGCGACTCCGATGCGGCCGAACGTCGGCGCAACATGCACGCGGTGAAGGCGCAGATCGGCCGGTCACAGCGCCTGGTGGGGCAGGAGGCCATCCAGCTCCATGGCGGCATCGCCATGACGATGGAATACGCCGCCGGCCACTACTTCAAGCGGCTGACGGTGAACGAAGCCACCTTCGGTGACACCGACTTCCACCTGCGCTCGCTCTCCGATCTGGGCGGGTTGGTGCAGGCGGCGTAACACCTTACCGCCGCACCGCATTTCCTGTTGCGGTGCGGCGGGGCTCTTGCTTTGCTGCGCGCCTCAGCCCCGGAGGCCCGCCATGACCATCGCCCTGCCACGCCGCGCCGCTCTGCTGGGCGCCGCCGCCACCCTGGCCGCCCCCGCGGTGCATGCCCAGGAAGGGCCGATCCGCATCGGCGAGATCAATTCCTATTCCGCGCAGCCGGCCTTCCTCACCCCCTACCGCAACGCCTGGATGATGGCGCAGGACGAGGTGAACGCGGCCGGCGGCATCAATGGCCGCCGCATCGAGACCGTGTTCCGCGACGATGGCGGGCGGCCCGAGGACGCCGTGCGCCATGCGGGCGAGCTTGTGAACAATGAGCGCGTGGCGCTGCTCTCGGGCGGGTTCCTGTCCAATGTGGGGCTGGCGGTGGCGGACTTCGCCAACCAGAACCGCCGCCTCTACGTGGCGTCCGAGCCGCTGACGGATGCGCTGGTCTGGGCGCGCGGCAACCGCTTCACCTTCCGCCTGCGCCCCTCGACCTACATGCAATGCGCCATGCTGGTGGAGGAGGCGGCGAAGCTTCCCGCCCGGCGCTGGGCCACCGTGGCGCCGAACTACGAATACGGCCAGTCCGCCGTGCGCTGGTTCAAGGAATTGCTGACGCGCGCCAAGCCCGATGTGCAGTTCGTGGCGGAACAGTTCCCGGCACTCGGCCGCATTGACGCCGGCGCCACGGTGCAGGCGCTGGCGGGCGCGAACCCCGAGGGCATCTTCAACGTCACCTTCGGCGCGGACCTGACGAATTTCGTGCGCCAGGGCAGCACGCGCGGATTGTTCGAGCGCCGCAGCGTCGTCTCCCTGCTGACGGGCGAGCCCGAATACCTCGACCCGCTGGGCGATGAGGCGCCGGAGGGCTGGATCGTGACCGGCTACCCGTGGGAGGAGCTGAACACGGAAGGCCACACCCGCTTCCGCGAGAATTACCGCCGGCGCTTCAACACCCATCCGCGCCTGGGTTCGGTGGTGGCCTATGACACCGTCTCGGCCATCGTCGGCATGCTGCGGAAGTCTGGCGGCACCGAGACCGACGCCATGATCAACGCCATGCGCGGCCTGACCTTCCCCACCGCCTTCGGCGAGGCGGAGGTGGAGTTCCGCGCCATCGACCATCAATCCACGCTGGGCGCCTATATCGGCCGCACGGCGCTGCGCCGCGGCCGCGGGGTGATGGTGGATTGGCGCTATGCCGATGGGCGCAACTACCTGCCCACGGATGAGGTGGTGCGCAGCCTGCGCCCGCAGGGCTAGTCCGCCCTTGTTCGAGAACCTGTTGGTGCAGGGCCTGTCCGGCCTTGCATCGGCCTCCTCGCTGTTCCTGGTGGCCTCGGGGCTGACGGTCATCTTCGGCGTCACGCGCATCGTGAACTTCGCGCATGGCAGCCTCTACATGATGGGCGCCTACCTCTCCTGGACGCTGGTGACGGCGCTGCCGCGCGGGCACCTCGGCTTCTGGGGTGGGGTGCTGGTGGCGGCGCTGATCGTGGGCGTCATCGGCGTGCTCATCGAGGTGCTGCTGCTGCGCCGCATCTACAAGGCGCCCGAACTCTTCCAGCTTCTGGGCACCTTCGGCGTGGTGCTGATCGTGCAGGATGTGGCGCTGATGATCTGGGGGCCGCAGGATCTGCTGGGCCCGCGCGCGCCCGGGCTGCGCGGGGCGGTCGAGATCCTGGGCGTGCGCTTTCCCCTCTATGAGCTGTTCCTCATCGGCGTGGGGCCCTTGGTGCTGGGGCTGCTCTGGCTGCTGTTCCACCGCACGCGCTGGGGCACCACGGTGCGCGCGGCCACGGCGGACCGCGAGATGGTGGGGGCGCTCGGCGTCAACCAGCGCATGCTGTTCACGACCGTGTTCTTCCTGGGCTCGGTGCTGGCGGGGCTGGGCGGCGCGCTGCAATTGCCGCGCGAGAGCGTGAATTTGCAGATGGACCTGGCCATCATCGCCGAGGCCTTCGTGGTGGTCGTCATCGGCGGGCTGGGGTCCCTGCCGGGCGCCTTCCTGGCCGCGCTGCTGCTGGGGCAGTTGCAGGCCTTCGGCATCCTGATCTTCCCGAAGATCACGCTGGTGCTGGCCTTCCTGGTCATGGCCGTGGTGCTGGTGGTGCGACCGCACGGGCTGCTGGGCCGCCCGCCCGCCAGCGCGCATGCCGCGCATGTGGTGGAGCCACCCTACCCGCCGGCGACGCCGCTGGTCCGCTATCTGGGCTTCGCGGCGCTGGCGCTGGCCGTACTGGTGCCGCCCTTCATGGGCGAGTTCGCGCTGATCGTCTTCACCGAGATCGCCATCATGGTGCTCTTCGCCGCGAGCCTGCACTTCATCATGGGGCCCGGCGGCATGGCGAGCTTCGGCCACGCCGCCTATTTCGGCCTGGGCGCCTATGGGGCGGCGCTGCTGGCCAAGCATTTCGCGGCCCCCATGGAACTCGGCCTGTTTGCCGCGCCGCTGATGGCGGGCTTCGCGGGCGTGGTGTTCGGCTGGTTCTGTGTGCGGCTCTCGGGCGTCTATGCCGCCATGCTGACGCTCGCCTTCGCGCAGATCGCCTGGTCCACGGCCTTCCAGTGGGTGGAGGTGACGGGGGGCGACAATGGCATATTGGGCGTCTGGCCCAGCGCCTGGGCGCAGCCGAAGCTGGTCTATTACTACATGGCGCTGGTGCTCTGCGTGGGGGTCACGCTGCTGCTGCGCCGGGCCATCTTCGCGCCCTTCGGCTATGCGCTGCGCGCCGGGCGCGACAGCCCGCTGCGGGCCGAGGCCATCGGCATGGACGGGTTCCGCATCCGCTGGGTCGCCTTCATCCTGGCCGCCATTGCGGCGGGCATCGCGGGGGGCTCTTCGCCTATGCCAAGGGCAGCGTCTTCCCCACCTACATGGCCATTCCGCGCAGCGTGGACGCGCTGCTGATGGTGCTGCTGGGCGGGGTGCAGACCGTGAGCGGGCCCATTGTCGGCGCGCTGGCCTATACCTGGATCCATGAGCAGCTGATGCGCAGCTTCGAATTGTGGCGGCTGTTCCTGGGCAGCGTCATCGTGGCGCTGGTGCTGTTCTTCCCGCAGGGGTTGGTGGGGGCGGCGCAAAGGCTGACGGAGCGCCGGAAATGACCCTGCTGGTCGAGGACATCCACAAATCCTTCGGCGGCGTGCAGGCGGTGGCCGGCGTGTCGCTCGCGGTGCGGGCGGGCGAATTGCTGGCGCTGATCGGCCCCAATGGGGCGGGCAAGTCCACCTGCTTCAACATGCTGAACGGGCAGCTTCGCCCGGACCGCGGGCGCATCGTGCTCAAGGGCCAGGACATCGCGGGGCTGCCGCCGCGGCGCATCTGGCGGATGGGCGTGGGGCGCACCTTCCAGATCACGGCCACCTTCGCCTCCATGTCGGTGCTGGAAAATGTGCAGATGGCGCTGCTGTCGCACGCGCACCGCCTCTTCGACATCTGGAACCCCGTCACGCGCGAGGACCCTACCCGCGCCATGGCCCTGCTGGACCGCGTGGGCATGGCGGCCCAGGCCCAGCGCCCCTGCGGCGTGCTGGCCTATGGGGACCTCAAGCGCGTGGAACTCGCCATCGCGCTGGCCAATGACCCCGCGCTGCTGCTGATGGATGAGCCCACCGCCGGCATGGCGCCGTCGGAGCGGGTGGCGCTGATGGAACTGACGGCCAGCATCGCCCGCAACTCCGGCATCGCGGTGCTGTTCACGGAGCACGACATGGAAGTCGTCTTCGCGCATGCCGACCGCATCCTGGTGCTGGACCGCGGCCGCCCCATCGCCGAGGGCGAACCCGCCGAGGTCCGCGCCGACCCCCGTGTGCGCGAGGTCTATCTCGGCACCGGCGCCACGCACGGAATCGCCTGATGCTGGAGGTGGAGGGCCTGCACGCGCATTACGGCCGCGCGCATATTCTGCAAGGCGTCACGCTCGCCGCGCGGCAGGGCGAGGTGGTGGCGCTGCTCGGCCGCAACGGCGCGGGCAAGAGCACCACCATGAAGTCCATCATGGGAATGGTGCGACCCAGCCAAGGCCAGGTGCGCTTCGAGGGCCGGGACCTGGCGGGGCGCGAGCCCTTCGAGATCGCCCGCGCCGGCATCGGCTATGTGCCGGAGGAGCGGCGCATCTTCACCGAGCTGACGGTGATGGAGAACCTCGATGTCGGCCGCCGCCCGCCTCGCCCGGGGCAGCAGGCCTGGACGGAGGAGCGTGTCTTCGCCCTCTTCCCGAGCCTCGGCGCCATGCGCGCGCGGCCGGGCGGGCGGATGAGCGGGGGCGAGCAGCAGATGCTCACCATCGGCCGCACGCTGATGGGCAATCCGCGGCTGATCCTGCTGGACGAACCTTCCGAGGGCCTGGCCCCCGTCATCATCGAGCGCATGGCGGACGCCATCCTGGCGCTGAAGCGGGAGGGGCTGACGGTGCTGCTGTCCGAGCAGAACCTGCATTTCGCGCGCCTGGTCAGCGACCGCGCCTGCGTGCTGGAGAAGGGCCAGATCCGCTGGGAGGGCACGCTGGAGGCGCTGATGGCGGATGAGGCGGTGAAGCAGCAATACCTGGTGGCCTGACGGGCAATCCCTGCTGCCGGACTGGGCAAGCGCGGCGCGGCGGGGCAGGTTTCGCCCTCCGGCCCCGCTTGGCGCGCCCGTCGCACAGCGCCACAACCACGCCCAAAGGAAGGGAAATCCATGCCCCGTCTCGTCACCCTCGCCGCCGCGCAATTGGGACCCATCCAGAAGGCCGAGGGCCGCGACGTGGCCGTGGGCCGCATGGTCCGCCTCATGGAGCGCGCGCACAAGCGCGGCGTGGAGGTGGTGGTCTTCCCCGAACTGGCGCTGACCACCTTCTTCCCCCGCTGGTATGAGGAGGACATCAGCCGCGCCGACCACTGGTATGAGCACGCGATGCCCTCTAACGAGACGGCGCCGCTGTTCGAGGCGGCGCGGAAATACGGCATCGGCTTCCATCTGGGCTATGCCGAGAAGACGCCGGACGGGCGCCGCTTCAACACCGCGATCTATGTGCACCCCTCGGGCGAGGTGGTGCTGAAGTACCGCAAGGTCCATCTGCCCGGCCACCGCGACTTCGACCCCATCCGCAAGGTGCAGCACCTGGAGAAGCGGTATTTCGAGGTGGGCGATCTTGGCTTCCCCGTGATCCGCGCGCCGGTGGGCGGGCAGGAGGCCAATATCGGCATGATGATCTGCAATGACCGCCGCTGGCCCGAGGCCTGGCGCGAGATGGGGCTGCAGCAGGTCGAGATCGTGATGCTCGGCTACAACACCCCCAGCCTGAACATGGACAATCGCGGCTTCGAGGCGCACCACCTGCGGGTGGAGCATTCGCACCTCTCCATCCGCTCGGGCTGCTACCAGAATGCCTGCTTCGGCGTGGCCACCGCCAAGGGTGGCACCGAGGATGGGCATGAGCTGTTCGGCCATTCCATCATCGTGAACCCGCAGGGCGAGATCATGGCCCAGGCCACCTCCTGGGGCGATGAGCTCATCACCGCCGATTGCGACCTGGATGACTGCAACCTCGGCCGCACGACCATCTTCAACTTCGCCGCCCATCGCCGGCCGGAGGCCTATCAGCGCATCACCACCCAGGTGGGCAGCGAAGCGCCGGCGGTGTGGAAGCCGGGGCAGGGCTGATGCCCAGCCTGGAACGCGACGGCGCCACCCTCTGGTGGGACCGGCGGGGTGACCCGTCCAAGCCCGACCTGGTGCTGGCCTCGGGCCTGGGCGGCACCCATGGCTGGTGGACGCCGCAATTCGAGGAATGGGGGAAGCATTTCCACCTGCTGGTGTTCGACCAGCGCGGCACGGGCCATTCCTCGCGCGTGCCGGTGGCCTCGGTCTGGCAGATGGCGGACGACCTTGCCGCCGTGCTGGACGCGGCGGGGGTGGAGCGGCCGCTCTATCTCGGCCACTCCACCGGCGGCGCCATCGGCGTGGCGCTGGCGCTGCGGCGGCCGGGCGTGTTCCGGCGCATGGTGGTCTATGCCAGCACCACCCATGGCGACGCCTATCGCCGGAAGCTGCTGGGGCTGCGCCGCATGCTGATGGACCGCGCGGGCATGGACGCCTATGCGCGCTACACCACCCTGCTGCTGCACCCGCCCTATTTCATCAACGCCAATGCCGAACGCCTGGACGCCGACGAACAGGCCGCCGCGGCCGCGCTGGGCGAGCCGGAGGTGCAGGGCAGCCGGTTGCAGGCCATCCTGGACTTCGACCCGCGCGCGGAACTGCCGGGGCTGGATGTGCCCATGCTGGTGGTCTGCACCGATGATGACATCCTGACGCCCCGCTACTTCTCGGAAGAACTCGCCGCGCTGGTGCCCGGCGCGCGCGCGCATTTCGAGCCGCGCGGTGGCCATGCCCTCTCCCGCACCGAGCCCGCCCGCTTCGGCGAGATCGTCCTGCCCTTCCTCAAGGAGTGACCCCATGCCCACGCGCCGCCGCCTGATCCTGGCCTCGCCCTTTCTTGCCGCGCCGGCCCTGGCGCAGGGCCAATGGTCGCCGGAACGGCCCGTGCGCTTCATCGTGCCCTTCCCGGCGGGCGGCAGCAGCGACACCCAGGCGCGGCTGATCGCGGAACCCCTGGCCCGCGCGTTGGGCCAGCCCGTGGTCATCGAGAACCGGCCGGGCGCCGGCGGCGTGATCGGCGCGACCGAGGCGGCGCGCGCGGCACCCGATGGGCACACGCTTTTCATCGCCACCACCGGCACCCATGCGGCCAATGTCTCGCTCTATTCGCGCCTCGCTTATGACCCGGTGCGGGACTTCGCGCCGGTGACGATGGTGGCGGACTACGCGCAGTTCATCGGCGTGGGGCCGGAATGGCCGGCGTCGCCGCAGCGCAGCCTGGAGGGGCTGGTGGCCGCGCTGCGGGCGGATGCGAGCAAGCGCTCCTTCGCCTCCTCCGGCAATGGTTCGCCCACGCATCTGGCGGGCGAGATGTTCGGGCATCTCTTCGGCATCCCGATGGAGCATGTGCCCTATCGCGGCCAGGCGCTGGCGGTGGCGGACGTGATCGCGGGGCGCGTGCCGCTGATGTTCCCCTCCATCGCGGATGTGCTGGGGCAGATCCGCGCCGGCCGTGTCACGCCGCTGGCCACCATGGCGCCCACGCGCAGCAGCGCCATCCCGGATGTGCCCACCACGGCGGAGCTGGGGCACCCTTCGCTGGTCAGTTCCATCTGGACGGCCATCTTCCTGCGCGCCGGTTCGCCCCCCGCGGCCGTGGCACGGATGAACGCCGAGATCGTGCGCATCCTGGCCGCGCCCGAGCTGGCGCAGCGGCTGGGCGAGGCGGGCTTCGGCGTGCAGTCCTCGACGCCGGAGGAACTGGCGCGCTTCCAGCAGGCCGAAATCACGCGCTGGGCGGAGGTGGTGCGGATTTCGGGCGCGCGGCTGGATTGAAGAATTCAGGAGTGTTGCCCGGTTACAAAGACCGCTCTGTATTTTCGGTTTGCACGCGATGGGTGTGCACAAGGCAGGCATGCATCCGGTTCGGTCTTTAACCGGCCCGGCGCGACTGCTATCTGAAACCCCTGCTCCCACAGGGAATAATGATGCCTGCTGCTGCCATTCCACCGCATGAAGCCCAACGCCTGGCGGCGCTGCGCGCCTATGGCATGCTGGATGGGGCCTGCGACTCGGTGCTGGACGATGTGGTGCAGCTGGCCGCGCGGCTGACCTCCATGCCCATGGCGCTGGTGACGCTGATCGATTCCGACCGGCAGGTGCTGCTGGCGCGCAAGGGCGTGGACATGAGCGAGACGCCGCGCGACGTCTCCTTCTGCGCCCATGCCATCCTGACGCCCGACCAGCCCATGATCGTCTCCGACATGTCGCGCGACCCGCGCGCCGCGGACAACCCCTATGTGACCGGGCCGCCGCATCTGCGCGCCTATCTCGGCATTCCGCTGGTGAACAGCGAGGGCTATGCGCTGGGCGCGCTGTGCGTGCTGGACGAGGTGGTGCGCGAACACGACGCCAACATGGTCGCGACCATGCAGAGCCTGGCCCGCACCGTGGTGACCACGCTGGAACTGCGCCGCGTGATGCGCCAGGTCCACAACCTGGCCCTGACCGATGCGCTGACCGGGCTGGCCAACCGCCCAGCCCTGATGGATGCGCTGGGGCGGGCCATCGGGCCAGGGGCGGGCTTCTCGGTGCTCTGCCTCGACCTGGATGGGTTCAAGGGGCTGAATGACAGCCAGGGCCACGCGGTGGGCGACCTCGCCCTGACCGAGGTGGCGCAGGAGCTGCGGCTGGCCTGCGGCACAGGCGATGTGGCGGCGCGGCTGGGCGGCGATGAATTCGCGCTGCTGCTGGCCTCCGGCGAGGCGGAACCCATGGCCGAGCGCGTCCGCACCGGCATCGCCCGGCGCATGGCCGCGCAGGGCTGGGCGGTGACGGCCTCGATCGGGGGCGTCACCTTCCACGCCCCGCCCGAGGACGCCGCTTCCGCCTTGGCCATGGCGGATGCGCTGCTCTACGAAGCCAAGCGCGGCGGGCGGAACCGGGCGGTGCTGCGCGTGTCCGAACAGGCGCCGCTGGGTTAATCCGGCACGGTCGGGAAGCCGCCCAGCCACAGCACATCCTCGATGCGCCGCGCGCCGCTGGCCAGCATGGCGAGGCGATCGAAGCCCAGCGCGATGCCGCTGCCGGCGGGCATGCCGTGGTCGAGGGCGGCCAGGAAATCCTCATCCACCGGCCAGGCGTTGTCGGCGCCGTGCAGGCGCACGCGCTCGGCCACGTCATGGGTGAAGCGGGCGCGTTGTTCGGTGGGGTCGGTCAACTCGTCGAAGGCGTTGGCGAGTTCCACCCCACCCACGAACATCTCGAAGCGCAAGGCCACGCGTGGCTCGGCCGGGTCACGCCGGGCGAGGGCGGCCTGGGGGGCGGGCCAATGGGTCAGGAAGCTGCCGCGCGCGCGGCCCAGATGCGGTTCCACATGGTCGAGCAGCAGGCGGAAGAAGGCGTCCTCCCAGCTTTCACCAGGCCTCGCCCCCAGCGCCGCCGCATCGCCGCTGCCATCGGGGCGGATGCTGGCGAGCAGGTCCAGGCCCACCCAACGGGTGAAGGCCTCGGCGCAGGTGATGCGCTCGAAGGGCAGGGTGAGGTCCGTCTCCACCCCGTTGTGCGCGACCCGGGGCGGGCAGAGGGCACGGACCAGGGCCTCGGCCTCGTCCATCAGCCCATCCAGCGCCAGGCCGGGGCGATACCATTCCAGCATGGTGAATTCGGGGGCGTGGGTGCGGCCCACCTCGCCATTGCGCCAGACGCGGGCCAGTTCGAACACCGGCCCGGCGCCGGCCACCAGCAGCCGCTTCAGCGCCAGTTCGGGCGAGGTCCGCAGCCAGAGGGGTTGCGCCGCCCCCGCGCCCAGATGCGGCTCGAACGCCGTGCGGAAGCCGCGCAGATGCACCTCCATGCCCGGGGCAGGGACGAGGCAGGGGGTTTCCACCTCGCGATAGCCGCGGGCGGTCAGCCAGGCGCGGGTTTCGGCCGTCAGCCTTGCGCGGGTGTCGAGGAAGGGCAGGCGGGCGGCGAGCCGCTCGGGGGACCAGTGGGGCATTGCGCCGGCCGGCTTAGCAGGGCAAAGCCCGGCACACCATGAAACGGACCCTTCGCAGCGCGCGCGACCTGGCGGCGGCCGGCCTTGTCACCCCCGCCCGCGCGGCCGAGATCGCGCCCGTCGAGACGCGCTATTCCGTGGCCGTCACCCCCGCCATGGCCGCGCTGATCGCGGGCGGCGCGGCCGATGTCGCCGCGCAATACCTGCCCGACCCGGCGGAGCTGGTCACGGCCCCGCATGAGCTGGACGACCCGACGGCGGATGCGCCCTTCACCCCCATCAAGGGCGTGGTGCACCGCTACCCGGATCGGGCGTTGCTGAAGCCCCTGCTGGCCTGCCCCGTCTATTGCCGCTTCTGCTTCCGGCGCGAGGCGGTGGGCCCCGATGGCGGCCTGCTGACCGAGGCGGAGCTGGAGGCGGCGCTGGACTGGTTCGCGGCCACCCCCGCGGTGCGCGAGGTGATCCTGACCGGCGGCGACCCGCTGATCCTCTCGCCGCGTCGGCTCGCGCATATCCTGGCGCGGCTGTCCGCCATTCCGCATGTCGAACTGCTGCGGATCCATTCCCGCGTGCCGGTGGCCGAGCCCTCGCGCGTCACGCCCGAGCTTCTGGCGGCGCTGACGCTGGAGACGCCGCTTTACCTCTGCGTCCACGCCAATGCGGCGGCCGAGTTCACGGCCGAAGCCGGGGCGGCGCTGCGCGCCCTGCACGGCGCGGGCCTGGTTCTGCTGGGGCAGAGCGTGCTGCTGCGTGGCGTGAACGACAGCGAGGCCGCGCTGGAAGCCCTGTTCCGCGCGATGCTGCGGCACCGGGTGAAGCCCTACTACCTCCACCAGCTCGATCCCGCGCCAGGGACGGCGCGCTTCCATGTGCCGGAGGCGGAGGGGCTGGCGCTGCTGGCCCGCCTTCGCGGGCGCGTGACGGGGCTTTCCTGGCCCGCCTATGTGCGCGAATGGCCGGAGGGGGGCGGGAAATACCCTCTCGGTATGCCCGCCATGCAGCCTGGGGCTGGACATCCGCGCCGATCCGGTTAGAAGGCGCCCCACGGTCGGGCGATTAGCTCAGTTGGTAGAGCAGCTGACTCTTAATCAGCGGGTCGTAGGTTCGAGCCCTACATCGCCCACCATTCCCGTCCCAACGCCCGTGAAGCGCCCAAAGCCGGTCAGCGACGGCGTTCCCGTTCGATCCGCCGGCGCTCCCTCTCCAGCTCACGCTGACGCTCTTCCAGACGTTCCTGCCGCTCGGCCAGACGACGCTGATCCTCGCGGAGGCGCCGCTCCTCCTCTCGGGCGGCCCGGCCACGATCACGGTGGAAGTCGCGGTCATCGCGGCGCTCGACACGGCCAGGGTAGCGCTGCGGCTCCTGCTGCTGCGGCTCGAAGACCTGTGGCGCCAATTGCCGAAGCATCTGGTTCAGATCTTGCGCCTGGGCCGGCACGACGGAGAGGGCAAAGGCCGCCACGGTCGCGGAAAACAGGATTTTCATGGCTTCCTCCAAGGGCGGGAAGGTGACGATCTCCCTATGAGAAAACCCAACGGGCGGCGGCGCGATTGGTTACCCGATGGTGGTGCAAGCTGTGATGTGACGACATGCACCACCGCGAACAGGGCCGGCGAAGGTCATCCTCTCTCCGCCATGGATCGCGTCAGGACAGGCGCGCGCCCGCCGCGCGCGGATTGTGATGCGTCGGCGCCTGACGCAGCATGCCGCCCCATCAAGGGGGGCGAGATGGAACGGCGGCAACTCGGACACACAGGGCTTGAGGTTTCGGTCATCGGCTATGGCTGCGGCGCCATCGGCGGCCTGATGGTGAAGGGCAGCGCGGCCGAGCAGGATCGCGCCATCGGCCGCGCGCTCGACCAGGGCATCACCTATTTCGACACCGCCAGCGCCTATGGCGACGGTGCCTCCGAGCGGAATCTCGGCCGCGCGCTGCGGGGGCTGGCCGCCAACCCCGTCATCGGCACCAAGGTCCGCATCTTCCCCGAGCAGCGCGGCGACGTGGCCGGCACCATCGCGGCCTCGCTGGAGGCGAGCCTCGCGCGGCTGGGGCGGGAGCGGGTGGACATCTTCCAGCTGCACAACCCCATCACCGCTGCGGGCACGGCACCGGCTTTCACCGCCGACGCCATCCTGGAGCAGGCCGTGCCGGCGCTGCGGCGCCTGCAGGCCCAGGGTAAGATCGGCCATTACGGCATCACGGGCCTGGGCGATGCGCCGGCCCTGCTGCATGTGCTGGAGGAAGGCGGCTTCGCCACCGCCCAGATGCCCTACAATCTGCTGAACCCGAGCGGTGTGGCGCCCCTTAAGGCCGGCTCCGACATGCCCGATCTCGGCGGCGTCATCGCCGGCGCGGCGGCGCTGGGCGTGGGCGTCATGGCCATCCGCGTGCTGGCCGGCGGCGCGCTGAGCGGCACCGAGGCGCGCGGGCCCATGGGCGTGCCGGCGCCGGCACCCATCGCCTCGGGCGCGGACTACGCGGCGGATGTGGCCGCCGCGCAGCGCTTCCGCCCGCTGGTGGCGGCGGGTTTCGCGGCGGATCTTGTGGAGCTGGCGCTGCGCTTCGCCGCCATGCCGCGCGAGATCAGCACCATCCTCGTCGGCAGCGGCAGCGTGGAGGAAATGGACCACGCCGTCGCCGCCCTGACGCGCGGCCCGCTGCCGCCCGAAGCCCTTGCCATGCTGGAGACCCTGTGATGCCCCGTCTGTCTTCCGAGGGGCTGATCGCCCTCGTCGCCGCCATGCTGGGCCGCGTCGGCGCCGAGGCGGCGGTGGCGCGCCAAGTGGCGGCCGATTTGGTGGAGGCTAACCTCCAGGGCCATGACAGCCACGGCATGCAGCTCGTGCCGCGCTATGTGGCGAATGTGGAGAAGGGCCTCATCACCCCCAACGCCAGCGCGCAACAGGTGGGCGGCATGGGCGCGTTGTCGCTGTGGGATGGCGGGATGGGCTTCGGCCAGGTGGTCGGCCGCCAGGCGACGGCGGCGGGCATCGCGGCCGCGCGGGAGCACGGGCTGGCGGGCTTCGGGCTGCGGAACACCCACCACCTCGGCCGCATCGGCGCCTATGCCGAGATGGCGGTGGCCGAGGGGCTGATCGGGATCTTCTTCGTGAATGCCGTCAGTGGCGTGCCCTTCGTGGCGCCCTTCGGCGGCGCGGATGGGCGGATGGGCACCAACCCCATCTGCATCGGCATTCCCAAATCCCCGCACCCCATCCTGTTGGATTTCGCCACCAGCGCCATCGCCGTCGGCAAGGTGAAGGTGGCCTTCAACGCCGGCAAGCAGGTGCCCGCCGGCGCGCTGGTGACGCATGAGGGCGAGGCCAGCACCGACCCCGCCGTGATCTACGGCCAAGGCCCGCGCGGCGCGCTGCAGCCCTTCGGCGGGCACAAGGGCTATGGCTTGGCGCTGGTCTGCGAAATCCTGGGCGGGGCGCTGACGGGCGGCGGCACCAACCAGCCCGCCACGCCCAATGACCGCGGCATCGTGAACGGCATGCTGGGCATCCTGCTGGACCCCGCGCGGCTGGCGGAAAGCCCGGCCTTCGCCGCCGAGGTGGACGCCATCAGCGACCACGTCATGGCCAGCGCGCCGGGCCGCGTCATCCTCCCCGGCGAGCCGGAAAGGCGCGCGCGGGCGGAGCGTGTGGCGCAGGGCATCCCGCTGGATGACGTGACCTGGGGCGACCTTTCGGCCACGGCCACGCGGCTGGGCTTGCCGGAGGCGGAGATCCGGGCGGCGATCCTCGCCTAGCGTCTGATCGCCTTCGGTGGCTTCACCGAAGGCGTGAATCAGCCGCTCGGCAAGGTCGTCTGATCGCCTTCGGTGGCTTCACCGAAGGCGTGAATCAGTCGCTCGGCAAGGTCGTCTGATCGCCTTCGGTGGCCTCACCGGAGGCGTGAATCAGCCGCTCAATCAAGCCGCCGCGCCCGGCCTTCGCAGCGCCGCCGCCAGCAGCGCCCGCGTGTAGTCATGGCGCGGCGCGTCCAGCACCGCGTCGCGGCTGCCTTCCTCCACGATGCGCCCGTGCTGCATCACCACGATGCGGTCCGCGATTTCCTCGACCACGCCGAGGTCATGCGTCACGAAAAGGCAGGCGAAGCCGCGCCGCCGCTGCTGCTCGCGCAGCAGCCCCAGCACCTGCTTGCGCACCGTGGCGTCCAGCGCGCTCACGGCCTCATCGGCCACCACGAAGGCCGGGTCACGCACCAGGGCGCGGGCGATGGCCACGCGCTGCCGCTGCCCGCCCGAGAGCGCATGCGGGAAGCGCGTGCCGAGGCCGCCCAGCCCTACCTCCTCCAGCAGAGCCTCGGCGCGGCGGTGACGTTCCTCGATCGGCATGCCGCCGGGCAGGCGCAGCGGTTCGGCCACGATGTCGCGCACGCGCATGCGCGGATCGAGCGAGGAATAGGGGTCCTGGAAGACGATCTGGCAGACCAGGCGGAAGTCGAGCAGGGCAGGGCCGGTGCGCGCCGTGACGTCCGTGCCCTGGAACAGCAATTGCCCCCGCTGACCGGCACCAGGCGCAGCATGGCGCGGCCCAGCGTGGTCTTGCCCGAGCCCGAGCCGCCCACCAGCGCCACCACCTCGCCCGGATGGATGGAGAGGGAGACGTTGTCCACCGCCTGGAACATCTCCGCACGCCGGAACAGGGCGCCGCGCTTGGGGTAGGTGACTGAGAGGCCGCGCGCTTCGATCAGCGGCGGCGCGGGCGGCACGGCGCGGGCGGGGCCGCGGCGGGGCAGGGCGTCCACCAGGGCGCGCGTATAGGCCTCGCGCGGGTTGTCGAGCAGGGGCGCGGCGGGGCCTTCCTCCACCGCGCGGCCGTGCTGCATGACCAGCGCGCGGTCGGCGTAGCGGGCCACTAGGCCGAGGTCATGCGTGATGAGCAGCAGCGCCGTGCCCTGCTCGCGCGCGAGGCCGGACATGAGGTCCATCACCTCGGCCTGGGTCAGGCTGTCGAGAGCGGTGGTGGGTTCGTCGGCGATGAGCAGCCGCGGCTTCAGCAGCATGACGGAGGCCAGCATGATCCGCTGCCGCATTCCGCCGGAAAATTCATGCGGATAGGCGGCCAGCCGCGTGGCGGCATCCTTGATGCCCACGCGTTCGAGCATGGCGATGCAGGCCTCGCGCCGCTCCGCGCGGTTCAGGCGTGTGTGGAGGGCAAGGCCTTCCTCCATCTGCGCGCCGATGCGGTGGGCCGGGTTCAGCGAGGTCATCGGCTCCTGGAAGACCATGCCGATGCCCGGGCCGCGCAGGCGGCGCAGGGCGGCGGAACCGGCCTCCAGCGGCGCGCCCTCGAAGCGGATCACCCCGCCATCGGGCGCCAGCCCTGGCGGCAGCAGGCCGATGACGGCGCGGGCCGTGGCGGACTTGCCGGAACCGCTTTCGCCCACCAGCGCCAGCGCCTCGCCGGGCGCGATGCGGAAGGAAAGCCCGTCCACCACGCGGCGGCCGCCGGCGGCGATGGAGAGGCGGTCCACCTCCAGAACGGGGGTCATGCGCGGTCCCTCGGGTCGAGCAGGTCGCGCAGCGCGTCGCCCAGCAGGTTCACGCCCAGCAAGCAGATGGCGATCATGACGCCCGGCGCGATGGAGAGGATGGGCGCGTCCTGCATGAAGGGCCGCGCGGAGGCCAGCATGTTGCCCCATGTCGCCGCCGGCGGCGGCACGCCGAGGCCGAGGAAGGAGAGCGCGCTCTCCGACAGGATCACCCAGCCGAAGAGGGAGGTGGCCAGCACCGTCACGGGTGCGGCGGTGTGCGGCAGCACATGGCGCAGCAGGGTGTAGGCCTCGGAATTGCCCAGCGCGCGCGACGCCTCGACGAATTCCCGCTCGCGGATGGACAGCACCGTGCCGCGCACCACCCGCGCGACCGAGGGCGCGTAGGCCAGCCCCAGTGCCAGCACGATTCCCCAGCGCGACGGCCCCAGCACCGCCAGCAGCCCCAGCGCCAGCAGGATGCCCGGGAAGGCCAGCAGCGTGTCGTTGATGGCGCCCAGGATGCGGTCCGTCCAGCCGCGCAGGAAGCCGCCGGCGAGGCCGATGGCCATGCCCAGCACCAGCGCCACCAGCACGGTGGACGCGGCGACGGTGAGGCTGGTGACGGCGCCCTCCATCAGGCGCGAGACGACGTCGCGGCCGAACTCATCGGTGCCCAGCCAATAGTCGGAGGAAGGCGGCACCAGGCGGCGGCGGAGGTTGGTCCGCACCGGGTCATAGGGCGTCCAGACCAGGGCCGTGGCCGCCACGACGAAGACGAAGCCCAGCAGCGTGCCGCCGATGAGCAAATTGGGGCGCAGCCGCATCTCAGCCCGCCGTCACGCGCGGGTCGAAGACCGGATAGAGCAGGTCCACGATCAAATTCACCACCACATAGATCACCGCGATGAAGAGCATCACGCCCTGGATGACGGGGTAGTCGCGCGCGAAGATGGCCTCCACCAGCAGGCGCCCCAGGCCGGGCAGGGTGAAGACCGTCTCGATCACTGCGATGCCGCCCAGCAGGCTGCCCATGATGAGGCCGATCAGCGTCAGCGTCGGCGCGAAGGCGTTGGGAAAGGCGTGGCGCGCCAGCACGCGCCATTCGGGCACGCCCTTGGCGCGCGCATGGGCGATGTAGTCCAGCCGCAGCACCTCGACGGTGGAGGCGCGCGCCATGCGGATCAGCACGCCCGTCTCGATCAGCGCCAGCGTGACCACCGGCAGGGCGATGTAGTGCAGCGCACCCCAGAAATCCTCGGCGAAGGTGACATAGCCCACCACCGGCACCCAGCCGAGCCACAGCCCGAACACCAGCAGGAAGATCAGGCCCAGCCAGAAGGAGGGGATGGAGAGCAGGAAGGTCGCGGCCGCCACCGCCGCCACATCGCCCCAGGAATTCTGCTTCCACGCCGCCAGCATGCCCAGCGGAACGGCCAGCAGCACCGCGATGCCCACCGAGGCGAAGACGATGGCCGCCGTCACCTGGAAGCGGGCGAGGATGAGCGGCCCCACCGCCTCGCCGCTCGTGATGGAACGCCCGAGATCACCCGCCAGCGCGCGTTCGATCCAGAGGGCGAACTGCACCAGCACCGGCCGGTCCAGCCCATAGGCCAGGCGCAGGTCGGCCACCGCCTCCGGCGTCGCCGCATCGCCCAGGATCACCGTCGCCGGGTCGCCGGGGATGAGGCGCATGAGGAAGAAGACGCTTGCCGCCACCAGCAGCAAGGTGGGCAGGGCGACGAGCAGGCGCTTCAGGACATAGGCGAGCACGTCAGCGTCGCGCCAACCGGACACCCCAGGCGCGCGGCGCGTCCACCGCCCAGCTGCGGAAGCCCTGCACATGGGCGGGCGTCACCGCGTTGTTGGTGGAGGAGTAGAGCGCCACCACCGGCACATCCTCCAGCAACTGGCGGAACATGGATTCGAACAGCGCGATGCGGCGGGCGCGGTCGGTTTCGCGCATGGAATCCTCCAGCATCGCCTGCACCTGCGCGTTGTCCCAGGCCTTGCGCGGCTGGGTGGCCTTGGGGCCGGTGAACATCTCGAAGGAGAGCGAGGGGTCGAGGCGCGCCGAGAAGCCGAAGGCCATCATCTGGTATTCGCCGCGGGTGTAGCGCTGGAGCTGGGTGGCCCATTCCAGCACCTCGAGCTCCAGGTTGATGCCGGCTTCGCGCAGCATGTCCTGGGCGAGGACCGCGATCTCGTAGAAGGCCTCGTAGCGGCGGGTGGTGACGATGCGGATGGGCTGGCCGCGATAGCCGGCCTCCTGCGCCAGGCGCCGCGCGGCGGCCAGGTCCCGCGCCGGCACCTCGGACATGAGCGGCGTGTGGAAGCCCGAACCCACCGGAATGGGCGCGCGGGAGGGGCGCGAGCCACCCTCGGTCAGCGCCCGCACCAGCTCCGGCACGTCCAGCGCCAGGGCAATGGCACGCCGCATCCGCACATCGGACAGCAGCGGGTCCGTCGTCTGCATCAGGATGATCTGCAGGTCGAAGGAGGGCGAGGAATGCACGGTCAGCCCCGGCCGCGCGCGCAGGTCACGCAGGTCCCGCGTGCGGGCATCGGGGAGGATGTCGATGTTGCCGGCCAGCAGGGCCGCGCGGGCCGCGGCGTCATCGGGGATGACGGTGAAGCGCACGCGCTCCACATGCGGCGTCTTGTTGCCGGCCAAGCCGTCGGGCTCGCCGGGCAGGGCGGCGTATTCGGCGAAGCGCTCCAGCTCGATGAACTGGCCGCGGCGCCATTCGCCCAGCCGGAAGGGGCCGGTGCCCACGGGCGCGCGCCAGCTGCCATCGGCGTTCAGGCTGTCGCGGTGGAAAATGCCGGTCTGGCCGCAATCGGTGCGGGCCAGCGTGGTGAGGAACAGCGCGGAGGGGCGTTCCAGGCGCATCACGACGGTTTGCGGGTCCGGCGTCTCGACGGCGGTGATGCGGGTGACGGCACCGTCCAGGTCGCCCCGGCAGCGCCAATTGGTCTCGCGCGCGCGGTAGCGTTCCATGGCGAAGGCGACATCGGCCGAGGTCAGGGGCTGGCCGTTGTGGAAGCGCACGCCCTGGCGCAGCGGAAAGGTGTAGGTGAGGCCGTCCTCGGAGATGTCCACGCGCTCGGCCAGCATGGGCGCCACGGTGGCATCCCCGCGCAGCGCCACCAGGCCCTCCAGCACGTGCCAGACCAGCCCATCGGTGTTGGCGTCACGGTTCACGCCCGGGTCGGTCGAGCGGATATCGGCGTTGAGGCGGATGCGCAGGGTGTCCTGCGCGGCGGCGGGCGTGGCGAGGCCGAGCCCCAGGCTGGCGGCGAGCGCCAGGAATGATGCGCGCAGTCGCATGGACAGACCCCTTTCGTGACCCCTGTTTGGTTCTTCATTTGCAGAAAATACCAAGATGGCGGTAAACACAAGCGCGATGATTCCGGCCACACCCCTCCACCACGAACTGGCCCGCGCCGCCCGGGCGCTGTTTCTGGCCGAGGCCACGCCGCCCGGCACCCCTGTCACCGAGGCCGCGCTGGCGGCACGGCTCTCCGTCTCGCGCACCCCGTTGCGCGCCGCGCTGCGCCTGCTGGAACAGGCGGGCATCACGCGGCGCGAGGGCCGCGCGACCCTGCTGGCCGACCCCACGCGCGACCTGCCCGAGGACACCACGCGCGACCCCGCCGAGACGCTGGCCGCCGAGATGGTCCGCGCCCATGGCGAGGGCACCTTGCAGGACCCGCTGCGCGAGGCCGACCTGATGCGCCATTTCGCCCAGCCCCGCGGCGTGGTGGCCCGCGCGCTGGGGCAGTTGGCGAAGCTCGGCATGGTGGCGCGCAACCCGGCGCAGGGCTGGCATTTCGCGCCGGGCCTGACCTCGGCCGAGGACCGCGCGGCGGCGCAGCGCTTCCGCCTGGTGCTGGAACCCGCGGCACTGCTGGAACCGGGCTATCGCCTCGACCCCGGCTTCGCGCGGAGCATGCGCGCCGGGCATGAGGCGGTGCTGGCGCGCCCCTGGCAGGACCGCCACGCGGTGGGCTTCTTCGAGATGAACGCGGCCTTCCATTCCGGCCTGGCGGCCGGCAGCGGCAACCGCTTCTTCGTGGATGCGGTGGAGGCGCAGAATCGCCTGCGCGCGCTGCGCAACGCCGATTGGCGCTTCGGCGAGGAACGCGCCCATGCCTCCTGCCGCGAACATCTGCGCGTGCTGGACGCGCTGGAGGCCGGCAGCCCGCCCCGCGCCGCCGCCCTGCTGGTGGAACATCTGGTGAGCGCGGGGATATGAGGGCGCAGAACTCGCTCTGGGAAGCGACGGCCGAGCCCCCGCCGGAACTGTCCCCGCTGGAAGGCGCGGCGGAGGCGGAGGTCGCCATCGTGGGCGCGGGGTTCTCCGGCCTCTCCACCGCGCTGGCGCTGGCCGAGCGTGGCGTCTCCGTCACGGTGCTGGAGGCGGTGGCGCCGGGCGCCGCGGCCTCGGGCGCCAATGGCGGCCAGGTGATCCCGGGGCTGCGGCATTTCGTGGAGGACCTCATCGCCGAATATGGCGAGACCCTGGGCCGCCGCCTGCACGAGCACGGCGCGCGCGACGCGGACGCGACCTTCGCGCTGATCGAACGCCACGGCATCTCCTGCGAGGCAGTTCGTAATGGCTGGCTGCAGGTGGCCGATAGCGCGACCGAACTCGCCGCCTGCCAGCAGCGCGCCCGCGCCTGGGCCGAGTGGGGCGCGCCCGCCCGTCCGTTGGACGCCGAGGAGGTGCGCGCCATCACCGGCGCGGAGGGCTATCTGGGCGGCTGGATGGATCTACGCGGCGGCACGGTGCAGCCGCTCTCCCTGGCGCGCGGGTTGGCGCGGGCGGCGCTTGCGGCGGGGGCGCGCATCCATGCGCCTTCGCGCGTGACCGGCATTGCGCCGGACGGGCGCGACTGGCGCCTGTCCACCGCCACGGGCCATCTGCGGGCCCGCCGCGTGCTGCTGGCCACCAATGCCACGGGCGGTGCGCTCTGGCCGGGGCTGGCCGCCACCATGATCCCGGTCTGGTCCTTCCAGACCGCGACCGCGCCCTTGCCGGAAGGCAGCCCGGTGCTGCCTGGTCACCAGGCCGTCTCCGACACGCGGCGCGTGCTGCGCTACTGGCGGCGCGACGCGGCCGGGCGGCTGGTGGTGGGCGGCAAGGGCACGCTGCGCCCGCCGCGCGGCCCGCATTCCTTCGGCGTGCCGGAGCGGATGCGCGCGCGCCTCTACCCCGCCCTGCCGGATGTGCCGCCCCAATACTGGTGGGGCGGGCAGGTGGCCGTGACGCTGGACCGCCTGCCGCGCCTGTTCGCCTTGGCCAATGGCGTCTTCGCCACGGTGCAGTGCAATGGCAAGGGGGTGGGTTGGTGCACCGCCTCCGGCCCCGCCTTCGCCGATTTGCTGACGGGGGTGGATGCGCGCGACCTGCCGTTGCCGCCCGTCACTCCGCTGCGCCCCATTCCCCTTCACCCGCTGCGCACGCTCTATGCCATGGCCGGATCGCTCTGGTTCCGGGCACGCGATGCGCTCGACCGCGCGAGGCCCGCCGCATGAACCTGATCCGCAACACGCCCGAGCCCGAGGAGGGCTTCTGGCTGCCCTTCACCGCCATGCGCGCCTTCCACGAGGCGCCCGTGCTGTTCGAGCGCGCGGAGGGCATGCACTACATCACCCCCGACGGGCGCCGCGTGCTGGACATGATGGCGGGGCTCTGGTGCGTGAACGCCGGCCATGCGCATCCGCGCGTGACGGAAGCGATCCGCGAGGCAGCGGGCAAGCTCGACTTCGTCTCCTCCTTCCGCATGTCCCACCCGGCGGCCTTCACCTTCGCGCGCCGCCTGCTGGACGCCGTGCCGATGATGGGGCGGGCCTTCTTCTCCAATTCGGGGTCGGAGGCGGTGGACACGGCGCTGAAGATCGCGCGCGCCTACCATCGCGCGCGGGGCGATGCGGGGCGGACCAAGTTCATCGGGCGCGCCAAATCCTATCACGGGGTGGGGTTCGGCGGGCTGTCGGTGGGCGGCATCGCGCGGCACAAGAAGGAATTCGGGCCGCTGCTGGCGGACGTGTTCCACATGCCGCTGCCGCATGACCCGGCGCAATCCTTCCTGACCGAACGCCCGGCGGAGAATCCGCGCTGGATGGCCGCGCTGGAGGAGATTCTCTTCGTGCAGGACCCGAGCACGGTCGCCGCCATCATCGTGGAGCCGGTGACGGGTTCGGGCGGCGTCTATCCGCCGCCGTTGGGCTATTTGGAGGGGCTGCGCGCCATCTGCGACCGCCACGGCATCCTGCTGATCTTCGATGAGGTCATCACCGGCTTCGGGCGGCTGGGCGCCTGCACGGCCAGCGAGGCGCTGGGCGTGACGCCCGACATCATCACCATGGCCAAGGGCCTGACCAACGGGGCGGTGCCCATGGGCGCCACGCTGGTGACGCAGGCGGTGTTCGACGCCTTCATGGCGCATCCGCGCGGCGCGCCGGAATTCCTGCACGGCTACACCTATTCGGCGCATCCGCTCGCCTGCGCGGCGGGGATGGCGACGCTGGACGCCTACCAGCAGGAGGGGATGTTCGAGGCCTCGGCGCGCATCGCCGCCCCCTTCCGCGACGCGCTGCTGGCGCTGCGCGGCGCGCCGCATGTGGTGGATGTGCGCTGCTGCGGGCTGCTGGCGGCGGTGGACCTCGCCCCCCGCGCGGACGCACCCGGCGCGCGCGGCGCGGAGGTGGCGGACCATTGCCTCGCCGCCGGCGTGCTGGTGCGCGCGGCGGGCGACATGATGGTGCTCTCGCCGCCGCTGGTGGTGAGCGAGGACCAGGTGGCGCAGACGGTGCAGGCGCTGCGCCAGGCCCTGGCCGCGACCGCCTGACTATTCGGCCGCCCGCGCCACCTTCGCCGGGTCCAGGCTGTAGCTCGTGAACTGCCGGTTCAGCGCCGGCAGGGGCGCGATTTCCATATGCCCCTCGGCGGGCTTCATCAGGATCATCGCCACCGTCGCCGAGAGGTTCCCGCCCAGATTCATCCGCGGCGGGCGGCACACGGACCAGGGCGTCTGCCAGTCGTCGAAGAAGGCCGCGCGCAGGTCTTCCAGAGTCAGCTTGCCGCGCTTCGCCTCCAGCGCCGCGCGCACGCGGCGGTCGCGGTAGACACTGTCCGGCGTGGTGGCGATGCCGGTGTCGCGCAGCTTGGACAGCGCCACGGGCGAACGCCAATTGTTGGCGTGAACGAGGATGCCGCCCTCAGCCTCCAGCAGGAAGCTCTCATCGGGCGCGCATTCGATGTCGAGGCCCCAGCCCGAGCCATGCGACAGCATGACGTTGTTGGAGGCCGATTTCGGCGTGGCGTAGACCGTCTTCACCGCCAGGGCCACATGCTCCTGCTCCAGCACCTTGCGGCGCAGCAGCGAGAGGGGGATGCCGTCCGTCTTGTAGTCGCGGTCGCTCTCCAGGTAGTTGGCCGTGATGGCGATGCCGGCCGCGTTCAACCCGGCGCGGGACAGGCCGCCGGCCTCGACGAAGGTCAGGATGTCCGGCCCGTCCTCGCGGCGGATGCGCAGCACCACGCCCGTCTCGGCGCATTCGCTCTTCCAGTCCCAGTTCTGGCCATGGATCAGGCTTCCATCGGCCGTGGCCTCGGGCAGGAGGATGGCGCCGGTGCAGCCATCCGGGTCGGCCTCGGGCAGCAGGCCGCGCTTGGCGAGCTGCAGGATTTCGGTGCGGCAGTTCAGCAGCATCACATCCTCGAAGGCCACCTCGGCGCCCTTCGCGATGCCGCGCATCTCGGCCACGTAGTCGGCGTCGAAATTCTCCACGCGGGGCGTGAAGGCGCGGGCCAGCCGGTGGATCTTCGCCCCGTCCAGCCCGCCCGCCGAAAGCTGGGAATGGTAGTGGCCGATGGAGCGCTTCACCCGCTCCGCCGCCTGGCGCCCATAGGAGAGGCCGCGCGCCTCGGCGCCGCCCGAGACCTCATAGAGGGGGAAGGGGGGCGGGATGGGGTGGGTCATGGTTTTCCCTCGCGATCAAATACCGACGCCGCAAGGTGCCATGCCGGGGCCGCCAGGACCAGCCCGGCCCTTGCCTTGCGCGCCATTCTGCCCCCCATGTTGCGGGGCACAGCCCAGCAGGAACCTCCGCGATGCGCGTCCCCGTCCCGCACCCCCGCCCCGGCATCATCGGCGAGAACCGCACGATGCTGACGCCGCATTACTGCGTCTTCCCGCCCGAGGGCATCATGGACAGCGTGCTGCCCGGCTGGCCCGGCTGCATCATCCGCTTCCAGACCTCGCCCGCCATGGGGGCGCGCTTCGCCCAGGCCCTGCTGATCATGCCCGGCGGCGCCGGGACGGATGCGCCGGTGGACAACGGCCTGGAACACTTCTTCTACGTCCAGAAGGGAAGCATGACCGTGAAGGTCGGCGGGCGAGAGACCGCGCTGCCGCCCGGCGGCTATGTCTATGTGCCGGCCGGTACGCCCTTCACGCTGAACAACCTGGGCGGCGAGGAAGCCCGCGCCCTCTGGGTCAAGCGCCCCTACCAACCCGCGCCCGGCGTGCCCGCGCCCGGCGTCATCCTGGGCCATCGGAACGACGCCCGGCGCGAGGACAACGGCCCGCGCTGGCGCTACTTCCTGCTCGAGACGCGCAACATGCCCATGGATTTCGAGATGAACATCATGTGCTTCGCCCCGGGCGCGCATTTCTGGTGCATCGAGACGCATATCATGGAGCACGGCATGGTGATGCTGCAGGGCCAGGCGTTGCAGCTGCTCGGCCGCGACTGGCACGAGCTGTGGGAAGGGGACTTCGTCTGGATGGGCCCCTATGTCCCGCAGCAGATCTACGCCGTGGGGAACACGGATGTGGAATATCTGCTCTACAAGGACGTGAACCGCGACGTGACCTTCGGGTGAGTGAAGGGGGGCGTCACGCCCCCCAACCCATCACATCGGCCGCGCCGACATGTTCCGCTCGCGCGAGGTGGCCGCCGTCAGCGCGCGGCGGATTTCCTGCTCGCACTTGGCGAGTTCGGCCTCCGCCGTGCGGCGCTGGGCCTTGGCCTCGTCGGCGATGCGCAGGCTGTCCTCGATGGTGCCGACCAGGGCGGCATTGGCCTGCTTCACCGCCTCGATGTCGAAGGTGCCGCGCTCCAGCTCCTTGCGCGCTTCCGCATTGCCGGAGCGCAGCGTCTCGGCATTGGCGACCAGCAGCTTGTTCGTGAGGTCGGTGGCCGTCTTCACCGCCTGGCCCGCCTGGCGCATGCGGTGGATGGCCAGCGCCTGGGCCAGCTGCTGGCGCCAGAGCGGCACCGTATTGGCCAGCACCGACTGGATCTTGGAGGCCAGCGCCTTGTCGTTTTCCTGGATCAGCCGGATCGAGGGCAGGGCCTGCATCGCCACCTGGCGCGTCAGGCGCAGATCATGCACCCGCCGCTCCAGCTCATCGCGCGAGGCGCGGGCGTCGCGCAGCTGCTGGGGGGCGAGGGGCTTTTCCGGGTCCTCGGCCTCGGCTTCCAGGCGCGGGATCATCTCCTCGTCGGTCTGGCGCAGCACCATCTCGCCGGCGGCGATATGGTCGGCGAGCGCATGGAACCAGTCCAGCGTGGCCACATAGAGGCGTTCCAGCCGCTCCACATCCTCCAGCAGCTTGGTGCGGTGGGTGTCGAGCTTGTCGCCGATGGCCTCGATCTGCCCGCGCACGCCCTCGTATTTCTGGGTGATGGCCGTCACCTCGGCGCCGGCGCGGGTGAAGACGCGCTGGAAGAAGCTGGGCTTCTCGGCCAGCGTGGTCACGTCGAAGCCCTTCAGCGCCGTCAGCATGGAGGAGAGGGTCTGCCCCGCCTCGCCCGTCTCGCGGTTCTGGGCACCTTCCAGCATGGCGTCGGCGGCCGCCTGGGCGCGGGACTGCGCGGCGGCGCCGAAACGCAGGATGGTGCCCGGGTCCTTCAGCGAGATGGCGCTGGCGAGGCGGGTGATCTCCTCCTGCCGCGCGGGTTCGATTTCGTTCATAGGCCCTCCTGGCGCAGCCGGTCCGACAGCACCTTCACTTGGATATCCAGCGCCTGGCTTTCCACCTGGCGCAGTTCGCCGCGCAGGCGGTGGGCGGAGGCGGTCAGGTCACGCAGCAATTGCGGCAGGGTCTCGGGCGGTTCGGCGCCCGCTTCCAGCCGTTCGACGATCCGCACCAGCCCGTCCAGGTGCACGGCCAGGAAGCGCCGTGCCTCGTGCAGTTGGGCCGGGCGGGCGGCGAGGTCATCCACCACGCCCTGCATGGCGGAGGCGGCCTCCAGCAGCAGGGGCGCATGGGGCAAAGGCGGGGCGGCGGCGCGGATGCGGGCGATCTGCGCGCGCGGGCCCACCAGCGAGGCGGCCTCGGGCGAAGGGGGTGGTGCGGGCTGCGGCGGTGGCGGGGGCAGGGGCTCGTGCGCCGCCATGTCGGCCGTCAGCAGCCGCACGCCGAAGAAGGTGCCGAAGCCCATGGCGACGGCGATGGGCGGAAAGATCTTGGCGGCCAGCCCCGCGGTCAGCCCCGCGGCCACACCCATCAGGATGGCGCCGGCGCGCAGGTCGCCGGGGCCGCCACGGGCCATGCGGGCGGCACCCATCCAGGCCAGCGCCACGCCCAGGATGCCGCCGACCAGCTGGCTGGCGTTGCCGCGCAGGATTTCGATGGGGATGTCGAAGGCCAGCGGCCAGAGGAAGAGCGGCAGCAGCCAGACCCGCCAGCCGAAGATGGGGCCAGGGCGTTCCGTGCGCTCCTCGCGCCGTTCCCCGCGGCGCTGGGCCTTCCAACCGCGCTTGTAGTCCTTCCAGGCGCGCTTTCGGTCTTCCCAATCCTGTTGCGCGCCCATCAGCGGAACAGCGCGGCGAAGGCCGGCAGCCACATGCAGAAGGCGAGCAGGGTGAAGCCGAGCACCAGCCGCACGGGCAGCGGCGCCGAGGCGAAGGGGATGGGTGGGCGCGGCTTGTCCATGCGGCGCAAGTTGGGCCTTGCCGGGTGGCGCTGCAAGCGTGGGGAGCACATCCTCATGTGAGCAATGTAAACATTGCCTGTGGCGGTTTCAAGGCGGCGTGGGCGAGAGTTCGGCGATCAAGCGCGGGATGTTTTCGCGGAAGGGGAAGAAGCCCCGCCGGGCCAGCGGCCAGCAGGCCGCATCCCACGGCCGGCGACAGCGGTGCAGGGTGATTCCGTGCGCGGCCAATGCCGGGCGCAGCGCCTCCAGCGTATCGGCCGTCTCGCCAATGGCGGGCTCGGGGGCCAGCACGGCGCGGGCACCCGTGTAGGCGGCCCATTCGGCGATGGCATCGGGTGGCAGCACCTCGCCCTCCAGTCCGAAGCGAGCGGTGGCGCGGGCCAGCCCGTCATCCAGCGCGGCGAGGGTGAAGGCCTGGGCGGCCTCCGCGCGGGGCTCCGGCGCCAGGGCCGCCAGCGCCACGACGCGGCAGGCCGGCAGGCTTTCCGGGTGCAGGTCCTCCTCATGCAGCAGCAGCGCCACCGGGCCTTCGGGGAGCAGGTCGGCGGGGGCCAGGGGGCGCGCGGAGGGCGGCGGCGGTTCGTCCAGCGGCGCCGCGTCCTCGTCCAACTGCCCGCGCGGGTCGAAGCGGCCTTCCGTGTGGCGCACGATGTTCTCGGCCCGTGCCAGGTAGTGCTTCCCCGGCGTCTGGATGCCCGCCACCCAGCGCCAGGACAGCGTGTTGGACGCCGCATCCGCATCCTTCAGATGGTGGCGGAAGAACTCGGCGCCGAGCGGCCAGGGCAGGCGCAGCGTGAAGATCCAGATGCTGGCGAACCACATGCGCGCGTGGTTGTGCAGCCAGCCGGTCTCGACCAGTTCCCGCGCCCAGGCGTCGAAGCATGCGATACCCGTGGCGCCGGCCATGGCCTGTTCCACCGCGCGGCGGCGGCCGCCCTGGGTGAGCAGCGTCGCCTGTTCCTCCGCGACGCGCGCGCGGTAATCGGCCCACATCGTGGGCCGCAACTGAAGAAAGCCCTTCCAGTAGCTGCGCCAGAAGACCTCCTGGATGAATTTTTCCGCGGCCACTGGGCCGTGATGCGTGAGGGCGGTGCCGACCAGCTCGCTCTCCAGCAGCAGCCGGTGCCGGACATGCGCCGACAGCAGCGACACATCCCGCCGCGCCCCCGGGCCCGGATCGGTGTTGCGGCCGGAGGCGTAGTGCCTCCCCATGCGCGGGGCGAATTCGGTCAGGCGGCGCAGCCCATCGGCGCGGCTCGGGGCGGGGAGGTCGGACATGGCGCCGAATTGGCCCCGCTTCATCGCGCGGCAAGCCACCGCGTGCTAACCGGCGCGCATGTGGAAACGCCGTGCCCTCATCGCCGCCGGCCTGGCTGGCGCCGCGCCCGCGGCCTATGGCTTCGGCGTCGAACCCTATTGGGGGCCGCGCGTGGCGCGCTACCGGCTGTCACCGCCAGGCTGGCCGGTGGGCCGCCCGCTGCGGATCGCCGCGCTGGCCGATCTGCACGCCGGCGCGCCGGCCATGACGCTGGAGCGCATCGCCACCATCGTCGCCACCACCAATGCGGAGGCGCCGGACCTGGTCGTGCTGCTGGGCGATTATGGGCCGAACACGCCCCTGATCCGTCCACCCTATCCCCAGGCCGAGGTCTGCGCCCTGCTGGCCGGGCTGCGCGCGCCGCTGGGTCGCTACGCCATCGCCGGCAACCATGACTGGTGGGAGGATGAGGCCGCGATGGCGCGCCGCCGCGGCCCGCTGCTGTGGATGGAGGCCTTGGCGGAGGCGGGCTTCACACCGCTGCAGAACCGCGCCCTGCGCCTGGAGCCGGGCTTCTGGCTGGCCGGGCTGGACAGCCAGATCGCCTTCCTGCCGCTGCCCTGGCGGCCGCATCGTGGGGCTGACGACCTGGGCGCGACGCTGGCGCAGGTGACGGACGACGCCCCCGTGGTTCTGCTGGCGCATGAGCCCGACATCTTCGCGGCGGGCACGGCGCGGGTGGCGGTGCAGCTCTCGGGCCACACCCATGGCGGGCAGATCAGGCTGCTGGGCTGGTCGCCGCGCGTGCCCTCGCGCTACGGCAACCGCTACGCCTATGGGCATGTGCGCGAGGGCGGGCGGGATTTGGTGGTCTCCGGCGGGCTCGGCACCTCCACCCTTCCGGTGCGGCTGGGCGTGCCGCCGGAAGTGGTGGTGGTGGAGCTGGCCCGCGCCTGATCCGCGGCGGGTTCGCCGCGGTGAATCAGCCGCGCGAAAACCCGCTACTTCCGGCGGGCTTCGACCAGCACGCCCGCTTCCTCCAGCTTCGCGATCTCCTCGGCCGAGAAGCCCTTTTCCGCCAGCGCGCTGCGGGTGTGCTCGGCGAAGCGGGGCGGGGCGGCGCGGGTGCCGCCCGGCGTGCGGCTGAGCTTGATGGGCGTGCCCAGGCCGACGAAGCCGTCCTTCTCCGTGATCATGGCGCGGTGGGCGGTGTGCGCCTGCGCCATGGCCTCGTCCACATGCAGCACGGGGCCGGCCGGCAGGCCCGCCGCCAGCATGCGCTGGCAGAGGTCATGCCCGTCCTCCTCGGCGAAGCGCGCCTCCAGGATTTCGGTCAGCGCCGCGCGGTTGGTCGTGCGCCCGCCATTGGTGGCGAAGCGCGGGTCGCTGCCCAGGTCGCCGAGGCCCAGGAAGGCCGCGAACTTGCGGAAGGTCGGGTCATTGCCGCAGCCCACGAAGATCTCGCAGGTCTTGGTCTTGAACTTGGCGTAGGGGGCCAGGTTCGGGTGCGGGTTGCCCGTGGCCACCGGCCGCTTGCCCGAGAGGAAGAAGTTGGCCGCATGCGGGTGCAGCAGCGCCATGCCGCAATCATGCAGCGTCATGTCGCAATACTGGCCCTTGCCCGACCGCTCCCGCTCATGCAGCGCCATCAGGATGGCGATGGCGGAGTAGAGGCCCGTCGCGATGTCCACGATGGGCGTGCCGAGGCGCGTGGGGCCGGAATTCTCGGTGCCGTTGATGGACATGAGGCCCACCATGGCCTGCACGATGGCGTCATAGCCCGGGAAGCCGCCCAGCGGCCCCGTGGCGCCGAAGCCCGAGACGCGGCAATGCACCAGGCGCGGGAAGCGCTTGGACAGCACCTCCTCATAGCCCAGACCCCACTTCTCCATGCTGCCGGGCTTGAAGTTCTCGATCAGCACGTCGGCGCCTTCGAGCAGGCGCAGCAGCACCTCGCGCCCCTCGGGCTTGCCGAGGTCGAGGCCCACGGACTTCTTGTTGCGGTTCACGCCCACGAAGTAGCTGGCGTCGCCATCCGCGTTGAACGGAGGGCCCCAGTCGCGCACCTCGTCGCCCTGGGGCGGTTCCAGCTTGATGACCTCGGCGCCGTGGTCCGAGAGGATCATGGTGCAATAGGGGCCACCCAGCACGCGGGTGAGGTCCACCACGCGCAGGCCGGACAGGGCGCCGGGGCCGGTGGCCAGCGCGCGGCCCTCATTCATGGGAACAGCATCGGTCATGCGGCGGCCTTTCTCTCGAACACGCGGGCGCAGAAATCGGGGTAGGTTTCCAGCATCTCGTCGCAGACGGCGCCGCGCAGCAAAGCCAGTTCGGCGTCGGAGGGCGGCACGGTCTCGGCCACGCCCTCGGGCACGTCGAAGTCGAAGCCGGTCATGGCGCGGATGCTCTCCACACTCTCGCCCGCATGGTAGGAGGCGAGCGAGAAGCGGCCGCGATCGGGGTGGAAGTCGAACACGCAGCGGCCCGTCACGAGCGCCTGGGCATGGCCGCGGCGGAAGACGCCGGGCTCGGAGGTGCCGGGGGCGGAGATGTGGTCCACGCGGTCCACGAAGACGCGCGGCGAATGTTCCTCGCGGAACAGGATGGTGCGGCCGGACATGTAGTACATGAAGGCCGAACCGAAGCTGCCCGGGAAGCGCACCTCCAGCCCCGGCCAGGGGCCGGTGCCGATGAGGTTGATGTTCGCCTGCCCGTCAATCTGCCCGCCGCCCAGGAAGAACAGGTCAATGCGGCCCTGGCCCGTCAGGTCGAACAATTCGCGCGAGCCATCGGTGAAGGGGTTGCCGCTGCGCTTGTGCAGCAGCGACAGGTGCAACGGGTCGCCCTGCTTCACGCAGAGCCAGGCGGCCGCGGCCGGAATGGGCGAGGCCGCGCCCACCGCGATGTGCCGCGTGGGCCGCGCGCGGATGAGGCGCGCGATGCAGACGGCCAGAAGTTCCTCGGTCTTGTAGCTCATTCCGCGGCCACCGCCTGGTTGTCGAAGACGTGCTCGGCGCACCATTCGGCGAAGCCCGCCTCGGTCTTGGCCGCGCGGGCATATTGCATGACGTAGTCCGTGTCGAAGCCATATTCGTCGAGCAGCGCCGAGGGCTGCGCGCCGCGTTCGGCGATGGCGATGCCGCTGATGTAGGTGGCGTTGATGGCGCCGGGGCAGAGGCGCTCATCCTCCAGGAAATTGCCCTCCACCACGCGCTCGACGGTGACGAGGCTGCGCTGGCTGGCATGGGCGATGGTGGCGCATTCGCGCCGGCGGCCCACCCAGACATTGCCCGCGCTGTCGGCCATCACGGCGTGGAAGACGGCCACGTCGGGGTGCAGGGCGGGCAGCAGGGTGATCTTCTCGCCGGTGCCAAAGGGGCTTTCGATCACCACCCAGTCGGGCCGGTTGGCCAGGATGTCGCTGCCGATCAGCCCGCGCAGGGGCATGAAGGGCACGCCCTTCTCGGCCGCCTGGAGCATGGTGTGCATGGCGGGGCAGGTGGCGTCGCGCACCGTGAGCGTGCCGGCCTTCAGCGCGGCGGAGAAGCGCGGCGCGAAGCCGGCCTCGCCCAGCGTCACGGCGGAGGTGTTCACCTCGGCGACACAACCCGCGCCGATCAGGATGTCGGTCGCGAAGCCGGAGATGGGCACGCCCACCAGGCGCAGCCCCCGCGCGCGGCGGCGGATCAGCGCCTTGGCCAGCGCCACCGAGGGGATGGAGTTGTCCGGCGGCACCGCCACCATCGCGCCATCGGGGATCGAGGCGGCCATCGCCTCCAAGCTTATCGGGGTCATGTTGCGTCCCTCCCCCGGCATGATTATGCCCAAGGGGCATCGGGGGAAGGGGACGCCGCCATGATCCTTGAAGGGCCGCGCCTGATCCTGCGCCCGCTGGAAGATTCCGACGCTGCGGAATTCGCCGCCATGAACGGTGACCCGGTGGTGATGCGCCACTTCGTGAAGCCGCTGGATTTCGCTGCCTCCGAGGCCTTGCGCGCCCGCATGGCGGCGCACATCGCCCAGCATGGCTTCGGCTTCTGGGGCGTGTTCCGCCGCGACGCGCCGGGGCTGGTCGGCATGGTGGGCCTGCTGCGCGTGGCCTTCGAGGCGCGCTTCACGCCCAATGTGGAAATCGGCTGGCGCATCGCGGCCGCGCACCAGCGCCAGGGCTATGCGGAGGAGGCCGCGCGGATCGCGCTGGCGGCCGGCTTTGGCCCGCTGCGCCTGCCCGAGATCGTGGCCTGGACCATCCCGGACAACGAGCCCTCCTGGCGGCTGATGGAAAAGCTCGGCATGCGGCAGGATGGCACCTTCGAGGAACCGCGCATCCCCGAGGGGCATCCCAAGCGCCTGCAGCGCCTCTACCGCATCACGCGCGCCGAATGGGTGCAAAGCCGCATGGGCTGAGGCGCCTTCACCAAGCCTTCACCATCCGGATGGCATGGCTGCCCCGTGCCCCAACTCGATGCCGCGCAGTTCGATCCGGTCCGCTTCCCCGGTGTGCCCGAGGGCGTGCGATGGCCCCCCGATAGCTTTTCCTTCGAGGCACCCTGGCTCCGCGGCAATGACCTCGCCTTCGAATGCGGGATGGACGGGCAGATCATCTTCGTGCGGCGCTATGACGCCATCCGCCTGGTGCTGGACGTGGACACGGCCCATTCGGCGCTGGACCTGAAGCCGGGCAGCCATGATTTCCGCCTGCTGCGGCTGATCCCCTCCGCGCTGCGCCTGGTGGAATGCGTGGTCCCGGGCGACCCCATGCCGCCCGCATTGCTGGGCGAGCCCCTGCCGCTTCCGGCCGAACACCTGCTCTATTCCGCCACCACGGCGCTGGTCGGTGCCTTGTCGCGCGGTGCCGGCGAGGCGGGCGAGGCCTATCTGGCCGCGCTGCGCCGCACGCCCCCCGGCCTCGACATGTTCGAGACGGCGGCGGCGCGCTGCGTGACCGATGGGCAGTTCGAACTGCAGCGCATCGCCAAGCTGGCCCGCGCGCTGAAGCGCCTGGCCCGCGCCCATGCGGAGGTGCTGGGCGCCCACGCCGCCCAGCCCGACTATCCCGGCATGGAGCGCATGGTGACCGCCACCACCAAGGTGATGCTGCGCGACGCCCATTGGTCCGGCGACCTCATCGCCCAGGCGTTGCGGCAGGTCTCGCCGCTGGTGACGGTGCCGCGCCAGACCGCCGACATGCTGCTCTCCGCCGCCGTGGCCGCGCTGGAGGAGCAGGGCAGCCTGGAAGCCGTGACCCGCATGACCGACACCCAGGCCCGGCTGCGCGACCGGCTCACGGAACTCGGCCTGTTCTGGCGCCGCATCGCCGCCGCCTGGGCCACCGTCCATCCCGAGACGACCGACCGGCGGGAAATTGACCTGCTTTGCCGGAACCTGCTGCGGCGGTTGCAGATCAGGTCGCTCTACCTCCCGGAGTAGCGGCGCCGCGCGTTTTGCGCGAGGCTGCGGCCCGCAACGGGGGGCAGGCCATGACGGGCAGCATGACGGAGGAATTCGGCGTCCAGGGCGAATGGACCCTGGCCAAGCGGCACACCATCCGCTGGGCGGAATGCGACCTCTACGGCCATGTGAACCACGCCGCCTACCTCATCATGTTCGAGGACATGCGGATCGAGCATTGGGCCTCGCTCGGCCAGGTGCTGCGCGCCGATGCGCCGGGGCCGGTCGTGGCCAAGCTGGAGGCGCGCTATGTGCGGGCCATCGGCTTCCAGGAGGAGGTGCTGCTGACGCTGCGCTGCCCGAGCCTGCGCCGCACCAGCTATGTGCATGAGTATGCGGTGTGGAAGAACGGGCTGGTCTTCGAATGCCAGGCGCTGCTGGTCTGCGTGAAGGATGGCGTGTCCACGCCCATCCCCGATGACGCGCGCAAGCTGATGGTGGAGCGGGACGGCGCGCGGCAGGCCTGAGCCTGGTTTGAGCGACTGATTCACCGCTCCGGCGATTCCGCCTCCGCGGATCAGGCGCTGAACTAGACCGCCACCACCAAGTCGATTTCCACCAGCGCGCCCAGCGCCAGCCCCGTCACCCCCACCGTGGTGCGCGCGGGCAGTTTGCCCGGCGGGAATTCGGCCTCCCAGATGGCATTCATGGCCGCGTAGTCGCGGGCGAATTCGGTCAGGTAGATGCGGGCCATCACCACGCGCTCCCACTCCGCGCCGCAGCCCAACAGCACGGATTTCAGGTTGGCGATGACCTGGCGCGTTTGCGCCTCCACCCCGCCCGGCACGCAGCGCGTGTTGTCGGAAGGGTCGGTCGGCATCTGGCCGGTGACGAAGAGGAAATCCCCCGCCCGCACCGCATGGCTGAAGGGGGCGACGCGCCTGGGGCCATCGCCCAGGACGAAATGGGTAAGGTCCGTCACAGGCCCCGCTCGGCCCGTGTGGCCCCCAGGTCATCCTCGCGGAAGGCGGCCAGGATGTCGGCCACGCCCTCCTGCGGGGTGAAGCCCAGGGCGCGGGCGCGGTCTGCGGTGAAGCTGGCGGGCCAGCCGCCCACGATGGCGGCCACATTGGCGTCCGGCTCGGGTTTCACCAGGGCGCGCTCGGCGGGGGTCAGGGCGGCCAGCATCTCGCGCACCGTGACCGAGAGCCCCGGCGGGTTCACGCCCCGGTCGAGGCCGAGCGGGGCCGTGTCCATCCGCGCCGCGTGCAGGAACCACTCCACCGCGCGGCGGGGCGAGCAGACCCAGACGGCGAAATCCTCGCCCACGGGCAGGGGCGTCTCCAGCCCCAGCAAGGGCTCCCGCAGGATGGCCGAGACGAAGGAACTCGCCGCCTTGTTGGGCCTTCCGGGGCGGACGATGACCGTGGGCAGGCGGATGGAGACGGCGTCCATGAAGCCCTTGCGCGTGGCGTCCTGCAGCAGCAGTTCCGCCGCCGCCTTCTGCGCGCCGTAGGAATTGGCCGGAAGCTGGCGCGAATCATCGGGCAGATGGGCGGATTGGCCGCCGCCGAAGCTCGCCACGCTGGAGGTGAAGATCACGCGCGGGGGGCGGGCAGGGCGCGGCAGGCCTCGATGACGGCCAGCGTGCCGTGCAGGTTCACCCGCATGCCCAGGTCGAAATCCGCTTCGGCCGCGGCACTCACCACGGCGGCCAGATGCACCACGAGGCCCGTGCCGGGCGGGATGGCGGCGCGCAGCTGTGCCGGGTCCGCCACGTCGCCGGCCAGGCGGCGCACCGGGAAGGGGGCGTTCAGCGGCGCGGGTTCGTGCAGGTCGAACAGGGTCAGGCCCGTGCAGCCGGGCAGGGCGCCCGCCGCCAGCCGTTGTGCCAGCTTGCGGCCGAGGAAGCCCCCGCCGCCCAGGATGGTGATGTGCATGACGCCGAGATTGCCCCGCGCCGGAAGCCCCGCCAAGGTGCGGGCCATGCACCGTCTCGTCCTGAACGCCAACCACGGCACCCCCGGCATCATCGTCCTGCCCGAAGGGGGGTATCGCCGCGCCCGCGCCGAGATCACCGCCTGGCCGGGCTATGCCCCCACCCCGCTCCACGCCATCCCCGCCGAGGGGGTCGCCAGCCTGCACTACAAGGATGAAAGCGCGCGCTTCGGGCTTCGCAGCTTCAAGGCCCTGGGCGGCGCCTATGCGGTGGCCCGGCTGCTGGGGCAGGAGCTGGCGCGGCGCGGCACGGCCAACAACGCGAACGGCGCAGCCCTGGAATCCGGCCAATATGCCCATGCGACGGAACAGATCACCGTCACCTGCGCCACCGATGGCAATCACGGCCGCAGCGTGGCCTGGGGCGCCCAGCGCTTCGGCGCGCGCTGCGTCATCTTCGTGCACGAGAACGTGTCCCAGGGGCGGCGCGACGCCATCGCCGCCTTCGGCGCCGAGGTGCGCGAGGTGCCGGGCAACTACGATGACAGCGTCCGCGCCGCCCAGCGCGCGGCCGACGAGAAGGGCTGGTTCGTCATCAGCGACACCTCCTACCCCGGCTACACCGAGCCCCCGCGCGACGTGATGCAGGGCTACCGCCTGATGGCGGAGGAGGCGCTGGCGCAGATGCCCGCGCCCCCCACCCATGTCTTCGTCCCCGGCGGCGTGGGCGGCGTGGCGGCTGCCGTCTCGGTCCAGCTGCGCCACCAGGCCCCCGGCGCCCGGCTGGTGGTGGCCGAGCCGGAGGAGGCCGCCTGCCTGCTGGAAAGCGCCGCCGCCGGCGAGATGCGGGCCGTGACCGGCGCGCTGGACACCATCATGGCCGGGCTGGCCTGCGGCGAGCCCTCCCTGCTCGCCTGGCAGGAGCTGGAGCGGGCGGCCTTCGCCTTCATGGCGGTCCCCGATTCGGCCGTGGCGCCGGCCATGCGCGCCCTGCATGCGCGGGGCATCGAGGCGGGCGAAAGTGCCGTGGCGGGGCTGATCGCCTTCGAATCGGCCATGGCGGATGTCTCGGCCCGGGCGGTGCTCGGCCTGGGGGCGGACAGCCGGGTGCTGGTCTTCGGCACGGAGGGCGCCACGGACCCCGCCCTCTACGCCGAACTTACGGGAGGGTGAACGAAGCCTCTTGCCAGGGGATGGTCGCCTTCATCATTCTGCAAAGAAACTGTCACACCGAGGCAACCAAGCGCGTATAGCGCCCCGCAAGACCAACACCCTGGGAGAGCACCTTCATGCAGCGCCGCTCACTGCTGGCCGGTTCGGCCGGCCTTTTGTCCGTTCCCTTCATCGCCCCCTCGGCCCGCGCCCAGACCGGCGCCGGCGGCCGCGTCGAGATCCAGTTCTGGTACGGGCTGGCGGGCGCCCTGGGCGAGCGCGTGGCCGAACAGGCGCAGCGCTTCAACGAGAGCCAGGACCGCTACCGCGTCGTGGCGACCTTCCGCGGCTCCTACCCTGAGGTGATGAGCGGCGCGATCGCCGCCTGGCGCGCGGGCACGGCCCCGCACATCGCGCAGGTCTTCGAGGTCGGCACCGCCACCATGATGGGCGCGGGCCCCGCCATCCGTCCCGTCTATGAACTGCTGGGCGAGGCGGGCATCGAGCTCGACCCGCAGCGCTACCTGGCCGGTGTGCGCGGCTACTACAGCGACACCCAGGGCCGCATGATCTCCATGCCGCACAACTCCTCCTCGGCGGTGATGTGGCTGAACCTGGACGCCTTCGAGCGCGCGGGCCTGTCCACCACCGACCTGCCCAAGACCTGGGCCGAGGTGCGCGCCGCCGCCCAGGCCATCCGCGCCCGCAACGCGGCCGAGATGGCGATGACGACCGCCTGGCCGACCTGGGTGATGTATGAGCAGATGTCGTCCATCCACGACGTCGCGCTGGCCACGCCCGCGAACGGCTTCCAGGGTCTGGACGCGCGGATGAACCTCGCGGACCCGATCTTCCTGAAGCAGACCGAGATGCTGCTGGAGATGCAGCGCGCCGGCCACTTCACCTATGGCGGCCGCGACGGCGGCGGCGGCGCGGCCTTCCCGGCCGGCCAGGCGGCGATCAGCTTCAACTCCTCCGCCGGCCGGGCCGCGGTGCAGCGCGAGGCGCGGTTCCGCTGGGCCTCGGTGGTGCTGCCGCACCATGGCGACATCACCACCAGCCCGAAGAATGGCGTGATCGGCGGCGCGAGCCTCTGGGCGCTGACCTCGCGCAACCGCACCGCGGCCGAATATCGCGGCGTGGCGGAGTTCTACCGCTTCATCTCCGAGGTGGAGCAGGACAAGTGGTGGCACCAGGTCACCGGCTATGTGCCGCTGACGCTGGCCGCCTACGAGGCGTCCAAGGCCGAGGGTTTCTACGAGCGCAACCCGGGCGCGGACGCCGCCATCACCCAGCTCTCCCGCGCGGAGCCCACGCCGAACAGCCAGGGCTTCCGCCTGGGCGGTTTCGTGGAAATCCGCAACATCATCCAGGAAGAGCTTGAGCGCGGCTTCCAGAACCAGCAGAACGCGCAGACGGCCCTGGCCAACGCCAACCGCCGCGCCGACGTGGTGCTGCGGAACTTCGAGCGCGCCAACCGCCGCTGAGACTGAACCATCCCGGGGGCGGCTGTTCCGCCCCCCTTCCTTTCCGTGAGGCCCCATGCGGCGCAAGGTCATCTTCGGCAACAAGCTGCTTCCCTATCTGCTGCTTGCGCCACAGCTCATCGTCACCGCCATCTTCTTCTTCTGGCCCGCGGCGGAGGCCATCCGGTATTCCTTCCTGCGCCAGGACGCCTTCGGCATCTCGGTCATGTTCGTGGGGCTGGAGAACTTCCAGGACCTCTTCGCCGATGATCGCTACCTGCAGGTGGTCTGGAACACGATCTGGTTCAGCTTCTGGGTGACCGTGCTCTCCATGGGCGTGGCGCTGCTGCTGGCCGTGCTGGCGGACCGGCATATCCGCGGGCGCGACACCTACCGCACCCTCTTGATCTGGCCCTATGCCATCGCGCCCGCCATCGCGGCGGTGCTCTACATCTTCCTGTTCCACCCGAGCCTTGGCCTGCTCGGCCGGGCGCTGAACGGCTTCGGCGTGCCCTGGGACTACCGGCTGAACGGGGACCAGGCGATGCTCGTCGTCATCCTGGCCGCGGCGTGGAAGCAGGTTTCCTACAACTTCCTCTTCTTCCTGGCGGGGCTGCAATCCATCCCGAAATCCGTGCTGGAGGCGGCGGCCATTGATGGCGCCAGCCCCTCGCGCCGCTTCTGGACCGTCATCTTCCCGCTGCTGTCGCCCACCACCTTCTTCCTGCTGGTGATCAACATCACCTCGGCCGTGTTCGACACCTTCGGGATCATTGACGCATTGACCGGCGGCGGGCCCGGCAACGCCACCCAGACCATGATCTACCGCGCCTATGTGGACGGGCGGGTGAACCTCGACCTCGGCTCCTCGGCCGCGCAGTCGGTGGTGCTGATGATCGCGGTGATGGCGCTGACGCTGGTGCAGTTCCGCTTCATCGAACGCAGGGTGCATTACTGATGTCTCAGGTTCAGCCCGCCATTGCGGCCCCCGTGCCGCTGGCCGCGGAGGCGCCGCGCCGCCGCCGCTTCCTCGGCGCCGACCTCACCACCCATGTGATCCTGCTGCTGGGCGTGGTGCTCTTCGCCCTGCCCATCTGGATCGTGCTGATGGGCTCCACCCATGACGCGGCCACCATCGGCCGGGGCGAGGTGCCCCTGCTGCCGGGCTCCGAGGGGTGGAACAACTACGCGACGGCCTGGAGCGAGGGGAACACCCGCCGCGCCTCCGTGCCCGTCTCGACCATGATGTTCAACAGCGCGGTGATGGCGCTGCTGATCACGGTGGGCAAGCTCGCCATCTCGATCACCTCGGCCTATGCGGTGGCGTTCTTCTCCTTCCCCGGCCGGATGCTCTGCTTCTGGGCCATCTTCATCACGCTGATGCTGCCCGTGGAGGTGCGCATCTTCCCCACCTTCCAGGTGGTGAGCGACCTTGGCATGGTGAACACCTATCAGGGGCTGATCATCCCGCTGATCGCGTCCGCCACGGCCACGCTGCTGTTCCGCCAGTTCTTCCTGACCATCCCGGATGAGCTGGTGGAGGCCGCCAAGATGGACGGCGCGGGGCCGATGCGCTTCTTCAAGGACATCGTCCTGCCGCTCTCGGCCACCAACATCGCGGCGCTCTTCGTCATCCTCTTCGTGTATGGCTGGAACCAGTATCTCTGGCCCCTGCTGGTCACGACCAGCACGGATGTGGAGACGATCGTCATCGGCATCGTGAAGATGCTGGGGGCGGAAGCCGACACCGAATGGAACATCGTCATGGCGACCACCGTGCTGGCCCTGTTGCCGCCGGTCGCCGTTGTCATCCTCATGCAGCGCTGGTTCGTGAAGGGCCTGACGGAGACCGAAAAGTAATGGCGACCCTCAACATCCAGGGCGTGACCAAGGCCTTCGGGCCCACCCATGTGCTGCACGGCATTGACCTCAACGTGGCCGATGGCGAGATGATTGTCATCGTCGGCGCCTCGGGCTGCGGCAAATCCACCCTGCTGCGGATCGTGGCGGGGCTGGAGACGGCCAGCACCGGCAATGTCGTCATCGCCGGGCGCAATGTCACGGCGCTCGAACCCGCCGAGCGCGACGTGGCGATGGTGTTCCAGAACTACGCGCTCTACCCGCACATGAGCGTCTTCGACAACATGGCCTATGGCCTCAAGATCCGGGGCCTGCCGCGCGACCAGATCGCGGCCCGGGTGCAGGAGGCGGCGAACCTGCTGGGCATCGGCGCGCTGCTGGAACGCCGGCCGCGGCAGCTCTCGGGCGGGCAGCGGCAGCGCGTGGCCATGGGCCGCGCCATCGTGCGCGAGCCCAAGCTGTTCCTCTTCGACGAGCCGCTGTCCAACCTCGACGCCAAGCTGCGCGTGCAGATGCGCGCGGAAATCCGGCGCCTGCAGAAGCGCCTGGGTGTGACCAGCCTCTTCGTGACGCATGACCAGGTGGAGGCCATGACCCTGGGCGACCGCCTGGTGGTCATGCATGCCGGCCACGCCGCGCAGATCGCGACCCCCATGGAGATCTGGGCGCGTCCCGCCGACACCTATGTGGCGAGCTTCATCGGCAGCCCGGCCATGAACCTCTTCCCCGCCACGCTGGAGGAGGGCGGCCATGCCGCGCGCCTTGACAGCAACGGCCTCGTCCTGCCCTTCCATGACGGCCCGCGCCCAGGCCCGGCCGGCCGCAAGCTGACCATCGGCGTGCGGCCTGAGCACCTCACGCCCGGCCAGGGCGGGCTGGAACTCCAGGTTGATCTGGTGGAGCCTCTGGGAGGCGAGAGCGTCATCCATGCGCGCCTGGCGGATGGCACGGAAGTGACGGCGAAGCTGCCCGGCAGCGCCTATTCCGATGGCGCGCTCAACGTCATCGTCCCGCTGCACACCCTGCACGTCTTCGACGGCGAGACGGGCAAGCGACTGGAGGCGGGCGGCTGAAGGCCGCCGCGCCCCGCAAGCGGGCTCAGCGGTAGCCCGCGCCTTCCAGCTCGGCCGCGATGGCCGAGTCCGGCAGGGGCATCTCGGTGATGATGCCCTCGGCCTCGGCCATGGTCTGGCGCAGGTCGCGCAGGAAGACCGAGCCCTTGAGGGTGCGCTGCACCAGCACGCTGCGGCGGTCCATGGGGTCCACCTTGCGGCGGGCCAGGTCCAGCTCGCCCAGGCGGTCGAGGGCGCGGGTGATGGCGGGCTTGGAGACGTTCAGCTCATGCGCGAGGCCCCGGACCGTGTGCGGCCCCGGGCTCAGATACACGGTGAGGAACACACCAAGCTGGCGGGCCGACAAGTCCGGCCCATCCCGGCGGACCAGCGCCACGATGGTGTCGCGGAGGACGCCCACCAGCTGGTCGGGGTTGGAGTGGACAGACATGGCATCCTTCCTTTCCCGGCAGGGCCTTGGAGGGGTCGGATGAAGTCGGAGGCCCCTCTGGCTCGCGGAATTTGACTGTGATGGCGTCCACATGGGGTTGCCGCCATATGAACAGTAGGGATCAGCGCCGAGAAAATTGCAAGGAATTCATCAACCGCTCGTTCAAAAACTTGCAGGTTGAGCGAATGCCGGTTCAATCATGCAGGAAGTTCATCATCCCTCGGCGCAGGGCGCGCAGTCCGGTGGCTTCGCCTCCTTCGGGACGGCCAGGGCGGGAACTGTCATTCCAAGCATACAGGTCCAGGTGTCCCCACGGAATGTCACTTGGCGCAAATCGCTGAAGAAAAAGACCTGCCACGATGGCGCCGGCCATGGGCTTGGCGGACACGTTGTTGAGGTCGGCGACCGGGCTGTCCAGCCAGCCCGCATAGCCCTGGTGCAGGGGCAGGCGCCAGAGCGGTTCGCCCGCGGCCTCGCCGCCCGCCAGCAGCGCGGCGGCAAGGCTCTCATCGTTACTGAACAAAGCGGGCAGGTCCGGGCCCAGCGCCACGCGCGCGGCGCCCGTCAGGGTGGCGCCGTCCAGGATCAGGCGGGGACGGCGTTCGGTGGCGAAGGCCAGCAGGTCGGCCAGGACCAGCCTTCCCTCGGCATCGGTGTTGCCGATCTCGACCGTCAGCCCCTTGCGGGTACGGATCACGTCCAGGGGGCGGAAGGCGGTGCCGGAGACGCTGTTCTCCACCGCGCCCACCAGAAGCAGCAGGCGGATGGGCGCGCGGGAGGCCATCAGCGCCTCCGCCAGCCCGATCATCACCGCGGCGCCGCCCATGTCCTTCTTCATCCGCAGCATGGCGGAGGAGGGCTTGAGGTCCAGCCCGCCCGTGTCAAAGCAGACCCCCTTGCCGCAGAGCGCCACCAAGGGCGCATCGGCCTCGCCCCATTCCAGCACGGCCACGCGGGGCGCACGGGGGCTGCCCTGGCCGACGGCCGCCACGGCGGGGAAGCCCTGTTCCAGCGCCGGCCCCTCGATGATCTCGACGCGCGCGCCATGCGCGGCGCCGATTTCCGCCACGGCGGCCGCCAGCTCGGCCGGCCCCAGGTGGTTGGCGGGCGTGTTGATCAGGTCCCGCGCGCGCCAGATGGCCGCGGCCTCGATGGCGGCGTCCTCATGGCCGGGCGCGGCGACCAGCCGGGCGGGCGGGCGCTTGCCGGGCTTGAAGCGGGTGAAGCGGTAGGCGCCCAGGCACCAGCCCAGGGTCACATCGGCCGGATCGGCACCTTCCACGCGCCAGGTGGTGCCCTCGGGCAGGGCGAAGGGCAGGCCGCCGAAGCCGTGCGGCGTCTCGGGCGCGCCCAGCAACGCGCCGGCCAACCCCTCCGCGCCCGGCAGCAGGACGAGTTCCCCCGGCTTGGCGCGGAAGCCACTCGCGCGGGCGAAACCGGCGCCGGGCAGGGCCTCCCAGCCGCCTGGCGTCACCACATGCAGCGGCAGGGCGGGCGAATCGGCCGGGGCGAGGCAGGGCAGCATCGGGTCACTCTCCATAGATGCGCGATGTTCGGGTCCGTCATGCGATCGGGCAAGCCGCATTGCCGAAGCGGGGCCGACGCGCCACATCGGCAGCATGTCGAACACAACACATGATCCGATCGGCTGGCACGGCACCACCATCCTCTGCGTGCGGCGCGACGGAAAGGTCGCGATGGCGGGCGATGGCCAGGTCTCGCTCGGCCAGACCGTCGTGAAGGGCAATGCGCGCAAGGTGCGCCGCATCGCCCAGGGGCGCGTGCTGACCGGCTTCGCCGGCGCCACCGCCGATGCCTTCACGCTGCTGGAGCGGCTGGAGGCCAAGCTCGAACGCTTCCCCGACCAGCTCGAACGCGCCTGCGTGGAGCTGGCGAAGGATTGGCGCACGGACCGCTACCTGCGGCGCCTGGAGGCGCTGCTGGCAGTGGCCGACAAGGACCGCTCCCTGCTGCTGACCGGCAATGGCGACGTGCTGGAGCCGGAGGACGCCATCATCGGCATCGGCTCCGGCGGCAATTACGCGCTGGCCGCCGCGCGGGGGCTGATGACGGTGGAGGGGCTTTCCGCCGAGGAGATCGCCCGCCGCTCCATGAAGATCGCCGCCGATATCTGCGTCTACACCAATGGCAACTTCATCCTGGAGACGTTGCCCGCATGAACGAGATCACCCCCATCGAGACGGTCAACCTCTCCCCGCGCGAGATCGTGAGCGAGCTGGACCGCTTCATCATCGGCCAGAACGACGCGAAGCGCGCCGTGGCCATCGCGCTGCGCAACCGCTGGCGCCGGCAGCAACTGCCGGAGAGCCTGCAGGAAGAGGTGGTGCCGAAGAACATCCTGATGATCGGCCCCACGGGCTGCGGCAAGACGGAGATCGCGCGGCGCCTGGCGCGGCTGGCCAATGCGCCCTTCCTCAAGGTCGAGGCCACGAAGTTCACCGAGGTCGGCTATGTGGGCCGCGACGTGGAGAGCATCGTGCGTGACCTGGTGGAGGCCGCCATCCTCCAGCAGCGCGAGCAGGCGCGGCGCGGCGTGCAGGCCAAGGCCGAGTTGCAGGCCGAGGAACGCATCATCTCCGCCCTGGTGGGCGAGGGCGCGTCCGGCGAGACGCGCATGAAGTTCCGCCGCATGCTGCGCGAGGGGACGCTGGAGGGCCGCGAGGTCGAGGTCCAGGTGAGCGAGCCGCAGGGCACGCCCATCGGCATGATGGACATGCCCGGCATGCCCCCTGGCCAGATGCAGAACATGCAGGACATGCTGGGCAAGATGTTCGGCGGCCGTGCCAAGCCCCGCCGCATGACGGTGGAGGCGGCGCGCGAGGCGCTGATCCGCGACGAGGCCGACAAGCTGCTCGACAGCGAGGCGCTGACCCGCGCCGCCGTGCAGAACGCCGAGAACAACGGCATCGTCTTCCTGGACGAGATCGACAAGATCTGCGCGCGCACCAGCGAGGGCGGCTTCCGCGGCGGCGATGTCTCGCGTGAGGGCGTGCAGCGTGATTTGCTGCCGCTGATCGAGGGCACCACCGTCAACACGCGCCACGGCCCGGTGCGGACGGACTTCATCCTCTTCGTGGCCTCGGGCGCCTTCCACTTGTCCAAGCCCTCGGACCTGCTGCCGGAATTGCAGGGCCGCCTGCCCATCCGCGTGGAGCTGAAGGCGCTGACCCGCGACGATTTCCGCCGCATCCTGACCGAGCCGGAGCATTCCCTGCTCAAGCAGGCCAGCGCCCTGATGGCGACCGAGGGCGTGGAACTGGTCTTCCTGGACGAGGCGGTGGACGCGCTGGCGGACCTCGCCGCCGAGATCAACGCCAGCGTCGAGAACATCGGCGCGCGGCGACTCGCCACCGTGCTGGAACGCCTGCTGGAGGATGTCAGCTTCCACGCCAGCGACCGCCGCGGCGAGACGGTGACGGTGGACGCCGCCATGGTGCGCGACCGTGTGGCACCGCTGGCCGCCAGCGCGGATTTGTCGCGCTACATCCTGTAGCCAAGCCGGACGCGGCCCGCCATCATCTGCGGTGCAGATCATGGCGGGCCGGATGTTCACGAAGTTTCGAAGCTGGGTGCTGTTGCTGGCGTTCTTCGCGCTGGGGGCCTGCACGGAATACGCCTATATTCCGCCGCCGGGGCCCGAGGGGCAGGCCTGCGTCTCGCAATGCCGCTTCGACCAGCAGCAATGCCGCGCCTTCGCGGATCGCGACTACCAGCACTGCAACGCCAGCCGGAATTTCGCCATGGCGGCGTATAACCGCTGCGTGCAATCGCGCGGCATGGGCTGCGTGCAGCCGCCCGCCTGCCTCAACCAGTCCTGGCGGTGCAGCGGCGATTTCGACCGCTGCTTCCGCGGATGCGGCGGCCGGATCGAGGAGGTCCAGCCGCGCCGCTGACCCCTACTTCGTGGGCGCCACCACCGGCCCGGGCACACGCGCCTGGGCCAGGGCTTCCGCCTGGCGCTGGGCGAGGGCGGCCTCGTTGTAGCCCTCGATCAGCTCGTGGAACATGCGGTGCCAGTTCAGCTCCGCCTTCAGGCGGAAGAACACGCTGCCCAGGCCGATCGCCGCGCGGTCCATCAGCGGGAATTCGCGCGGGATGCGCACGCCGCCCGTGGATTTGAGGCCACGATGCACCTCCTCCGCCACCTTGCGCCCATGCGTGGGGTCGCTGGATTGCTGGATGAGACGCACGCGGTCCTCCAGCAGCGGTTCGTAGAGGAAATCCGCCCACTTCTTCAGGACCAGCATGGTCTCGCGCGAGAGGTTGCGGAAACCCCACACCTCGAAGGCATGGTGGGCCTTGTCGTCATCGCCGTCGCGCACCGCCTCGTAGAGGGTGATGACGCCGGTGATGAAGTGCGGCGGGAAGATCCGCACCACGCCGAAATCGAGCAGGGAGAGCCCGCCCGGCGCGCCATCGGTCGGGCGGCGGATCTGGTAGTTGCCCAGATGCGGGTCGCCATGGATCACGCCATAGCGATAGACGGGCTTGTACCAGGCGGCGAAGAGGGCGCGGGCGTAGTCGTTGCGCTCCTCCAGCGGCGGGTCCTCGTCCAGGCGCTTCAGGATGGAGCCGCCCTCCAGCCAGGTCATGGTCAGCAGGCGGCGCGTGGTCAGGTGGTCTATGGGCGTGGGGACATGGACGTTCGGCTCATCGGCCAGGATGATGTCGTAGAGGCGCTGGTGCGAGGCCTCGCGCGTGTAGTCGAGTTCCTCGCGCAGCCGGTCGGCGATTTCCGCGTAGGCGTCCTCATTGTCCAGCGCGCTGTCCATGCGGCGGTAGAGCTGCATGCCGAGCTTGAGCTGGCGCAGGTCGGCCTCGACCACGCTCGGCATGTCCGGGTATTGCAGCTTGCAGGCGACGCGCGTGCCGTCCTTCAGCGTGGCGCGGTGAACCTGCCCCAGGCTCGCGGCCGCGGCCGCTTCCTGCCCGAACTCGGAAAAATGCTTCTGCCAGTCATGGCCGAGCTCCGTGCCCATGCGGCGCTTCACGAAGGCCCAGCCCATGGGCGGCGCGTTGGATTGCAGCGTGGCCAGTTCGCGCGCGTATTCCTCGGGCAGCGCGTCGGGGATGGTGGCGAGGAACTGCGCCACCTTCATCATCGGGCCCTTCAGCCCGCCCAGGATGGCCTTGAGGTCCTCGGCATGGCTGTCCTTGTTGGTCTTGATGCCGAGATAGCGCTCGCCCGCCACGCGGGCCGCGATGCCGGTGACGGCGCCGGAGGTGCGGACCATCCGCCGCACCTCGCCGAACAGGGTGCTCTCGCGGGGCTCGCTCATGCGGTCTGTTCCAACTCGTCAATGAAGCCCGCGATGACGTCGAGGCCCTTGTTCCAGAATTCCGGCCGCGAGGCGTCGAGGCCGAAGGGCGCCAGCAATTCCTTGTGGCGCAGCGTGCCGCCGGCGCGGAGCATGTCGAGATACTTGGCCTCGAAATCCGGCACCGTGCCGTCGCGGAACACGCCATAGAGCGCGTTCACCAGGCAATCCCCGAAGGCATAGGCATAGACGTAGAAGGGGCTGTGCACGAAGTGCGGCACATAGGCCCAGTAGACGGCGTAATCCGGCGTGAACTCGAAGGCGGGGCCGAGGCTTTCCGTCTGCACCTTCATCCAGAGCTCGCCGATGCGTTCGGCGCTCAATTCGCCCTTGCGGCGCTCATCATGCAGCAGGGTCTCGAAGCGGTAGAAGGCGATCTGGCGGACCACCGTGTTCAGCATGTCCTCCACCTTGCCGATCAGCAGCAGGCGGCGCTTCTGCGGGTCCGTCTCGGCGTCCAGCATGGCGCGGAAGGTCAGCATCTCGCCGAAGACCGACGCGGTCTCGGCCAGGGTCAGCGGCGTGCCGCTCATCAGATAGCCCTGCTCGGCCGCCAGGCGCTGGTGCACGCCATGGCCCAGCTCATGGGCCAGCGTCATCACGTCCCGCGCCTTGCCGTGATAGTTCAGCAGCAGATAGGGGTGCGCCGAGGGCACCGTCGGGTGCGCGAAGGCCCCGCCCGCCTTGCCGGGGCGCAGGGCCGCGTCAATCCAGGGCTTGTCGAAGAAGGGCGCGGCGACCCGCTCCAGCTCCGGCGAGAAGGCGCCATAGGCCGCGCGCACGCGGGAGACGGCCTCGGGCCAGGGGATGGTCGCGTCGGTGTCGCGCGGAATGGGCGCGTTGCGGTCCCAGTGCTGCAGCTTGTCCAGCCCCAGCCACTTCGCCTTCATGGCGTAGTAGCGGTGCGACAGCCGCGGATAGGCGCCGCGGACGGCGGTGACGAGGGCATCCACCACCTCGTCCTCCACCATGTTGGCGCGGTTGCGGGAGGAGCCGGGGCGCGGGTGCTTGCGCCAGCGGTCCATCACCTCCTTGTCCTTCACCAGCGTGTTGGTGATGAGGGAGAAGAGGCGGATGCGCGAGGCGAAGGCCTCCGAGACGCCCTTGGCCGCGGCCTCGCGCACCGCGCGGTCGGTGTCGGACAGCTTGTTCAGCGCGGCCGAGACGGAGAGTTCCTCGCCCGAGACCGTCACCTGCATGTTGGCCATGGTCTCGTCGAAGAGGCGGTTCCAGGCGGCGCGGCCCGTCACCTCCTTCTCGTGCAGCAGCTTCTCCATCTCGTCGGGAAGCTGGTGCGGCAGCCAGACGCGCAGGTCGCGCAGCCAGGGGCGGAAGCGGGACAGGGCCGCGCTTTCGCGCAGCCTCTCCTCCAGCGCGGATTCCTCCAGCCGGTTCAGCTCCAGCGTGAAGAAGACCAGGTAGGAGGAGATGGTCGTCACCCGCTCCTGCATGGTCTGGTAGAAGCGGCCATTGCCGGCGTTCTGCGCGTCGCCCGAGAAGACCAGTTGAGCGAAGCTCATCACCCGGCCCAGGATTTCCTCGATCCGCTCATATTCCGCGATGGCCTGGGCCAGCCCGTCGCCGGACAGCCCGCCCAGCTTCGTGGCGAAACGGTCCTGGAAGGCGCTGGCCTCGGCCTCGGCCCGGGTCAGGTCCGCTTCCAGCGCGGGGTCGTCTTCCCCCTTGTAGAGGTCGGACAGGTCCCAGGCGGGGAGGGCGGCTTCCCCCGCGGAGGCATCGAGGGGGGCGCGCAGCGGAAAGGGGCGGTCTTGCATTCCTCTCATATATGCCAAGACAAGGCGCGGCCAAGGCACACGCGCGGAGAGCCGGGAGGGAAACATGAATCAAGCCGGAACACGTTGGACCAGCCTGCCCGGCATGATGCTGGGCCTGGCACGCGAAATGCCGGACAGGCCCATGCTGACGGCCTGGCGCGACGGGCGGTGGCAGACGCTGTCCTGGGGGCATTTCGCCATGAAGGTGGCGGCGGTGGCCGCCTGGCTGCGCGCCCAGGGCGTGATGCCCGGTGACCGCGTGCTGCTGGTCAGCGAGAACCGGCCCGAATTCCTGATCACGGATGTGGCGGTGATGACCATCGGCGCCGTCACCGTGCCCACCTATGTCACCAACACCGTGGCCGACCACGCCCATGTGCTGGGCGACAGCGGGGCGCGGGTGGCGGTGGTGTCCACCGCCGCGCTGGCGCGTGCGGTGGGCGAGGCGGCGGGCCGCACCGGGGGGCTCGACCTGCTGGTGTGCATGGAGGCCGGCGCGCCCGAACCCCAGGGCGGCCGCCTGGCCGAATGGGCCGCGCTGGAGGCCGCGCCGGGCGACGTGGTCACGCTGATGGCCGAGGCCGAGCAGATCCCGGCCGGGCGCCTCGCCTGTCTCATCTACACCTCCGGCACCGGCGGCGCGCCGCGCGGGGTGATGCTGCCCCACCGCGCCCTGCTGGCGAACCGCGAGGGCGTGCGCCCGCTGATCGAGCGGCTCCATGTGGCGGGTGAGCGTTATCTCTCCTTCCTGCCCATGTCGCACAGCTATGAGCACACGGTGGGCGGCTTCCTGCTGCCCTCCTTCGGGATGGAGGTGGTCTATTCCCGCGGCGCCGACCGCCTCGGCGCCGAGATGGCCGAGTTCAAGCCCGCCATCATCACCGCCGTGCCCCGTCTGTTCGAGGTGCTGCGCGCCCGCATCACCGCCCAGGTGGAGAAGGATGGCGGCCTCAAGAAGCGCCTCTTCGACCAGGCGCTGGCGCTGGGCCTGCGGAAGATGGACGGCCCGCCGCTGAACCTGCTGGAAAAGCTGCAGGATGCGGTGCTGGACCGGCTGGTGCGCAACAAGATCCGCGGCCGCTTCGGCGGCAATGTGCGGGCGCTGGTCTCGGGCAGCGCGCGGCTGGACCCCGAGCTGTCCGGCTTTTTCCTGGCCTTGGGCCTGCCGCTGATCCAGGGCTACGGGCAGAGCGAGGCCGGCCCCGTCATCAGCGTGAACCTGCCCTGGGACAACGCCCGGCGCAGCGTGGGCCCGCCCTTGCCGGGGGTGGAGGTCCGCATCGCCGGGGATGGCGAGATCCTGGTGGCGGGCAACCTCGTCATGGATGGCTACTGGAACAACCCGGAGGCGACCGAGGCCGCCCTGCGCGTGCCTGAGGGCGATGGCAAGACCTGGCTGCACACCGGCGATGTGGGGCGGATGGAGGAGGGGCGCCTCGTCATCACCGACCGCAAGCGGGATTTCATCAAGCTGAAGGGCGGCGACATGGTGGCCCCTTCCAAGCTCGAAGCCCTGCTGGTGGGCGAGCCCGAGATCGCCCAGGCGGTGGCCGCCGGCGAGGGCATGTCCGGCGTGGTGGCCCTGCTGGTGGCGGCCGAGGGCCAGGCGGAAAGCCTGGCGGGCGCGGTGGCGCGGGTGAATGCCAAGCTCTCGCCTGTCGAGCGCATCCGCCGCTGGGCCCCCGTCACCGAGCCCTTCTCGGTGGAAAACGGCATGCTGACGCCTACCATGAAGGTGAAGCGCCGGCTGGTGCTGGAGCGTTATGCGGGCATTGTGAACGGGTTGGGCTGATCTGGCCCACCGAAGGAAAGGACGCTCCATGCACCGACGCCATTTGGCCGCACTCCCCCTCCTGGCGCTGGCGCCCCGCGCAGGGCGCGCCGATGCGGCGCTGGGGGCGCGGCTGAATGGCGAACACCCCGCGGCCTATTACCGGGAGGCGGGGCGGCTGTTCGGGGCGGGGCAGCGGGAGGATGCGGTCTTCGTGTTCTACCTGGGCCAGCTGCGCTACCGGACGCATCTGGTGGCCCGGCCCGACCTGCCGGCGGATGGGGACCGCGCCCTCTTCGCCGCGCTGACGGAAAGCGTGGGGCGGCCGCTGAACGAATGGGCCTTCGGCGACGTGCCGGCCCTGGTCCGCACCATGGACGCGGTGCTGGCCCATGACGAAAGCCAGCCCGACCGCTTCACCCCGCCACAGGAATTCCCCGATGCCCATCGGGGCGTGCGGGAGGGGCTGGCCCGCTTCCGGGACCAGGTGGGGGCTTCGGCCGAGAGCATCCGCCAGCAGCGGGCGGCCGGGCTGAGCAGCTGATTCACGGCTTCGGTGATTCCACCGAAGCCGACCGGACGCTAATCCAGCGGCTGGGTCAGCATGCGCCGCAGCGTCTGCCGGTCCGGTTCGCGATGGCCGCGCACGCCCAGCACCAGTTCGCCCTCCCATTTGCCGCGCCAGGTGCCGAACAGCCGGTCCCAGAGGGAGAGGCAGAAGCCGTAATGGCTGTTGGTCTCATGCGCCCGCTCGCTGTGGTGGATGCGGTGCAGGTTGGGCGTGACGATCACCCAGCCCAGCGCGCGGTCCAGCTTCGGCGGAAGGCGGATGGCCGCGTGCTCGAAAAGGCTCGCGGCATTCAGGAGGATTTCGAAGGCCAAAATCCCCTCGGGCGGCGCGCCGAGCGCCACCGCGAAGGCGATCTTGATCACCATGGACAGCCAGATTTCCACCGGGTGGAAGCGCACGCCGGTGGTGGCGTCCATCTCCGGGTCGGCGTGATGGACGCGGTGCAGGCGCCACAGCCAGGGCACGTGGTGAAAGACGCGGTGCTGGAAATAGATCAGCAGGTCGAAGACCACGACCGTCAGCGGGATGGCCACCCACAACGGCAGGTCCAGCCAATTCATCAGCCCAATGCCTTGCGCCTGCGCCCAGAAGGCCGCGGCCACGGCGGCCAGCGGCAGGGTGAAGCGCACCAGCACCGAGCCCACCGCCACCAGCCCGAGATTGGGCCACCAGCGCCGCATGCCCAGGGGGCGTGGCTGCGCCCAGGGCAGCAGCCGCTCCGCCAGGATCAGCGCGGCCAGGACGCCCGCGAAGGCGCCCAGCCGCAGGGTGGCTTCAAACTCCATGGCCGGAAGATAAGCATCCGTGCAGGGAAAGGGAGGGGCTGTCTCCCGCTTCGCCGTCCGGAGCCGGAAGGTTACGCCGCTATTCGGCCGCCGCCCGCGCGCCGCCCTGGCTCCCCCCTTGGCCCCAGCCAGGATTCACGATGGGCGAATGCGCCCCCAGTGCCCGCCGACCCTCGGCATATTCGGCGGCCAGCCGGTCCACCAGCGCCGCCGCCGGCACCACCTCATGGATGCCGCCCACGGACTGCCCCGCGCCCCAGATGTCCTTCCAGCGCTTCTTGCGGTCCGAGGCGAAGGTCATCTGCGACTTGTCGCCCGTTTCCAGGTTGTCCGGGTCGAGTCCCGCCCGCGCGATGGAGGGCTTCAGGTAGTTCCCATGCACGCCGGTGATGAGGTTGGTGTAGACGATGTCGCCCGCCCCGCTCTCCACGATCATCCGCTTGTAGTCCTCGACCGCCCGCGCCTCGGGGGTCGCGATGAAGGCGGTGCCCATATAGGCGAAATCCGCCCCCATGGCCTCGGCGGCCAGGATGCTGCGGCCATGGGCGATGGAACCCGACAGCGCCACCGGCCCGTCGAACCATTGCCGCGTCTCCTGCACCAGGGCGAAGGGGGATTGCGCGCCGGCATGGCCGCCCGCGCCGGCGGCCACCAGCACCAGCCCGTCCGCGCCCTTCTCGATGGCCTTGCGGGCGAAGAACTGGTTGATCACGTCATGGATCACGAAGCCGCCATAGGAATGGATGGCCTCGTTCACCTCGGCCCGCGCGCCCAGCGAGGTGATGATCAGCGGCACCTTGTGCTTCACGCAGAGCGCCAAATCCTGTTCCAGCCGGTCATTGGACTTGTGGACGATCAGGTTGATCGCGAAGGGGGCCGAGGGCCGGTCGGGATGGGCGCGGTCATGCGCGGCCAGGCGTTCCTTGATCTCGGTCAGCCATTCGTCCAGCTGCTCCAGCGGCCGGGCATTCAGCGAGGGCATGGAGCCGATGATGCCGCTGGTGCATTGCGCCACCACCAGGTCCGGCACCGAGATGATGAACAGCGGCGAGGCGATGAGCGGCAGGCGCAGCCGCCCCTTGAGCATGTCACGCAGGTCCATCCGGTCGGTTCCTCCATTCGGTTGGAGCCAGTCTAGCCACGGTTCCATGCCGACGGAAACGCCCGCCGCAGCCGATATTGCGCTGCCGGATGATGGCCATAGCCTGCGCGGATTGGCAGCGCCGCCCCGGCCACCCTACATGCGGAACGAACGCGGAACCCCGCCCGGAAGGAATTCGATGACCGAGACCCTCTCCCCCGCCGCCCTCGACCAGCTTTTCCGCGAGGCGCGCACCCAGAACAAGTGGCAGGACAAGCCCGTCTCCGACGAGACGCTGCGTGAACTCTATGACCTGATGAAATGGGGCCCGACCAGCGCCAATTCCTCGCCCGCGCGCTTCCTGTTCCTCCGCACGCCCGAGGCGAAGGCGAAGCTGAAGGAGACGCTCTCGGCCGGCAATGTCGAGAAGACCATGACCGCGCCCGTGGTCGTGATCGTGGCGCATGATCCGAAGTTCTACGACCTGCTGCCGCGGCTGTTCCCCCATGCGGACGCGAAGTCCTGGTTCTCCGGCAACTGGTCGCTGGCGGACACCACCGCCTTCCGCAACGGCACCCTGCAGGGCGCCTATCTGATGCTGGCCGCGCGCGCGCTGGGCCTCGATGTCGGCGCCATGAGCGGGTTCGACAATGGCAAGGTGGATGAGCTGTTCCTGGCCGACACCGGCTGGAAGTCCAACTGGCTGGTGACGCTCGGCCATGGCGACCCGTCCGGCGTCTTCCCCCGCAGCCCGCGCCTGGAATTCGAGGAAGCCTGCAAGCTCCTGTAAGGCCCGTCAGGGGGCGGGTTCCAGCCGGTACCCGCCCTCCTCCGTCACCAGCAGGCGCGCGAGTTCCGGCGCCTGCTCGATCTTGCGGCGCAGACGGTAGATGTGCGTCTCCAGCGTGTGGGTCGCGACCGCCGCCGAATAGCCCCAGACCTCCCCCAGCAATTCCGCGCGCGAGACGGCGCGGCCGGCCGCGCGGTGCAGGTAGAGGAGGATGGCGGCCTCCTTCTCGGTCAGGCGGATGCGGGTGCCTTCGGGCGTCAGCATCAGGCGCGAGGCCGGGTGGAAGAGGTGCCCGCCCAGGCTGATGCCAGCCTCGGGCGAGGCTTCGAAGGCCGCCAGCAGCGCGTTCATCCGGGACACCAGCGCCGCCAGGCGCACGGGCTTGGGCAGGCTGGGCAGTTCCGACGCCGCGCCATCGCCCAGCAGCAGGATGGGCCGTCCGGCGCTGGCCGCGCGCAACGGCTCCACCCAGGCCAGGGCCGGGGCGTCGAGCAGCGTGGCCTCGACATGCGCGAGAGGGTCCGCGAGGCGGGCAGGGCCTTCGCCGGGCGCCATGGGCTCCGCCCGGTATTCCGTGCCTTGCGCCAGTTGCGCGGGAAGAATGGCCGCCAGGGCCTCGTCCTCGGTCAGTAGAAGCAGGTGGCGCGGGCCGGCCATGGTCGCCTGGAGGATGTCGGCTTGGTGACAGCCGCTGTGGTTTACAATCTTCCCTCTCTTAGCACTTGCGCCGCGCGGGAGGAATGCTTGCGCGAAAGGTTGCGCAAGTCTGTGAAAATAAGTTTCACGCGGCGCCCTGTCGCTTCCCACTGTGACGCCACATTCTCAAGGCAGAGTTTCTACCCATGAAGGATCGCTCGTCCATGAATGTCGTCGCTTCGCAACCGCAGGCTTCCCTTGGTGCGCTGACGGAGGATGTCCTGGTGCTGCGGGCGGTTCATCGCGCCGTGTCCGAACTCCGCCGCGGCACGCCCGTTCTTGTCCATGGGGCCGAGGGGGCCATGCTGGTGGCGGCGGCCGAAACGGTCGGCGCGCAGGGCCTGGGCGAGATGGCGCGTGCCTCCGCGCGCCCGCCCGTGCTGCTGCTGGCCCCCGTGCGCGCGGCCGCGCTGTTGCAGCGCCCCGTGCCGCTCGACGCGCCCGAGGCGGGTGCCGTGGCGCTGCGCCTGCCCTCCGGGCTGATGGACCCCGCCCGGCTGCGCGCCTTCGCCGACCCCACCGCGGACCAGCTCCTGGGCGCCGAGGGCCAGCAGCTCGACCGCGCGGCCACGCCGCCCCTGGCCCCCGCCGCCTTGGCGCTGGCGAAGCTGGGGCGCCTGCTCCCCGCGCTGGTGGCGGTGCCGCTGGACCGTGTGGTCACCTCCGTGCCGGGCCTGATCGGCATCGCGGCCGAGGAGATCCTGGCCTACCCCCACACCGCCGCCACCACGCTGCGCGCGGTGGGCGAGGCGCGGGTGCCGCTGGAGGATGCGAAGGACACGCGAATCATCGCCTTCCGCGCCGCCGATGGCGGGATCGAGCACCTGGCCATGCTGGTGGGCAACCCCGAGGCGGTGCTGGCCGGCGGCGGGGCGCCCCTGGCGCGGCTGCATTCGGAATGCTTCACCGGGGACCTGCTGGGCTCGTTGCGCTGCGATTGCGGCCCGCAGCTGAAGGGCGCGCTGCGCCGCATGGCCGAGGAAGGTGCGGGCGTGCTGATCTATCTGGCGCAGGAGGGGCGGGGCATCGGCCTCGTCAACAAGCTGCGCGCCTACACGCTCCAGGACCAGGGGCTGGACACGCTCGATGCCAACCGTGCCCTGGGCTATGGCGCGGATGAGCGGAACTTCCTGGTCGCGGCCACCATGTTGCGCGCCTTGGGCATTCCGCGCGTGCGGCTGCTGACGAACAACCCCGACAAGCTGGCGGGCCTCGCCGCCTGCGGCATCGAGGTGCAGGCCCGCGAGGAACACGCCTTCGCCGGCAATGGCGTGAATGACGGCTACCTGGCCACCAAGGCGCAGCGCTTCGGGCATATGCTGCCGGATTGAGGGGGTACGGAGCGCGCGTCCGGCGCCTTCGGGCAAGGACTTGCTTCACCCAGATGCGAACCATCCGAGCATCCGGCCGCAACGCGGCCGGCGCCGCCCGGACAGCCGCGTGGCCAGCACACCCGCCGCGCGGCGAAAGCCAAGCCGCCGGAGGCGGCGCCCGGCGCCTGAGGGCAAGAATCAAGTCACCCGGTCGAGTTCCGCCTCGCTCATCTCGCCGGGCACGATGGTCATGGGCACGGTCATCTTGCCCGCCAGCCGCCCCGTCAGCGCCGTGATCAGCGGCCCCGGCCCCTTGCCGCCGGCCGAGGTGGCCAGCACCAGGATGGAAATGCGCGGGTCCTCCTCCAGAAGGGCCAGCAGCTCATCGGCCATGCGCCCCTCGCGGATGACCAGCATGGGCATGCCACCCGTCAGCTCCTTCACCTGGGCGGCAAGGCCGGCCAACAGGGCCTCGGCCTCCTCCCGGCGCTCCTCCTGCATCATGGAGCCGATGCCGGCCCATTCGGACTGCTCCACCGGCTCGACCACGCGCAGCAGCGTGACCCGGCCACCGCCCTTCGCGGCGCGCAGGCAGGCGTAGCGCAGGGCGACCGCGCGTTCGGGGCTGTCATCCACGACGACCAGGAACACGCGGTCGCGCCGGGCCTTTTCCGTTCCGTCCTCGGTCATCAGCTTCTCCGGAAGAGGATGCTGCCCAGCCAGCCGGCCAGGGCGGCGAAAATAATGCAGATCAGCGCATAAAGCGCGGGCTGCAGCCGCGCCAGTCTTTCAATCTCGGCCGCGCTGCCGGTGCGGGCCACGATGAAGCCTATCCGCTCCGTCGTCACCACCTGGCGCGAGCGGATGAGGTGGACGGAAATCTCATAGACGCCTGGCTGTACCGTGGCGGGCAGGGGCAGGCGCACCTGGAAGAGGCGGTTGCCCGCGATGTCCACCGGCGCCACATCCTCCAGCCACAGGCCCTCATTGCGCTTCAGCTCCAGCAGGGCGGCGCGGAATTGCGGGGAGCGCGCCCCGGAGCTGGGCGTCAGCGGCAGCGCGTCCAGCCCCAGGCCACGGGCCTGGCGCACCTCCTCCGGCAGCAGCCGCCAGGCCGGCAGGGTGCCGGCGATGGCATAGAAGCTCGGCACATCGTCGAAATGCGCCGAGGGACCGTTCAGCCACATGCCCAGCACATTGACGCGTCGGCGCACCACGAAATCCGTGGACGGGCCGCGCGCCACGACGATGATCTCGTCGCCGCCGGGGCCGATGGGCTGCTCCGTGCTGCCGAAGACCAGCACGCTCTCGCCCACGAAGGCGGTGGTCACGTCCACGCGGTCGGTGGAGAGGCGGGCCACCAGCGGCTGCGCCCCGGCGAGGCCGGGCACCAGCAGGAGGAGGAGGAGGAGGAGCCAGGCCCTCATGGCGCGCGCGTGACCGAGAACAGGCGTTCGGGTGGGGTGACCAGGTTCCACATCAGCATCAGGGCCACGCCCAGCACCAGCAGGCCCAGCAGCGCGCGCGTCTCCTCGCCGCGCAGCCGGGCCCCCATGGAGGCGCCGAACTGCGCGCCCGCCACACCACCGGCCAGCAGCAGCATGGTCAGCACGATGTCCACGCCGCCCACCTGCACCGCCTGGAAGAAGGTGACCGAGGCCGTGATGCAGACCACATGGAACAGCGAGGTGCCGATGACGACCGAGGTCGGCATGCCCAGGATGTAGATCATGGCCGGCACCAGCATGAAGCCGCCGCCCACGCCCATCACGGCCGAGAGCACGCCGATGCCGAACCCCACCGCGATCGGCGGCAGGACGGAGATGTAGAGGCGGCTCTGCCGGAAGCGCATCTTGAAGGGCAGGCCATGCGCCCAGGAATGCTGGTGCAGCCGCTGCGGGCGGGCGCGGACGCGGCGGAAGATGGCGCGCACGCTCTCCATCACCATCAGCAGGCCCACGATGCCCAGCACCACCACGTAGAACAGGGCCACGGCGGCATCCACCTGGCCCTTCTCGCGCAGGAAGGCAAAGAGCTGCACGCCGGCGAAGCTGCCCAGCAGGCCGCCCGCCACCAGCACGGCGCCCATGCGCCAGTCCACATTGCCCCGCCGCGCCTGGGCGATGAGGCCCGAGACCGAGGCGCCCAGCGTCTGGTTCGCGCCGGAGGCCACCGCGACGAAGGAGGGAATGCCGATCAGCATCAGCAGCGGCGTCAGCAGGAAGCCGCCGCCCACGCCGAACAGCCCCGACAGCCAGCCCACGCCAAAGCCGATGCCCACCAGGAGAAGGGCATCCACGCTCATTTCCGCGATGGGCAGGTAGATTTGCAACAACAAGGCTCACTTCTATGAGGGGCAAGGGTTCACCCATCGCCCGCCCGTGGCAAGGCCCGAAGGGGCGTTCAGGTTGCGTCACGCAACATCACTGGACTTGGGCGGGAACAGCCCGCAGGGTGGGTCATGCTTCGCCGTCGCGTCCTTGCCGGGCTTCCCGTCTCGGCCCTGCTCGCCAGCCCCACGCTGCGCCCCGCCCGTGCCCAGAGTGTCAGCCGGGTGGCGCTGCTGCACCTGAACGATTTCCACAGCCGGCATGAGCCCATCGCGGCCAGCGGCGCCACCTGCCGCCCGGGCGAGGCCTGCTTCGGCGGCTCGGCGCGAATCGCCACCGCCATCGCCCAGGCGCGCGAGGCCGCCCGCGCCGACCAGCGCCCCGCCTTGCTGCTGGAGGCGGGCGACAGCTTCATGGGCAGCCTGTTCTTCTCTCACCATGAGGGGCTGGCCGAGGCCGCGGTTCAGCGCGCCTGGGGGGTGCAGGGCTTCGCGCTGGGCAATCATGAATTCGACAAGGGGCCGGCCACGCTGGCCCGCTACATCGAGATGGCGGGCTTCCCCGTGCTCTGCGCCAATCTCGACGCCACGGCCGAGCCCGCGCTGGCCGGCCGCGTGCTGCCCACCGTGACCTTCCGCAACGGCCCGGCGCGGCTGGTGGTGGTGGGGCTGGTGACGACGGACACGCCCGTCATCTCCTCGCCCGGTGCGAATCTGCGCTTCACCGACCCCGCCGAGGCGGCCGAGCGTGCCGTCTGGGCCGCGCGGCGCGAGGGGCCGGCGACCGTCGTGCTGCTCTCGCATCTGGGATTCGCGGAGGATGAGCGCCTGGCCGCCCAGGTGCCCGGGGTGGACGCCATCATCGGCGGGCACACCCATCTGCGCATCGCCCCGCCCCGGCTGGTGGAGGGGCCGGACCGGCCGGTGCTGATCGTCCAGGCCGGCGCCTTCGGGCGGTTCCTGGGGCGGCTCGACCTCGACCTCGCGGCCGATGGCACGGTGCTGCACCACGCCCAGGCCATGGCGGAGCTGGACGCCGCCCTGGCCGAGGATGCCGCGGTGGCCGCCATCGTGGCCGAATATGCGGGCCCGCTGGAGGCCGTGCGCCGCGCCGTGGTGGGCCGCCTGCCCGAGGCCTTCACCCTGGAGGGCTGCCGCGAACAGCCCTGCGCCATGGGGAATTTCGTGGCCGAGGCGATGCGCCGGGCGGTGGGTGCCGAGATCGGGTGGAGCAATGCGGGTGCGCTGCGCACCAGCCTGCCGGCGGGTGACGTCACCCGTGGCGATACCCTGGCCGCCTTTCCCTTCGGCAACACCGTGGCGCGGCTGACCCTGCGGGGCGACGCCCTGCGGGCCGCGCTGGAGAACGGCCTCTCGCGCCTGCCCGAGCCCAATGGCCGCTTCCCGCAACTGGCTGGCCTGCGCTTCCGCGCCGATGCCTCGCGCCCGGTGGGGGAACGCGCCCTTGATGTGGAGGTGGAGGAGGCGCCCGGCGAATGGCGCCCCCTCGATCCCGAGCGCGCCTATCGTATCGCCACCAACAACTTCCTGCGGCGCGGCGGCGATGGCTATGCCGATTTCGCCGAGCGCGCGCTGGAGGCCGTGGATGACGGCCCCCTGCTGGAGGAAGTGGTGGCGCGGGCGCTGGGCGGCTGAAGCGCCCTCTCAGCGCCGCGGCAGGAAGCCCACCAGACGCTTCGCCTCGGCCAGGATGGGGTTCGCGATGGCCTCCGCCCGCTCCGCGCCCCGGCGCAGTGCGGCGTCCAGCGCCGGCGCATCCTCCAGCAGCCGCAGCATTTCCTTGCGGATGGGGGCGAGGTGGGCGACCAGCGCCTCGGTCAGCACCTCCTTGAAGGCGCCGAAGCCCTGGCCCTCATGCTCGCGCAGCACGTTCTCCGGCAGGGTGCCGGTGACGGCGGCGAGGATGCCCACCAGGTTGCGCGCCTCGGCCCGGCCTTCGAGGCCGGCCAGGTGGCCGGGCAGGGGCTCGGCGTCGGTGCGCGCGCGGCGGATCTTGAGCGCGATGGTATCCGCGTCATCGTTCAGGTTGATGCGCGACTGGTCCGACGGGTCGGACTTCGACATCTTCTTCGTGCCGTCGCGCAGGCTCATCACCCGGGCCGCGACGCCCTGGATGAAGGGCTCGATGCGCGGGAAGAAATCCGTGCCGTAGTCGTGGTTGAATTTCTGGGCGATGTCGTTGGCCAGTTCCAGATGCTGGCGCTGGTCATCGCCCACCGGCACGCTGGTCGCCTTGTAGGCCAGGATGTCGGCGGCCATGAGGTTCGGATAGACGTAGAGGCCGCTGCTGGCCGCCTCGCGGTCCTTGCCGGCCTTGTCCTTGAACTGCGTCATGCGGTTCAGCCAGCCCAGGCGCGCCACGCAGTTGAAGATCCAGCCGAGCTCGGCATGGGCCGGCACATGGCTCTGCACGAACAGCACGCATTTCTCGGGGCTGAGGCCGCAGGCCAGCAGGGTCGCGGCCATTTCGCGCGTCTGGGCGAGTAGCTGCGCGGGCTCCTGGAACTGGGTGATGGCGTGCAGGTCCACGATGCAGAACAGGCATTCGTGCTGATCCTGCATCGGCACCCAGTTGCGGATGGCGCCGAGGTAGTTGCCCAGGGTGGGCACGCCGGAGGGCTGGATGCCGGAGAAGACGCGCTGCATGGAAATTCCCGTGAATTGGCCGTGGGGATCGTTCGCGCGCGCGGGGCGCGCGGTCAAGACGTGGCGGGGGGTTACCGCCGCCGCCGCACCATCCGGCGCAGCTCGCGCAGGTCGAGCCCGCCCAGCAGATGCGCCACGCCGAAATAGATCACGCCCCCCACGGCGCAGATCAGGGCGAGCCACATCGCGCCAAGCGCGCCCGGACCGGGCGCAAGCCAGAAGGCGCCCAGCGCCAGAGCCACACCCATGGCCAGCGCCGCCGCCAGCAGGCGTGGCGCGTTGCGGCGCAGGCGGCGGTCGGCGCGAAAGTGGCGCTTGCGGTGCAGCAGCCACAGCAGCACGGCCACATTCGCCCAGGCGGCCAGCCCCGTGGCCAGGGCGATACCCGAGGCCCCCAGCGGCGTGGCCCAGAGGAAGAGCAGGTTCAGCCCCAGATTCATCGCCACCACGCCCACACCCACGACCACGGGGGTGGTGGTGTCGCCACGGGCGAAGAAGGCCGGGACCAGCGCCTTGACCAGCACGAAGGCCACCAGCCCCGCCGCATAGGCGGCCAGCACCCGCGCCGTCTCGGCCGCCGCCGCCGCGCCGAAGGCCCCCCGCTCGAACAGCACGGTGATGATGGGCGCGGCCAGCACCGCCAAGGCCACCGCGGCGGGCAGGGTGAGGGCGAGGGAGATCTCCAGCGCCCGGTTCTGGCTGCGATGCGCCGAGAGCTTCTGCCGCGCCGCGATCTGCGCCGCCAGCAGCGGCAGCAGCGCGGTGCCGATGGCCGCCCCCACCACGCCCAGCGGCAGCTGCGCCACCCGGTCCGCGTAATAGAGGAAGGACACGGCGCCCGCCGGCAGCAGCGAGGCGATGATGACATCCACCGCCAGGTTCAGCTGCGTGACGCCCGCGCCGATGATGCCCGGCCCCATCCGCCGCAACACGCCTCGCTCATTCGGGCCAAGGGTGATGCGCCGCACCGGGTTCAGCGCCATGCCCGCCTGCCGCGCCGCCCACCACACCAGGGCGAGTTGCAGCACGCCCGAGGCCGTCACCCCCCAGGCCAGCGCATGGGCCGGCGTGGCGACGAAGGGCGTCAGCCCCAGCAGGGCCGCCATGGCCGTCACGTTGAACAGCACCGGCGCCCCCGCCGCCGCCCCGAAGCGCGACAGCCCGTTCAGCACGCCTGACACCAGCGCCACCAGGCAGATGAGCAGCAGGTAGGGAAAGACGATGCGCGTCAGCTCCACGGCCAACGCGAACTGGTCGGGCCGCGCCGAGAAGCCGGGCGCCAGCACCGACAGCACCTGCGGCATGAAGACCATGCCCAGCAGCGTGAGCAGGGACAGCCAAAGCGCCATCAGCCCCGCCATCCGCTCGGCCAGGCGCTGGGCTTCCGCGAAACCCTCGCGCGTGAGGGTGGCGGCGAAGGCGGGGACGAAGGCGGCGTTGAAGGCGCCCTCGCCGAAGAGGCGGCGGAAGAGGTTGGGCAGTTTCAGCGCCACGAAGAAGGCATCGGCCATCGGGCCGGCCCCCAGGCGCGAGGCGATCAGGATGTCGCGCGCGAAGCCGAGGATGCGGCTGGCCATGGTCCAGCCGCCCACCGTGGCGATGGAGCGCAGCATCAGGCCTGGCTGGCGACCTCGCGCATCAGCACCGAGACGCCCCCGCCGCCGGGCGCGTCGGGCGGGGTCAGCGCGTCGAGCAGCGCCTCGCGCAGCGGGGCGAGCTTGCGCTCATTCTCGATCTTCAGGCCGAAGACGTCCTTCACGTAGAAGACGTCCACGGCGCGCACGCCATAGGTGGTGATGTGCGCGGAGGCGATCTGCAGCCCCTGTTCGCTGATGGCGGCCGTCACGTCATGCAGCAGGCCGGGCCGGTCGCGGCCATTCACCTCGATGACGGTGTGGGTGTTGGAGGCGAAGTTGTCGAAGACCACGCGCGGCGGCACCGTCACGGCGGCCAGCCGCGCGGGCTCCCGCCGCACCTTGCGGATTTCGGCGTCGAGCTGGAGGCGGCCGGACAGCGACTGCTCGATCAGCACCGACAGCCGCGCCAGGCGGTGCGGCGCGTCGAAGGCGTCGTCCGAACTGTCCTGCACCCAGAAAGTGTCCAGCGCCATGCCATTGGTCAGCGTGTGGATGCGCGCATCCACGATGGAGGCGCCGGCCACGGCCAGCGCGCCCGAGATCTTGCTGAACAGGCCCGGATGGTCGGTGCAATAGACCGTGACCTCGGTGACGCCCCGCTCGGGCAGCACACGGGTGCGGACGGTGAGCGGCGCGCGCGTGGCCTCGGCGTCGCGGATCATCGAGGCGTGGCGGGCATGGGTCTCGGCGTCGAAGGAGAGCCAGTAGCCGGGGTAGCCCAGGGAGAGGAAATGCTCGGCCTCGGCCTGGGTGAAGGCGGGCAGGGCGGCGATGGCGGCTTCCTTGGCGCGGGCCACGCGCACATCGCGCTCGGGCACCGTCATGCCGCCGGCGAGGACTTCGGAAACGCGCCAATAGACCTCGCGCAGCAGGGTGGCCTTCCATGCGTTCCAGACACGGGGGCCGACGGCGCGCATGTCCGCCACGGTCAGCACCAGCAGCAGGCGCAGGCGTTCGGGCGACTGCACCTGGTCGGCGATGTCGAGGATGGTCTTGGGGTCCTCGATGTCACGCTTGAAGGCGGTCTGGGAGACGAGCAGGTGGTGCAGCACCAGCCAGGAGACGGTCTCGGTCTCCTCGGCGCTCATGCCCAGGCGCGGGCAGATCTCCTGGGCGAGGCGGGCGCCGATCTCGCTGTGGTCGCCGCCGCGGCCCTTGGCGATGTCATGCAGGAGGGCGGCGACATAGAGGGCGCGGCGGGATTGCAGCTGGCCGGCCAGCTCGCTCGCCACCGGGGCGACTTCCGCGAGCGCCCCGCTTTCGATCTGCTGCAGCACCCCGATGGCCTCGATGGTGTGCTCGTCCACCGTGAAGACGTGGTAGGTGTCGAACTGCATCAGCCCGGTGATGCGCTGCCATTCGGGGATGAAGCGGCCGAGGAAGCCCGCCTCGTTCAGCAGGCGCATCCATTTGGCCGCACCCTTGCCCATCAGCAGGTCGAGGAAGAGGCGGTTGGCCTCGGGGTCCCCGCGCAGGCGCTCCGCCTGGCGGGCGTGGCGGATGAGGGCGCGGACGGCCAGCGGGTGGATGTCCAGGCAGCGGTCCCGCGCCGCCTTGACGATGCGCAGCATCAGCACGGGCTCGCGCGAGAAATCGCGGTCAGGCGGGGCGGCCACCAGCTTGCCATCGGCGAAGGCAAGTCCCAGCGCGGCCAGCCCTTCATCCCCCTCGCGCCTTGTGGCGGGCGGGCCCAAGGCCGCGCGCTCGATGGCCGGTTCCAGCACGCGGGTGAAGCGCACCACGTCGCGCGCCGTCAGGAAGAGGTGCTTCATCAGCCGCTCCGACCCGTCCTGCGCGCCGTGGCGGGTGTAGCCCATGCGCGCGGCGATGACGGGCTGGAGGTCAAAGGTGAGGCGTTCCTCCGCCCGGCCGGTGACGTAGTGCAGGTGGAAGCGCAGGGTCCAGAGGAAGTCCCAGGCGCGGCGGATGGCACGGGCTTCGTGCGCGCTCAGCAGCCCGCCGCCGGGGCTGTCGGGGCCCACGAGCTCCGGCATCTTCTGCACGCCGAAGGCGTAGCGGGCGAGCCAGTAGAGGGTCTGCAAATCCCGCAGCCCGCCCCGGCCTTCCTTCACATGGGGTTCGACCAGGAAGGGGCTTTCGCCATAGCGGGCGTGGCGGGCGGCGCGTTCGGCGCGCTTGGCGGCCAGGAAGGGGGCGATGCCGCTCTCCAGCCGGTGCCGGGTGAAGTTCTCGGTGAAATGGGCGAAGGCCTCGGCGTCGCCGCCCAGGAAGCGGGCATCCACCAGGGCGGTCAGGATGGTGACGTCCTTGCAACCTTCGGTGAGACAATCCTGGGCGCTGCGCGTGGCGTGGCCCACCTTCAGCCCGAGGTCCCACAGAAGATACAGGATGAACTCGATCAGCCGCCGGGTTCGGGCGCCGGGCTCGCGCTGGGTGAGGAAAAGCAGGTCAATGTCCGAATGCGGCGCCAGCACGCCGCGCCCATAGCCGCCGGTCGCCACCAGGGCGAAGTCCAGCCGGGCGGCGCCGGGCATGGGGGGCACCATGGCGCCGCCATAGTCCAGGATGGCCAGCATCACCTGGTCCATCCGTTCGCCCAGGCGGCGGGCGGCGCCCAGCCCATGGGTTTCGCGGCTTTCGAAGGCGTGCTGGACCCAGGCCTGCACCCCGCCCAGCTCCCGCCGCAGCAGGGCCAGCGCCTGGTCGCGCGCGATGGGCACGCCGTCAGGCAGCAGGCGGTCCTGCAGCCGTGCTTGGGCCCGTGGGGCGGTGGCGAGCGTCATGTCAACCAGACTACAGGCCTTCCTTCGCGGCTGCGAGTGCCTTGAGGCTGTAGAGTGCGTCATGGGCCTCGCGCGGGGAAAGCGCATCGGGGTCCAGCGCCAGCAGGGCCTCCAGCAGGGGTGACGCCCGAGGGGGCTGTGGCGGTGGCGGTGCCCCGGCGAAGAGGGGCATCGCGGCCGTCAGCGGGTCCGTGCCGGCGGCGGCGCGGGCTTCCAGCCCGGCCAGCACCTCCGCCGCGCGCTTCAGCACGGCAGGGGGCACGCCGGCCAGCTTGGCCACATGCACGCCCCAGCTCTTTTCCGCGGCACCCTCGGCCACGCTGTGCTGGAACACCACCTGGCCGCGCCATTCGCGCACCTGCATGGCGGCCAGGCGCATCTCGGGCAGCCCATCGGCCAGCCGCGTCAATTCATGGAAATGCGTGGCGAAGAGGGTGCGGGCGCGGATGCGGTCATGCAGCGCCTCCAGCACGGCGGTGGCAATGGCGAGCCCGTCCCAGGTGGCCGTGCCGCGCCCCACCTCGTCCAGCACCACCAGGCTGCGGGGGCCGGCCTGGTTCAGGATGGCGGCGGTCTCGGTCATCTCCACCATGAAGGTGCTGCGGCCGCCGGCCAGGTCATCGGCCGCGCCCACGCGCGAGAAGAGCCGGTCCACAAGCCCGATCCGCGCCGCGCGGGCGGGAACATACAGCCCCGCCTGCGCCAGGATCACCATCAGCGCGTTCTGCCGCAGGAAGGTGGATTTGCCGGCCATGTTGGGGCCGGTCAGCAGGCAGAGGCGCTGGCCGGGCGAGAGGTCGCAGTCATTGGGCACGAAGGCGGGGCCGCGGGCGCGGCGCAGCGCGGCCTCCACCACCGGGTGGCGGCCCGCTTCGATGGCGAAGTCGGGGCGGTCGGTGATCTCGGGGCGGCACCAGCCGCCGCTGGAGGCCAGTTCCGCGCTGGCGGCCAGCACGTCCAGCGCGGCCATCTCCCGCGCGGCGGCGGCGATGGCATCGCCCTCGGCCAGGATCATGCGGCGCAGATGGGCGACCACCAGCCTTTCGCGGGCACGCGCCTGGTCGCCGGCCTCGGACAGGCGCCGGTCCAGCGCGGCCAGCGCGGCGCAGGTGAAACGGTGCGCGCTGGCCATGGATTGGCGATGGATGGGCGCGAGGTCGCCGGTCGCGGCGGGCGGGGCGGCGCGCAGCAGCTTCTCCCCGGCGGCGGCGGGCATTTCGGCCAGATACCCCAGCTGCTGGTGGTGCCGGATCTTGAGCGAGGCCACGGCCCAGGCCTGGGCCAGCTGCATCTGCATGGCCGCGATGGCCCCGCGCGCGTCGTCGCGCAGGCGGCGCAGCGCATCCAGCTCGCCATCATAGCCCGGGGCGACGGTGCCGCCCTCCTCCAGCCGGGCCGGAAGTTCGGCGGCCACCGCGCGGGAAAGTTCCAGCGCGAGGGCGGGCAGGGCGGAAAGCGGCGCCTGCGCGGCTTCCAGCAATCCGGGCGGGGCGCCCTCCAGCAGGCGGGAAAGGCGCCCGGCACGGTCCAGCCCGTCGCGGATGGCGCCGAGGTCGCGCGGCGCGAAGCGCTCCACCGAAAGTCGGCCCAGCGCGCGGGCCATGTCGGGGGCGCCCTTCAGCGCGGCGCGCAGCCCGGCGCGGCGGGTGCCGTCCTCCAGCAGCAGGGCGACGGCGTCATGCCGGGCGCGGATGGCGGCGCGGTTATCCAGGGGTGCGGCCAGCCGCGCGGCGAGTTCCCGGGCACCTGGCCCGGTCAGGGTGCGGTCCACCGCCGCCAGCAGCGAGGCGTCGCGCGGGCCGTCCAGGATGTCCAGGCTGCGGCGGGTGGCGGCGTCCAGCAGCAGCACGCCGCGCGCGCCCTCGGGCATGGGCGGGGCGAGGCGCGGCAGGGCGCCGTTCTGCACGCCCCGCACATAGTCCACGGCCATGGCGGCGGCGGCGATTTCGGCCGGGCTGAACTGGCCGAAGCCTTCCAGCGAGGCGACGCCCAGCGCCTCGGCGAGCCGCCCCGGCGCGTCCTTCGGCACCAAGGCGGGGGTGGCGCCTTCCAGCTCCAGCCCGTCCTCCGCCAGGATTTCGGCGGGCGCGAGGCGCGCGACCAGCGCGGCGACCTCGGGCGCATCCTGGGTGTGGAAGGCGCCGGTGGAAACATCGAGCCAGGCCGCCCCCCCGCGCACAAGGGCCAGCAGCCAGGCGGGGCGGGCGGCGTCCAGCAGGGCTTCCTCGGTCGCGGTGCCGGGGGTGATGATGCGGACCACCTCGCGCCGCAACGTGGCCGATTTGCGGGCCTTGGCTTCCTCGGGCGTCTCCATCTGTTCGCAGATCGCCACCCGGAAACCCCGGCGGATCAGGCGCGCGAGGTAGGATTCGTGGCTGTGGTGCGGCACGCCGCACATGGGGATGGGGTGGCCCTGGTGTTCGCCCCGGTGGGTGAGGGCGAGGCCCAACGCTTCGGCGGCGGCCTCGGCATCCTCGAAGAAGAGTTCGTAGAAATCGCCCATGCGGAAGAAGACCAGGGCGCTGCCGGCCTGCTCCTTCGCGGCGAACCATTGGGCCATGGCGGGCGTGGCGCCCGAAGCTGTCACGCGATGCTGCACCGCGCAGCTTTAGCGGGGCGGGCTGGGTCCGCGAAGGGGTCGCTTCGCAGCGCGGCCATGGAGGGTTACAAGAATGACAAGCAAACCCACCGAGGAAGCAAACGCATGTCCGACGCGCGCCCCACACCCCCCAAGGACACCCGCACGGCGCGCGTCACGGGCGAGGAGGCGCTGGCCATGCACGCCGCCGGCCGCCCCGGCAAGCTGGAGACGCGGCTGACCAAGCCGCTCGTCACGGCGCGCGACCTCAGCCTCGCCTACAGCCCCGGCGTGGCCGAGCCCTGCCTGCACATCCATCGCAGCCCGGCGCTGGCCTACGACTATACGTCGAAGGGGAATTTCGTGGCCGTGGTCTCCAACGGCACGGCGGTGCTGGGCCTGGGCAATCTGGGCGCGCTGGCGTCGAAGCCGGTGATGGAGGGCAAGGTGGCGCTGTTCAAGCGCTTCGCCGATGTGGACGGCATGGACCTCTGCCTCGACACCGAGGATGTGGACGAGTTCGTGAACTGCGTGCGCTTCCTGGGCCCCAGCTTCGGCGGCATCAACCTGGAAGACATCAAGGCGCCGGAATGCTTCGTGATCGAGCAGCGGCTGCGCGAGTTGATGGACATTCCCGTCTTCCATGACGACCAGCACGGCACGGCCATCGTGGCCGTCGCCGGCCTGATCAATGCCGCGCATCTGACGGGGCGTGACCTCGCCACCACGCGGCTGGTGATCAACGGCGCTGGTGCCGCCTCCATCGCCTGCGCCGAATTGCTGCGCGCCATGGGGATGCGGCCCGAGAACATCACCATGTGCGACACCAAGGGCGTGCTCTATCGCGGCCGCACCGAGGGCATGAACCAGTGGAAATCGGCCCATGCGGTCGAGACCAAGGCCCGCACCCTCTCCCAGGCGCTGGAAGGGGCGGACGTGTTCTTCGGCCTTTCGGTGAAGGGCGCGCTGACGCAGGACATGATCCGCGCCATGGCCGACAAGCCCATCATCTTCGCCATGGCCAACCCCGACCCCGAGATCACGCCCGAGGAAGCCAAGGCCGCGCGGCCCGACTGCATCATCGCCACGGGAAGGTCGGACTATCCCAACCAGGTCAATAACGTCCTGGGCTTCCCCTTCATCTTCCGCGGCGCGCTGGATGTGCGGGCTTCCACCATCAACGACGCGATGAAGGTGGCCGCCGCCCAGGCCCTGGCCGAACTGGCGCGCGAGGCGGTGCCGGAGGAAGTGGCACGCTCGGGCGCGGGCAAGCGCCTTGTTTTCGGGCCGGAATACATCATCCCCAACGCCTTCGACCCGCGGCTCATCAGCCGCGTGCCGGTGGCCGTCGCGGAAGCCGCTGTGCGCTCGGGTGTGGCGCGCAAGCCGCTGATGGACCCTGCGCGCTATGCGAGGGAACTCACCAATCGCCTGGACGTCGCCGCCAACGCGCTGGAAGCCATCCATGAGCAGGTGCGCGCAAACCCCCGCCGCGTGGTCTTCGCCGAGGGCGAGGAAGAGGCCGTCATCCGCGCCGCCATCGCCTTCGTGAACGCGGGCTATGGCACCCCCATCCTGGTGGGCCGCGAGGAGCGCATCCACGCGACGGTCGCCGGCATCGGCGTGCGGCTGCCGGAGGGGATCGAGGTGCACAATGCGCGCCTCTCCTCCTCCAATTCGCGCTACGCGGACTGGCTCTACGCCAAGCGCCAGCGCGACGGCTTCCTCTACCGCGACATCCAGCGCCTGGTGAACAATGACCGCAACGTCTTCGCCGCCTGCATGGTCGGCATGGGCGATGCGGATGCGCTGATCACCGGCGAGACGCGCAGCTACTCCGTGGCGCTGGAAGGCGTGCGCATGGCGCTGGACGCCGAGGGCGTGCTGTTCGGCATGACCATGATGATCGCGCGGCGCTCGGGCACCGTGCTGGTGGCCGACACCGCCATCCATGAGCGGCCGGATGCCGCGACGCTGGCCGCCATCGCGACGCGCTCGGCCGTGGTGGCGCGGCGGCTGGGCCTCACGCCGCGGGTGGCCTTCCTCTCCTTCTCCACCTTTGGCGACCCGAAGGGCAGCATCCCGGGCAGCATCCGCGACGCGGTGAAGCTGTTGGACGCCGAGGGCGTGGATTTCGAATACGATGGCGAGATGGGCGCGGATGTGGCGCTGGACGCGAACCTGCGCGCCAGCCTCTACCCCTTCTGCCGCTTGACCGGGCCGGCGAACGTGCTGGTGATGCCGGGCCTGCACGCGGCCCACATCCTGACCAAGGCGGTGCCGCACCTCACCAGCGCCACCACCATCGGGCCGGTGCTGATGGGGCTGTCGCACCCGGCGCAGATCGTCCCCACCGGGTCGGGCGTGAACCAGTTGCTGGATATGGCGGCGCTGGCGGCCTACCAGGCCATCAGCCGTTAGAGCATGCTGCGTTCACATGCGTTCACGCAGCCTGCTCTCACCTTTGTTGAGAGCGGGATTCAGCGTTCTCGGTGATCCACCTCAACGCATCCCGCTCTAGCGGATGCTGCTCCAGGTCGGGATGCGTGGAGGAGGAATCACCGCATCCCGCTGTCGGCAATGGCGAGCGGGCTGCGTCAACGCGGCATGTTCCGAAGTCGGCTGGTTGGGGTGCTAGGATTCGAACCTAGGAATGGCGGTACCAAAAACCGCTGCCTTACCGCTTGGCTACACCCCAGCCGCGCCGGGAGCGTGTAGCGAGGCTTCGGCCCCGCCGTAAAGCCCCCCGCCGCTGCGCCACCACTGGGCAGGAAGAAGCCCCTCCGCCGCCCGTGCCTCGGCGGGGGTGGCGAACAGGGCGAAGCAGGTGGCGCCGGACCCGCTCATGCGCGCCAGCATTGCGCCGGGCAGGGCGGCCAGCGCCGAAAGCACCTCGCCCACTTCGGGGCAAAGGGCGCGGGCCGGGGCCTCCAGGTCGTTGGTGAGATGCGCGAGGTCGGCGGCCATGGCGGCGGCGTCGGGCCAGGCGGCAGGCAGGCGGGCCTCGGCCGAGAAGCCCGGTGCGCGGGCGCGGAAGACCGCGGGGGTGGCCAGCGGCACGCCCGGGTTCACCAGCAGCAGCCCACAGGGGGGCAGGCGCGGCCCGGGCGAGACAAGCTCACCCACCCCCTGCATCCGCGCGGGGGTGGAGGCCACGCAGACCGGCACATCCGCCCCCAGCGGCGCGGCCAGCGCCCGCAGCGCGGCGTCATCCAGCCCCGCGCCCCACATCCGGTTCAGCAGGCGCAACGCGGCCGCCGCATCGGCCGAACCCCCGCCGATTCCCGAGGCCACGGGCAGATGCTTTCGCAACGTCAGCGCGGCGCGTGGCGCCACCCCGGCGGCGGCGGCCAGGGCGCGCGCGGCGCGCAGCACGAGGTTGTCGGGCTCCGTCTGGAGTGCCGCGCCGAAGGGGCCGTCCAGGGTCAGGCTCAGCCCGTCGGCGGGCGCTGCTGTCAGCAGATCGGCCGCCGGGCCGAACACGGCGAGGCTGTCCAGCAGGTGGTACCCATCCGCCCGCCGCCCGGTGACGTGCAGGAACAGGTTCACCTTGGCCGGCGCGGCCTCTTCCAGCGTCATGGGGCGGGTCAGCGGCTGGCGGCGCGGGGCAGGGAGGGCATGGCCAGCCCCTGGGCGAGCTTGGTGGTGAGGCGGGCGGCCTCCACCGGGCCCGGCTCCATGGAGAGCGCCCGGCTCCATTGGAAGCGGGCCTCGTTCTGGCGGCCGGCCATCCAGTAGGCATCGCCCAGGTGGTCGTTGATGGTGGCGTTGCGCGGCTCCAGCTCCACCGCGCGCTCCAGCCAGAGGATGGCCGCCGGGTAGTCGCCCATGCGGAACATCGCCCAGCGCAGGCTGTCCACGATGTTGCCGTCCTCGGGGCGCAGGGCCAGGGCGCGTTCCAGCATCTCCCGCGCGCGGTCGAGGTTGATGCCCTTGTCGGCCCAGCTGAAGCCCAGATAGTTCAGCACATAGGGCTGGTCGGGCGAGAGGCTGAGCGCGCGCAGCAGGTCCTGCTCCGCGCCGGGCCAGTCACCGGCGCGCTCCCGCGAAATGCCGCGGGCGTAGAAGATCTGCCAATCCTGTTCCCGCACCTCGGGCAGCCGGGCGAGCGCCGCGTCATAGGCCCGCACCGCCTCGGCGAAGCGGCCGCGCCGGCGCAGGATGTCGCCCAGGTGCAACAGGGGCTGGGGCTGGCCGGGATGGGCGGCCGCGAGCTCGGCCAGCAGGCGCTCCGCCTCGGGCAGGCGTTCCAGCCGGTCCAGCAGGAGGGCGCGGCGCAGCTGGGCCGGGGCATGCAGGGGGTCACTGGCGGCGACGCGCTCCAGCACCATCAGCGCGGCTTCGTGGCGCTCGGCCTCCGAGAGCGTGTCGGCCAGCAGCATCAGCGCCGGGCCGAAGCTGGGCCGCAGCCGCAGCGCCAGGCGCGCCAGCGTGCCCGAGAGTTCCTCCAGCCCATGGCCGCGCAGGGCGGCGCCCAGCGCCACATAGGCTTCCGCAACGCCATCGGCCGGGCCTGCGATGGCGCGGCTGCCCAGCACCTGGGCGCGGGCGGCGCCCTGGGCGGCCAGCGCCATGTCCTCGTGCGAGGCGGCCAGCCCGTCGAGCAGGCGCTGGGCCTCCGTGGTCCGACCCGAGCGATTGAGGATGCCCGCGGCCAACAGGCTCATCCGCAGGGTGGGGTCGGGCTGGTCCGCCATGGCGATGCGCAGGAAGCGCTCGGCGTCGCGGGGGCGGTTCGCGATGTCGGCGATCAGCGCCGCGTGCAGCGCGTTCAGCGCGCGCAGTCGGCCACCATCGGCCAGCGGGCGCAGCAGCGCCAGCGCGGCATCGGTCTGGCCGCGCCCGGCCAGGGCCCAGGCGGTGAGGACGGGCTGCAGGCTCTGCACCGCGCCGGGGCGGGGCAGGGCGCGGACGCGGGCCTCGGCCCGGTCCCAGCGCGCGCCCACGATCTCGGAGCCAAAGAGCACGAGTTGTGCCGAGAGGTTGTCCGGAAGGCGCCGCGCCAGGCGCAGCGCATCCGGCCGCCCATCCATCAGCGCCGCCTGGAAGGCGAGTTGCAGGACCTCGCGCTGCTCGGGTTCGGCCTGGAGCGTCAGCAGCAGGGCGTCGGCCGCGATGCCGTCATCCTGCTCCTCTGCGGCCAAGCGCCCGACCAGGAAACGGCCGAAGGCGCTGGCCCCGGGCGGGGGCGCTGTGCTGATGGCCGCGATGCGCGCGCTGCGGTCCACCGTGCCGCCCGGAAGCGTGCCGCAGCCCGCCAGCAGCCCAGCCGCGAGCAGGCCCGTGGCGAGCCATGCGGCGGGCGGGAGGCGACGGTTCTGAGGGGGGCCAGGGCGGCGGTGAGCCATGCATGTAATGTAGCAGCGCAGCATGGACCCGCGCCATGGTGACGCGCCGAAATTCACACCGAATTGCCACAGTGTTGCCGGCTTGCATCAAGCGCCGGCGGGCGCTCAACCGGGGCGTGAGATGGCCTGCGGCGAGGGACCCAAAGGGAGACGCAGGCGCTGGCCATAGCCCTCGAACTGGTCGCGCACCGCCTCCATTTCGGCGGGCGTGAGCAGCGCCGGTTCGAGGCGCGCGGCCAGCATGTCGAGGTATTGCCCGGCCAGGTTCTCCACCTCGCGCGCGAGGGTGGTGGCGGCGCGGATGTCCTGGCCGATGGCCACCACGCCATGATTGGCCAGCAGGCAGGCGCGGCGGCCCTCCAGCGCCTCGATCGCGGCCCCGGCCAGTTCCGGCGTGCCGAAGGTGGCGTAGCGCGCGCAGCGGATGTCGTCGCCGCCGGCCAGCGCGATCATGTAGTGGAAGGGCGGGATGTCGCGCCGCGCGCAGGCGAGCGCGGTGGCGCGCGGGCTGTGGGTGTGGACCACCGCCATGGCGTCGGGCCGGGCGGCGTAGATGGCCTGGTGCAGCCGCCATTCGGAGGAGGGCTTGCGGAGGCCGCCGATCACCGCGCCGGTGATGTCGAGCTCCACCAGTTCGCCCTCGGTCAGCGCCTCATAGGGCAGGCCAGAGGGCGTGATGACGAACCCCCGGGCCGTGCGGAGCGACAGGTTGCCGGACTTGCTGGGCATGAAGCCCAGCCGGTCCAGCGCCTGCGCGGCCTCGATGAGGTTCACTTGGCCTTCTCCCGCCGCTGACGCTCCTCGGCGATGGCGCGGGCATGCGCCACCGTGCTGCGCTGGAAGCGCACGATCAGCGCCGCCCAGATGACGACCAGCAGCAGGGCCCAGAGGAAGCCGTGGTGGCGCAGCACCAGCGTCGCCGCCACGATCCAGCCCAGCGACAGCACCATGCCCTGGCGCAGCAGCGAGAGGAGGGGCATCAGCGGCGCCTTGCGTCGAGGCTCCACGGGCCCGGGCCCGCGAAGACCAGATAGAGGAAGACGAAGCAGTAGAGGATGGCCGCGTCACCGCCATTCAGCGTGGGGAAGATGCTGCGCGGCGCATGCGCCATGAAATAGGCGAAGGCCATCAGCCCCGACAGCACGAAGGCGGTGGGCCGCGTGAAGAGGCCGAGGATGAGCAGCACGCCGCCCACGATCTCCAGCACGCCCGCCACCCAGAGCAGGGAGAGGAATTCGGGCATGCCGCGCGCCGCCTCCGGAATGCCCAGCAGCTTCTGCGTGCCGTGCAGCAGGAAGATGAAGGCGGCCACGACGCGCAGGACGCTCAGCACATGCGGCGCATAGCGGGTGAGGGTGTTGGTCATGTGAATTCCTTCCGGCGGGCCCGGCGGCGAATCACCGGGCACATGCAAGAGCTTGTGCGCCGGGGATGCGGGGTTGCGAAGTGACGGATTGTCACGGCGCCCCCCGCGCGCGCCTCACATGCCGCCCGGATAGTTCGGCCCGCCGCCGCCTTCGGGCGTGCGCCAGTCGATGTTCTGGGTGGGGTCCTTGATGTCGCAGGTTTTGCAATGCACGCAGTTCTGCGCGTTGATCACCAGCGCGGGCTTGCCCTCCTCCACGCCCACCGCCTCATAGACGCCGGCGGGGCAGTAGCGGCTTTCGGGGCTCGCGAACTTCTCCCAGTTTTCCGGCAGCCACTTGGAGGGGTCCTTCAGCACCAGGTGGGCGGGCTGGTGTTCCTCGTGATTGGTGTTGGACAGGAACACGGAGGAGAGGCGGTCAAAGGTCAGCACGCCATCGGGCTTGGGATAGGCGATGCGCGGTGCGTCGGCGGCCTTCTTCAAGCTCTCATGGTCCTGGTGGTGCTTCATCGTCCAGGGCGCCTTGCCGCGGAAGACGTAGGTGTCCAACGCCGCATTGGCCATGCCGCCCCAGAAGCCGAACTTGGCGAAGCCGTTGCGGATGTTCCGGACACCCTTCAGCTCCGTCCACACCCAGGATTGCGCGAGCTTCTCGGGATAGGCGTCGAGCACGGGCGGGCGCGCCTCCTGCGCCAGCGCCTCCGCCAGCGCCTCGGCCGCCACCATGCCGGACTTCATGGCCGTGTGCGTGCCCTTGATCTTGGGCACGTTCAGGAAGCCCGCGCCGTCGCCGATCAGCGCGCCGCCGGGGAAGACGAGCTTCGGGATGGCCTGGAACCCGCCCTCGTTCAGCGCCCGCGCGCCGTAGGAGATGCGCTTGCCGCCCTCCAGCATCTTCCGCACCTCCGGGTGGGTCTTGAAGCGCTGGAACTCGTCGAAGGGCGAGAGCCAGGGGTTGGGATAGTCGAGCCCCACCACGAAGCCGATGGAGACCAGGTTCTCGCCCAGCATGTAGAGCCAGGAGCCGCCATAGGTGTCCGACTTTAGCGGCCAGCCCGTGCTGTGCCAGATGAGGCCGGGCTTGTGCTTCTCCTTCGGGATTTCCCAAAGCTCCTTCATGCCGAGCGCATAGGTCTGCGGCTGGCAGTCGGCGCGGAGGTTGAAGGTCTCGAAGAGGCGCTTGGTCAGGCTGCCGCGGCAGCCCTCGCCGAACAGGGTGTAGGTGGCGCGCAGCTCCATGCCGGGCTGGTAGTCCGGGCCCTTCTCGCCATTCTTCAGGATGCCCATGACGCCGGCCACGACGCCGCGCACCTGGCCGTCCTCGATGATGGTCTCGGACGCCGCGAAGCCCGGATAGATCTCGACGCCGAGCGCCTCGGCCTTGGCGCCGAGCCAGCGCGCGACATTGCCCAGGCTCACGATGTAGTTGCCGTGGTTGTTCATCTGCGGCGGCGTGGGCAGCTTGAAGGCGCGCTTCTCGGTCAGCAGCATGAAGCGGTCCTCGCCGGCGGGCGTCGCCAGCGCCGGCGGGTCCTCGCGCCAGTCGGGGATCAGTTCATCCAGCGCGCGGGGCTCCAGCACGGCGCCCGAAAGGATGTGCGCACCCACCTCGCCGCCCTTCTCCACCACGCAGACGGCGGCATCGGGGTTGAGCTGCTTCAGCCGGATCGCGGCGGCCAGGCCCGCGGGCCCCGCGCCCACGATCAGGACGTCGAACTCCATGCTTTCGCGCTGCTCATCCATGTCCGGCACCTTTCCCCACTGAGGCCGGCCCCAGGCGGGACCGGCGCAATTCTTCCCTCGCACAACGCCCGAACGGGGCCTTCCTCCGCCCGGCGCTGCAAAAAAGCCCGGGTCTGGTAGCGCGGGCGGCGGTTTCACGGAAGCCGATCAGACGCTAGAAGTGGCCGATGGAGGCGGAACGCCAAGCCCTGATCGCGGCACTTGCCTGGCAGGTCGCCATGGGGGCGGATGAGGCGATCATGCCCCTGGCGCTCGATCGCGCCGCCGCGCGGCCGGTCCCGCCGCCATCCCCGCCCGCGCGACCGCCCTCGGCGCCCCTTGCCGCGCCGCCTCCCGCCGCGCCGGTGCAGGAGGAGGCCGCTTCCCTCGCCGCCGGTGCCGACAGCCTGGAGGCGCTGCGGGAGGCCATGGCCCGCTTCACCGGCAGCCCCCTGCGCGAGACCGCGACCAACATGGTCTTCGCGGACGGCGTGGTGGGCGCACCTGTGATGGTGGTGGGCGAGGCGCCGGGCGCCGAGGAGGACCGGCTGGGCCGCCCCTTCGTCGGCGCCTCGGGCCGGCTGCTGGACCGGATGTTCGCCTCCATCGGGCTGGGGCGGGAGGAGAGCCTCTACATCACCAACATCCTGCCCTACCGCCCGCCCGGAAACCGCACGCCGACGGATGCGGAACTGAACCTCTTCCTGCCCTTCGTGCTGCGCCATGTGGCCCTGGCGCGGCCGCGTTTCCTGGTGCTGGCGGGGGGTGTGGCGGCCAAGGGGCTGCTGCGCCAGCGCGAGGGCATCACCCGGCTGCGCGGTCGGTGGCATCAAGTATCGTTATTTGACGGCCAAGTCATTCCTGCGCTTCCGACACTACATCCGGCTTATCTTCTGCGTAACCCGCTGGCCAAACGCGATGCCTGGGCCGATCTGCTGTTGTTGCGACGCAGCATAGAAGATGGCGAGAATGTGGCGAATGGTCAGGGTCGGGATTAACTTCACCACAGCCGCTGGTTGAATCTTCCCGTCTTCGGCTTTTCTTCAGGATTATCGCTTGCCAAGGCGGAGAACGGGTTGCTACCCCTGCCGGGCCATGAGCGCGATGAGCCCTCTGGCCCGTTGCGCCATGGCCGCTTCCGCCGTCATGGCCATGGTCGTGACCATGCCCTGCGGGGCATTCGCGGAACGGGCCGCCCCACAAGATGCCCCCTCTCGTGTGCGGGTCGCGGCGTCTATGGAGGCGTCCTCCCTCCCGCAGCCGCTCTCCACGGCGGATGCCGCCCGGCTGCGCCGTGCCTTCGAGGCGCAGGCCCGCGGCGACAGCGCCGCCGCCCAGCGCGAGGCCGACCGCGTCGCCGATCGGCGCCTGCACGGGCATCTGCTGGCCAAGCGGCTGCTGCGCCCCGGGGGCGCGCCCTCGGCGTCGGTTCTGCACGCCTGGTTGCTCGAACACGCCGATTTGCCCGATGCGCCGGCGATCCATGCCACCCTGATCGCGCGCCTGCCCAGGGGCGCCGCCGCGCCGCCATCGCCCGCCGAGGCGGGCGAGGCCGCGCCCACCGAAATTCCGGAAGATCAGCGCCCGAGCGCGGCCCTGGTCCGCCGCGCCGCGCTGGACCGCGCCGTGCAGGGCCGCCTGGCCGAGGGCCGGCCGGACCTCGCTTTGCGCGCCGTCACCTCGACGGCGGGCATCGGCCCTGGCTATGGCGCCCAGCTGCGCGCCGAGATCGCGCAGGTCGTCTTCCGCCAGGGCGACCATGCCGAGGCGCGGCGCCTCTCGGAGGAGGCGTTGGGCCTCGACGGCGCCAACCCCGCCGCCGCCCACCAGGCGGGGCTTTCGGCCTGGGCGGGCGGGGATTACGCGGCCGCCTTCGCCTATTTCGAGCGCGCGGCCCGCTCCGACCGCGCCGCTTCCGCCCTGCGCGCCTCATCCGCCTATTGGGCCGCCCGCGCCGCCGTCCGCGCCCGCCGCCCGGCCCAATACGCGCCCTGGATGCTGCTGGCCGCGCAGGAGACGCGCACCTTCCATGGCATGATCGCCCGCCGCGCGCTGGGCCTGCCGCCCGGCCTGGCCTGGGAGCGCGATGTGGAGGATGGCGGCACCGCGGCTCTGCTCGCCGCGGCCATCGCCGAGACGGCGGGCGGATGGCGCGCCCTCGCTTTGTTGCAGATCGGCCAGCATGAGCGCGCGGAGGCGGAGCTGCGCCTGCTGCACCGCCGCGCCCGCAACAACCCACGCATGCTGCAAGGCATCCTGGCCGTGAGCCAGCGCGCGGGCTTCACCGAACTGGCCTCGCTCGCCGCCGAGGATTTGCCGAGCGAGGGCAGCCTCGCGCGGGATTCCGCGCGCTACCCGCTGCCCACCCTGATGCCGCCCTCGGGCTTCCGCCTCGACCCCTCGCTGCTCTACGCGCTGGCCTTGCAGGAAAGCCGCTTCAACCCGAACGCCGTCTCGCGCGCCGGGGCGCGCGGGCTGCTGCAGATCATGCCCGCCACCGCCAGCTATGTGGCGGGCGACCCCTCGCTGCGCCGTGGCGCCGGGGTGCGGCGCCTGCATGACCCGGCCTTCTCGCTGGAGATCGGGCAGCGCTACCTGCACTACCTGGCGCGGCAGCAGGCGGTGGGCGGCGACCTGATCCGGCTGCTGGCGGCCTATAATGCGGGGCCGGGAAACCTGTCGCGGTGGCTGAACTCCATCGCCCATGCGGAGGACCCGATGCTCTTCATCGAGAGCATCCCCGTGGCCGAAACCCGCGCCTTCGTCCGTCGCGTGCTGACCTTCTCCTGGATCTACGCGAGCCGGCTCGACCTGCCCACGCCCAGCCTGGACGCGCTGGCGGCCGGGGAGTTCCCGCGCTTCTCCGGCACCGACGAGGTCACGGCCATGTTGCGCGAGCGGCCGCGCCTCGCCAACTAGGGCTTATGCCCATTGATCCGAACGGCACCTTCGTGCCGGTGAACATCGCCATCCTGACGGTCTCCGACACGCGGGATCTCGCCACCGACCGCTCGGGCGACGCGCTCGCCGCGCGGATCGAGGCGTCAGGCCACAAGCTCGTGGACCGCGCCCTGCTGCGCGACGAGGCCGACCTCATCGCCGGGAAGCTGCGCGACTGGATCGCGGACCCGCAGGTGGATTGCGTCATCACCACCGGCGGCACCGGCATCACCGGCCGCGACGTGACGCCCGAGGCCTTCGCCCGTGTCCTGGAGAAGGAAATCACGGGCTTCGGCGAATTGTTCCGGATGCTGAGCTACCAGAAGATCGGCACCTCCACCATGCAGTCGCGCGCCATCGGCGGCGTGGCGGGCGGCACCTACCTGTTTGCCCTGCCGGGCAGCACCGGGGCGGTGAAGGATGCCTGGGACGATATCCTGGTCTGGCAGCTCGATGCGCGGCACCGCCCCTGCAACCTGGTGGAGCTGATGCCGCGCCTGAAGGAGCATCTGGCTCCCGGCTGAACCACGCCCCTGGCCATTCGCCAGGGGCGGTCAAACGCTAGCCCTCGAACACGGCGGCCAGCTCACCCAGCAGCTTGCGCTCCACGGCCGAGACGCGGTTGCCCAGGCCCAGGAAGCCGCCGGCCGCGTCGGCCACGGCCTCGGCCTGGCCGAGCACCACGTCGCGCAGGGCGTGGCGCTGGTCGAGCGGCATGTCCGCCACCAGGGCATGGGCATAGGCCTTCCAGGCGGCCAGCAGCTCGGCGCCCGGCGGCTGGGCCAGCCATTGTTCCAGCAGCTTGTGCCCGACATCACCCGCCTTCAGCCCGGCCTTGTGCGCGCCGGAGAGGACCGCGCTGCGCTCCTCCGAGGAAAGGGTGCCATCGGCCCAGGCCACCATCACCAGCGGCGCCAGCGCGAAGGCGGCGAAGGTCTGGGCGCCGATGCCCAGGCCCGTCAGCCGGTCCAGCACCGCGGCGTCATTGATGCCGGAGGCCGCGGCCAGGGCCGCATGCGTGCCCTGCGCGGAGTCGTTCTCGCGCAGCTGGCGCAGCAGGGCCTCGTTGTGGCGGGCGAAGAAGGCCTCTTCCAGGGCCGCGCGCCGATCCTCGAAAATCCGTTCCGACATGGTGTCCTCACGCTGCGTGGCGCCGCGCCCCGGATGGGCGCGGCCCGCTTCGGTGTGAACATGCCATGTTGCGGCGCGGGATTACACCACCCCTGACCAATCCGCCGGCGCGAAACGATAGCCCTGGCCGTCGCGCACCATCATGCCATTGGAAGGGAAGGGGAAATGATAGCCCGTCACGCGCATCCGCTCACTGGACACGCGGTCCATGATGCGGCGGCGGGTGGCGGCGGCGGCGTCGCCATCCATGTCGAAGACGATCTGCCAGTCGGGGCGGCGCGCGTTCACCTCGGGCCGGTTCGTGAGGTCCGCCAGGAACATCATCTGCCCGTCGCCATCCGCCACATGATAGAGGGTGTGCCCGGGCGTGTGGCCATGGGCCGCGACGGCGCGGATGCCGGGCAGCACCTCGGCATTGTCCTCCACCTGGCGGATGCGCGCGCGGTAGGGGGCGAAGCGGCGGGTGGTGTTGGCGAAGGTGCCACGCTGGCCCTCCGGCGCGCGGGCGGCATTGCCTTCATCGGTCCAGAAGGCCCATTCGGCGGCGGGCACGACGATCTCGGCATTGGGGAAGACCACCTCGTTCTGCGCGGTGGTCAGGCCCGTGATGTGGTCGCCATGGAAATGGCTGACCACGACGGCATTCACCCGGGCGGGGTCGAGGCCGGCCGCGCGCATGTTGGCGGCCAGCATGCCGGCCGTGGGGGCCATCTGCGCGCCCGTGCCGGCGTCGAAGACGATGAGGCCGCGCGGGGTTTCCACGAAGGTGATGGTGAAGGGGACGGTCAGCGTGTCCTGCGGCATGCCCTGTTCGGCCAGCAGGGCCTGGACCTCGGCGGCGGGGGCGTTGCGGACGAAACCCTCGACCGGGCGGCGGAAGAAGCCGTCATGCACGGTGGTGACGGTGAAGCCACCGACCTTGAAGCGGTAGAAGCCCGGGGCCTGCTGGGTGGCCGCCGGGGCGGCGGCGGGCGCCTGGGCCGCCGCGGGCAGGGCCAGCGCCGTGGCGAAGGCCGCCGAGCCGGCGAAGAGGGTGCGACGTTCTGCACGCATGGAAGCGATCCCTGTCTTTCCTGGATGGAAAGGATATGGGCCGCAAAATGCCTTCGGACAGGGGGAGGGTTCCGCTTGGACGGGAAGGGCCATGATGGCAATATGGATCAGCATGACACGCCTTAGACCGCTCGTGGACCTGTCCATCCGGCGTGCCTGCGCCTTCGCGACGCTCGCCGTCGTACTGGTGGTGGGCTCCCTGATGTTCGACCCGGTTCTGGCCTTGCGGGTCGGTGGGGCGGCCTCCACCCTGGTGGCGATGGCCCTCTTCGTCGCGGCTTGGCGGGTGCCGCGGCGCGATGTGCGCGACACCGAGATCTACGGGTTGCTCCGCAGCGCGAACCCGCCGCTGGCCTATCTCTCCGAGCCCGGCACCAAGGCGCAGATCGCCGCCGTGCTGCGGGAGCGGCTGCTGTGGCATGCGGAGCGCGCGCTCTACGTGCCGTTGGTGTTCTGGGGCCTGGCGCTGGTCCTGGCCCTGGTCACCTGACGGCCCGCGCGGCTTAGGCCGCGTCCAGCAGGGCGGGGAGACGCGCCGCGTCCGGGTCCTCCGGCGCAAGGGGGTCGCGCGGCAGCACGCGGTGGCGCAGCACCATGGCGGCCAGCGCCGCCCGGTTGGCATCGCCGGTGCGGGCGGCTTCCCAGCTCATCGCGGCCGCGCTGGTGAGGTGATAGAGCGCGCCGGCCGCCGCCCGGGCCAGTGCCTCGTCGCCGCCCGCGCGTTCGGCCAGTGCCACCGCACGCGCCCAGGCCTCGGCCGCGCCTTCCAGCGGCGCCTCGGCCAGCAGCGCGGCCACATGGGCGGAGAGGGCCTCGAGCGACCCCTCGCGCTTGGCCGCCCGAAGCACATCCAGGGCCACGATGTTGCTCGTGCCTTCCCAGATGCTGCCCAGATGCGCGTCGCGCAGCAGCTTGGCCTCGGGCCATTCCTCGATGTAGCCGCAGCCCCCGCGCACCTCCATCGCATCGCCGGTCACGGCGCGGGCGTCGCGGCAGGCGCGGTATTTCAGCAGGGGCGTCAGGATGCGCAGCAGCGGGCGCGCCGCCTCCTCGCCGGTATCGCTGCGGCGCAAGGCCTCGGCGGTCTGGAAGACCATGGTGCGGGCCTGTTCGGCGCGCATCAGCATCTTCGCCAGCTGCCGGCGCATCAGCGGCATTTCGATGAGGCGCCGGCCGAAGGCCTGGCGGTGGCGGGCGACATGCAGCGCCTCGGCCACCGCGCGGCGCATCATGCCCGCGGCCCGCACGCCATTCGACAGGCGGGAATTGTTCACCATGTCGGCCATCTGCTTGAAGCCGGCCTCGGGGTCGCCGATGAGCCAGGCGCGGGCGCCCTCCATCCGCACCTCGCCACTCGCCATGCTGCGCGTGCCGAGCTTGTCCTTCAGCCGCACGATGCGGAGGCTGTTCGGCGTGCCATCGGGCAGGGTGCGCGGCAGCAGGAAGAGGCCCACCCCCTTCAGCCCCGGCGGCCCGCCCTCGATGCGCGCCAGGACCAGGGCGAGTTCCGCATCGGGGTTGGAGCAGAACCACTTGTCCCCGTGCAGCGCATGGGTGCCGTCATTGCGGGGGGCGGCCGTGACGGCGGTGTTGGCGATGTCGCTGCCCGCGCCCTGCTCGGTCATGAACATGGCACCCTGGTGCAGCGCGTCCATGTCCTGGCTGGTCAGCAGCGGCAAATAGCGTTCCACCAGCTCCGGCTGGCCGTAGCGGCGCAGCGTGCGCGCCAGGCTGTCGGTCATGGAGAGCGGGCAGAGCAGCCCGAATTCCGCCTGGGCGAAGAGGAAGGTGAGCGCGTATTTCGCGGCCGGCGGCAGGGGCGTGGGCCAGCCGAACACCCCCGCCCGGTGGCTCATCGCCGCCAGGCCGAATTCGCCGAAGGCCAGGCGCTCCATCTCGCGATAGGCGGGGTGGTATTCGATGTGCTGCGCGTCCTCGCCGCGCCGGCTGCGGTGGTGCAGCTCGGGCGGGTTGCGGTCGGCGGTGGCGGAGAGCCCGTCCAGCGCGCCGCCGGCCAGGGCGCCGAGCTGGTCCAGGCGCGGTTCCAGCACCGCGCGCAGGTCGGCGGGCAGATAGAGCGGCAGCAGCCGCGCGAAGGCCGGGTCTGCGCGCCAGAGGTTGGTGCCGGCCGAATCCGGCACCGCCTCGGGGCCGATTGGCGCGCGGCCGATGGTGGTGATGTGCATGGCGCCCTCCGGATGTCTTGGTCCCGAGTGTGCGCCCGATGCCCACCGCCGCCAAGGCGCGCTCAGCGCCCCGCCACCGTCGCGGATGGGGCGACGGCGGGCCGGGCGCGGCGGTCCAGCCGCGCGGCGAAGCCCGCCAGCACCAGGGTGCCGCTGGCCAGCAGCAGGGGCTCCAGCCAGGGTTGCGCGCCGGGCATTTCGGCCAGGGCGAGGCTCGCCAGGTAGGACAGGAAGAGGCCCAGGCTGAACACCGGCAGGCTCTGCCGCCCGATGGCGCCGAGCACGTGGCCCAGCCGCCCCCGCGCCCAGCCCACGCCGATCGGCACCAGGGCTGCCACCAGCCAGGCGAGGGCCAGCGCATGCAGCAGCCGCAGCGGGGCCAGCTGTTCCTTGCCGGTGAGGACGAGCGGCAAAGTGTCCGTCACCCGCATCCACAGCCCCAGCCCCAGGATGGTGATCGCCGCGGCCAGCAGCGCCGGGTGGAAGCGGACGGCCCGCCCCTGCCGCAGGGCCTGGCGCCCGAACCAGGCGCCCAGCAGGAACAGCGCGACCCAGGCGGGCGGGCTGAAGGCCAGCGTGGTGCCGCCCAGCCCCGGCCAGTCGGCCGGCAGGAACTGCGCCACCACATACATCGCGGCCGGCAGCCAGAGCGCCCGCGCGCCATGCCGCGCCGCCAGCCAGGAAAAGACCGGCAGCACCGCCATCGCCATCAGGAAGATCGGCAGGATGCCCATGAAGGGCGGCTGGTAGAGCAGCACCGCGCCGCCCAGCAGCGCCTCCCACGGGCGTTTGATGGCGTGCGGCCAGACCTCGACATCGAAGCGGGTGGAGGCCAGCGCCACCATCAGCCCGAAGCTGATGAAGACCAGCATGTGCATGCGCCACAGCCGCGCCATGCGCGTCCACAGGTCACGGCAGGCCTGGGCGAAGCCCTGCCGTGCCTGCTTCCAGAGAAAGACCGAGCCCAGGCCGAAGCCCGACAGGAAGACGAACTGCTCGGAACTGTCCGACAGGCCCCAGGCGGGATGGATGATCCAGGCGGCCGCCACGCTGCCGGAGATGTGGGAGATGAAGATCGTCACCTGCAGCCAGCCGCGCAGCGCGTCGAGCCGCGCATCGCGCGCCGGCGACGCCAGGGCGTTCATGCCGCGGCGCCACGCGGGACCAGGCGCGGCAGGTCGCTCCGGTGCGCCACCACCAGGAAGACGCCCATGGCGAGGGTGAACAGCGCCTCCTTGAACAGCATCGCGCCATCGTCATAGGGGTCTATGCCGATGGGCCCCAGCACGTGCAGGAAGATGGCCCCGCCCATCAGCCCCACCGTCATCAGCCCGCCCAGCAGGCGCGTGGGCTGGTTCAGCACCAGCGCCGCCGCCACGATCTCCAGCAGCACCACGCCCCAGCGCAGCTGCGGCTCCAGCGCCGGCGCGCCGATCCAGTTGGCAAGCGGCAGGAAGACGCCCTCGATGGAGCCCTCCGCGCCATTCAGCTTGAACTGGGAATAGTAGAAGAATTCCCAGGCGATCCATCCGGCGGCGAGCCAGGAGAGGGTCCAGAAGAGGCGGCTGCGGGACATGCGGGGCATCCTTCCCGGGTCCATGCGGCCCGGCTGGCTGGTTTTCGCCAGGGGTGCATGCGAGGTTACGGGGCTGATGCCCGCCTCTCCCCGACTGGCCGCATGAGCCATTCCCACTCCCGCCGGCCGGCTGGCCTTGGCGCCGCGCTGGCCGTCACGGGCCTCGCGCAGTCGCTCGCCACGCTGGCGGTCTTCGCGCTGCCCGTGCTGGTGGCGCAGGCCGCGCCGGATTTCGGGGTGGGGGTGGCGATGATCGGCTACCAGGTGGGGCTGGTCTATGTCTTCGCGGCGCTGACCTCGGCGCGGGGCGGGGCGGTGCTGCGGCGGGTGGGGCCGTTGCGCACCACGCAGCTCGCACTGGTCTGCGCGGGCTGTGGCGCGGCGCTGCTGGCGAGTGCCAGTCCCTGGATCGCCATCATCGCCTCGGCGCTGCTGGGCGGTGCCTATGGGCTGACCAACCCCGCCGCCTCGCAACTGCTGGGGCGGCTGGCGCCGGCCTCGCGCCGGAACCTCGTCTTCGCGGTGAAGCAGATGGGCGTGCCGCTGGGCGTCGCGCTGGGGGGCCTCATCCTGCCGCGCGTGGCCGAGGCCGCGGGCTGGCGCGTGGGTCTGCTGGGGGCCGGGGCGGTGCTGGTGCTGCTGGCGTTGGCCATCCAGCCGCTGCGCGCGGGGTGGGATGCGGGGCATGGCGCGGCGGCGGCCGCACTGGCCCGCTTCCGGCTGCGCGACGCGCCGGCGCTGCGCGCGCTGGCGGTGACGGGCGGTGCCTATGCGCTGGTCCAGATCGCGCTGGGCGCGCACATGGTGGCCATGCTGGTGCTGGATTTCGGCTGGGACCCGGTCTCGGCCGGGCTGATGGTGGGGCTGTCCCAGGCGGTGGGGGCGTTTTCGCGCATCGGCTGGGCGGTGCTGGCGGATGCCTGGCAGGGCGGGCTGCGCGTGCTGGTGCTGATCGGCCTGTTCGCCACGCTGTTCTTCGCGCTGCTGCCGCTGGCGCCGGGTGCGGCCACCTGGAAGATCGTGCTGTTGTTCGTGCTGCTGGGCGCGACCTCGACCGGCTGGAACGGCGTGCTGGTGGCGGAATCGGTGCGGCTGGCGCCGGAGGGCGCGCAGGGGGCGGCCTCGGGTGCGGTGCTCTCGCTCACCTTCACCGGCGCGGTGATCGGGCCCACCGCGCTGGCGCTGCTGAGCACCGCCATGGGTGGCTACACCACGGCCTTCGCGCTGGCCGGCGTGCTCTCATTGGCCGGGGCCGGCGTGGCATGGTGGTCACGGCGCTTCGCGCCAACTGGTCAGGCCGCGCGGCCTGGGGGATGATCCGCGCAAATCTGTTGAGGAACGCCCCGATGTCGCATGCCCGGCCAGGCCAGATGGCCCTTGTCGCCTTTTTGCAGGCGCAGAACTGCTCGAACTACCCGGGATCCTGGCGGCATCCGGCCACGATGCAGGACTACCTCAGCCCCGAATACTACCAGCGCATCGCGCGCACGCTGGAGGCCGGGCGCTTCCACATGGCCTTCTTCGACGACCGCCTGGCCATGCCGGACATTCTCAATCACGACCATGGCGAGGCGGTGCGGCACGGCATCCGGGTGGTGAAGCTGGATCTCGTTTCCATCCTGACGGCCATGGGGCTGGCGACGACGCGGCTGGGCCTGGGCGCCACCTATTCCACCACCTATTACGAGCCCTTCCATGTGGCGCGCGTCTTCGCCACGCTCGACCACATGCTGGGCGGGCGCGTGGCGTGGAACGTCGTCACCTCGCTGAACGACAGCGAGGCGCACAACATGGGCGCCACCACGCATCTGGAGCACGACCTGCGATATGACCGCGCGGATGAGTTCCTGGAGGTGGTGCTGTCGCATTGGGACAGCTGGGCGGATGACGCCATTCTCCAGGACCGCGAGAGTGGCATCTTCGCGGACCCGGCGAAGGTCAAGCGCCTGGACCATGTGGGGAAGTACTTCCGCTCGCGCGGGCCCTTCACCGTGCCGCGCACGCCGCAGGGAAGGCCGGTGCTGATCCAGGCCGGGCAGTCGGGGCGTGGCCAGAAATTCGCGGCGCAATGGGGGGATCTGGTCTTCGTGATCTCGCCGGACATCACCGCCGCGCAGCGTTCCTATGCCAGCTTCAAGGACCAGGTTGCCGCTTCCGGGCGGGACCCGGCAACGGTGCGCCTCTGCCCCGCCGTCTATTGCGTGGTGGGCGAGACCGAGGAAGAAGCGGCGGAGAAGCGCGCACTGATCGAGGGGCTGGCCAAGCCCATTGATGGCCTGGCCCTGCTGTCGGAGGTGCTGAACTACGACTTCGGCGCCAAGGGGATGGACGAGGCCTTCACCGATGACGAGCTGGCCGGCATCAAGGGCCTGCAGGCCATCCGCGACCGGGTGGTGCGCATCAGCGGCAAGACCAACCCGACCCTGCGCGACTTCGTGGAGATCAGCCGCCGCGGCACCATCCATGAATTCACCTGCTTCAGCGGTACGCCGGCGCAGGTGGCCGACCAGATGCAGGAATGGTTCGAGGGCGCCGCCTGCGACGGCTTCGTGCTGGCCGCGACCCACATGCCGGGCAGCTACGAGGATTTCGTACGCCTGGTGGTGCCGGAATTGCAAAGGCGCGGCCTGTTCCGGCGCGAGTTCGACGGCGTCACGCTGCGCGACAACCTCGGCCTTCCGCGCGCCCAGCCCTTCGATTGGCGGCGCTGATCAGGCGGGTTGCGGCTGGCGCGTGGGCAGCGCCAGCGTGACCAGCCAGCAGATGGCGAGCATGGCCGCGGCACCCAGCAGGCAGGCCACCAGGCCGCCCGCCATGTAGAGCAGGCCCGACAGCAGCGTGCCCATGAACCGCCCGGCCGCATTGGCGGCGTAGTAGAAGCCCACATCCTCGGCCGCCTTCTCGCTGCCCGCATAGGCCAGCACGAGGTAGGAATGCACCGAGGAATTCACGGCGAACAGCACGCCGAAGACGCACAGGCCCATGGGCACGAAGAGGTCGGCGCGCGGCACGCCGCCCAGCATCATCGTGGCCAGGATCGCCGGCACCAGCGCCAGCGCCAGCGACCAGCTCCGCGCGGCCGGCACTTCGGTGGAGAGGCCGTCCGCGCTCCGTCGGACCACCGCGGGTGCCGCCGCCTGGATGATGCCGTAGCCGATGGTCCAGACCGCGAGGAACCCGCCCACCATCGTGAAGGTCCAGCCGCTGGCGTAGAGGAACACCGGCAGCCCCACCACGAACCACACGTCGCGCGCGCCGAAGAGGAAGACGCGCGCGGCGGCCAGCAGGTTCACGCCCGCATTCTTCGCGAACAACTCCTTCGCGGATTTCGAGGCGCGGGCCTTGCCCATCATCGGTGGCAGGCTCAGCAGCACGAAGGCCAGCACCAGCAGCAACGCCGCCGCCATGGTCCAGAGCGCGCCGCGGAAGCCCAAAGCTTCCAGCAGCAGCCCGCCCAGGAAGAAGCCCAGGCCCTTCATGGCGTTCTTGCTGCCGGTGAAGAAGGCGACCCATTTGAACAGTTGGCTTTCGCCGCCCTCGCGCCGCGCTTCGTCATGCGTGATCTTGATGGCCGATTTGCTGGCCGTCTTGGTCAGGTCCTTCGACACGCCGCAGACGCCCTGCGCCACCACCACCCACGCCACCGACAGCGCCGCCCCCCAGGAGGGTGACACCGCCGAGAGCAGCAGCAACCCCGACACCTGCGCCGACAACCCCACCGCCAGCATCCGCGCGATGCCGAAGCGCGTGGCGAGCCACCCGCCGATCAGATTCGCGCCGATGCCCGCCGCCTCATACAGCAGGAAGAGGAAAGCCAGCGTGAAGGGCGAATAGCCGAGCTGGAAGAAATGCAGCAGCACCAGCATCCGCAAGGCGCCATCCGTCAGGGTGAAGCCCCAATAGGCGGCGGTGACGGTGGCGTAGTTCCTCACAGGCCCACGGACTCCATGTGGCAGGCCAGGTCCACCATGCGGCAGGCATAGCCCATCTCGTTGTCATACCAGGCATAGACCTTCAGCAGCGTGCCGTCGGTGACCATGGTGGAGAGCGCGTCCACCGTGCCGCTGCGCGTGTCGCGCGCGTAGTCGGCGCTGACCAGGGGGCGCGTCTCATAGCCCAGGATGCCGGCGAGCGGCCCGGCGGCGGCTTCGGCGAAGAGGGCGTTCACCTCCTCCACCGTGACCTCGCGGCGCATCTCGAACACGCAGTCGGTCAGCGATGCATTCAGCACTGGCGCGCGCACGGCGTGGCCGTTCAGCTTGCCCTTCAGCTCCGGGTAGATCAGCGCGATGGCGGTGGCGCTGCCCGTGGTGGTGGGCTGGAGCGACAGCATGGCCGAGCGCGCGCGCCGCAAATCCTTGTGCGGCGCGTCCACCACCACATTGGTGTTGGTCGGGTCGTGGATGGTGGTGATCTGCCCGTGGCGGATGCCGATGGCCTCATGCACCACCTTCACCACCGGCGCGAGGCAGTTGGTGGTGCAGGAGGCGGCGGTCACGATGGGGTGGCGCGCCGGGTCGTAGAGATGCTCGTTCACCCCCACCACCACGTTCAGCACGCTGTCGAACTTCACGGGCGCGGCCACGATCACACGCTTCGCGCCACGGTCGAGATGGCCTTGCAGCGTTTCGGGCGTCAGGAACTTGCCGGTGCATTCCAGCACGACCTCCACGCCCAGATCGCCCCAGGGGATGTCGCCGGGCTTGGCGTGTTCGGAGAAGCCCATGCGCCGGCCATCCACGCGGATGGCGCCGTCCTCGGCAGTGAACTCCGCGCGCCAGCGGCCCTGCACGCTGTCGAATTCCAGAAGATGCGCGGTGGCGGCGATGCCGCCCTTCACCTCGTTCAAATGGACCACGTCCAGGCGGTTGCCGGCGCGCGGGTCGCTGTTCTGGCGCTCGGCCGCACCCAGCGCGGCGCGCAGCGCGAGCCGCCCGATGCGGCCCATGCCATTGATGCCGACCTTCACGCGCGGGCTCCCGCCGGATGCGCCAGCTCATCCAGCCGCGCCTTCAGCGCGATGCGGTCGAGTGCGGCGATGGGCAGGCTCGTGAAGATGCCGATGCGCCGGTGCAGCCCGGCATAGAGTTCGTTCAGCAGGGTGGCGCGCTCGGCGGCGTTGCCAGTGAATTTTGCGGGGTCGGGCAGGGGCCAGGCGGCGGTGATCATGGTCTCGCCGAAATCGGGGCAGGACTGGCCGGCCAGGATGTCGCAGAGGGTGATGACGAAATCCATCCGCGGCGCGTCAGGCTCCATGAACAGGTTCCAGGACTTGCTGGACAGGCCCGACACGTCGTGGCCCAGCGCGCTGAGTTGCGCGACCACCTCGGGCATGGGCCCCTCGGGCGAGGGCTCGGAGCCGGCGGAGAAGGCGCGGAACCGGCCTTCGCCCAGCTTGTTCAGGATGGCCTCCGCCATGATGGAGCGTGCGGAGTTGCGGCTGCACAGGAAGAGCACGTTGAAGGCGGGCATGGGCGCCCCTTTCGCGGCTGTGGGGAGAAGCGTGGCGAGGTCACCGCAGCGCGCCGGCTCGCCGTCGCAGCAGGCCTCCGCGACGAAGGCCAGCAATTCGCGCAGCGCCGCGACCTGCGCCGCATAGACCAGGCTGCGCCCGATGCGGGTGGGGCGGATCAGCCCCGCCTGTTCCAGCGCGCGCAGATGGAAGGAGAGGGTGGAGGGCGTGGCGCCCAGCGCGGCCGCGATCTCGCCCGCCGCGAGCCCGGTCGGCCCGCGCCCCAGCAGCAGGCGCATGAGTTCCAGCCTTGTGGTCTGGCCCAGCGCGGTGAAGCCCAGCGCGGCGCGTTCAATGTCCATGGCGCGGGATATAGCACCCCGCGCCGCGCCTCAGTTTGATATTTCGATGACAATCAAATAATGGCGTGCCGCACCCGCGCCGAGACCCATTCGCTCACCGCGACCATGCCCAGGATCAGGAGGAAGATCATCGTCACCTGCGGCCAGGCCAGCGTGTTGATGGAGGCTTCGAGCTGCATGCCGATGCCGCCCGCACCCACGAGGCCCAGGACCGTCGCCTCGCGGATATTGATGTCCCAGCGGAAGACGCTGATGCCCGCGAAGGCCGGCATCACCTGCGGCACCATCCCCCAGGCCAACACCTGCGGGTTGCTGGCGCCCGCCGCGCGCAGGGCCTCGACCTGGGTGGGGTCGATTTCCTCGATCGCCTCATAGAGCAGCTTCGCGATGAAACCGATGGAGCGCAGCGCAATGGCGAGAATCCCCGCCAGCATGCCCGGCCCCAGGATGATGACCAGGATCAGCGCCCAGATCAGCGAGTTGATGGACCGGCTGGCCACGATGATGAACAACGCCACCGGCCGCACCAGCAGCGCGGAGGGCGTGGTGTTGTGCGCGGCCAGGAAGGCGAGCGGCACGCCGATGACGATGGCCAGCAGCGTGCCCAGGGTCGCGATGTTGATCGTGTCCCACAGCGGCTTCCACAGCTGCTCCGCATAGGACCAGCGCGGCGGGAACATGCGCGACACCAGGTCCGCGCCCTGCGTCGGCGCGTCCCAGACGAAGGCCCAGATGGTGCGGTCGGAGATGAACTGGAAACAGGCGACGGCCAGGGCGACGCCCGCCAGCCAACCCGTCCAGACCAGCATGTCCTGCGCCGTGGTGCGGCGCTTCCATTCGGGCAGTCCGCCCGCGCGTTCGAGGATGGGCATGCTATTGCACCTTCCGGCGGATCCAGCCGCTCGTGTATTCGCAGGCCAGCACGATCGCGATGATGATGAGCAGGATGGCCGCCGCGGTGTCGAACTCGTAGCGGTCGAAGGCGGTGTTCAGCGTGTCGCCGATGCCGCCCGCGCCCACGAGGCCCAGCACCGCGCTCTCACGGAAATTGATGTCGAGGCGATAGGCGGACAGCCCGATCAGCCGCGGCTTCACCTGGGGCAGCACGGACCAGGCGATCCAGGAGAACCATCCCGCGCCGGTGGCGCGCACGGCCTCGGCCTGGGCGCGCTCGATGTCCTCGATGTCCTCGGCCAGCAGCTTCGCCATGAAGCCGATGGTCGCGAAGGTCAGCGTCAGCATCCCCGCCAGCGGCCCGAAGCCCACCATGGCCACGAAGACGATGGCGATGATGATCTCCTGAAAGGTGCGGCTGACGGCGATGATGCCGCGGCAGAAGAGATAGACGGGCAGCGGGGCGAGGTTGCGAGAGGCGCCCAGCGCCACCGGGATGGAGAGGATGATGCCGAGCGCGGTGGAAACCACCGTCATCGTCAGGCTTTCCATCAGCCCTTCGAAGATGTCGTCGCCCTTGCTCACGAAATCGGGCGGGAAGAAGCCGCCCAGGAAACCGGCGGCGCGGCCCATGCCCTCGGCGGCGCGGGTCCAGTTCACCTCGACGGTGGCCACACCCAGCACGACATAGGCCAGCGCGCCCAGATAGATGGCATAGCGCAGCAGCGGGTTCGAGATCAGCGGCGGCGGGCGCCAGGCGCGGGCGGCGGCGGCCGCGTCGAAAGCGGTGGCGCTCACGCCACAGGCTCCGCCACGCTGTCCTCCGCCTCGACGCTGCGGATGGTGCGCGACCAGTCCTCCTCGCCATAGATGGCGGTCAGTGCCGCCGCGTCCAGCGTCTCCGGGGTGCCGTCGAAGACGATGCGGCCCGCGCGCAGCCCCACGATGCGGCGCGCGAATTCCTGCGCCAGCGCCACGTCATGGATGTTGATGATGGCGGCAAGGCCGCGTTCCTCGCACAGCTCCACGATCAGCCGCATGATCTGCCGGCTCGTCTTGGGGTCGAGGCTGGCGGTGGGTTCGTCCACCAGCAGCAGCGTCGGGTCCTGCATCAGCGCGCGCACGATACCCACGCGCTGGCGCTGCCCGCCCGAGAGCGCATCGGCCCGCTTGTCCGCCATGTGCGCCAGGCCCACGCGGTCCAGCAGGCGGAAGGCCTGCTCCACGTCGCGGCGGGGGAAGCGGCGGAACCAGGAGGCCAAGAAGCCGGTGTAGCCGAGCCGGCCGGAGAGCACGTTCTCCATCACCGTCAGCCGTTCCACCAGCGCGTATTCCTGGAAGATCATGCCCATGCGCCGGCGTGCGCGCCGCAGGGCGCCGCGGTTCAGTGTCGTCAGCGCCTCCCCATCCAGCACCACCTGGCCCGCGCTCGGCTCCACCAGCCGGTTCACGCAGCGGATCAGGGTGGACTTGCCCGCGCCCGAGGGGCCGATCAGCGCCATTACCTGGCCCGGCGGCACCAGAAGGTTCACCTCGTTCAGCGCCAGGTCGCCCGTGGGGTAGCGCTTCGTCAGGCCATGGATGGCGAGGAGGGGAGGGGCATTCTCGGGCATGGCGGATCCAGTCGAAAGGAAAGCCGCCGCCCGGCGCCTTCGCGGGCGCGGGCGGCGGCCGCAGGTTCAGCCGGTCAGCGGCAGGCGTAGGAGACGTTCATCGCCGCGTCGATCTGGCGGATCACCTCCCAGTGCTGACGGTAGGTGATGGGGATGAACACCTCCTGCGGCGGCTGCGCCGAGGCGAATTCCCGCTGCAGCCCCGTGCCTTCCCAGTTGAAGTTGAAGAAGGCGCCACGGATGCGCTCGGCCAGCTGCGGGTTCAGGTTGTGCGCGTGGCCATAGCCCGTCGTGGGGAAGGAGGCGCTGCGGTAGATGGTGCGGATGCGCGCGGGGTCCACGGCGTTGCGCGCCACCATGCGCGTCATCACCGAGTTGGCGATGGCCGCCGCGTCATAGTCGCGGTTGGCCACACCCAGGATGGAATTGTCGTGCCGGCCGGAGAAGGCCGTGCGGAAGTCGCGGTCCGCCACCAGGTTGAACTGGCTTTCCAGCAGTGCGGAGGGCGCCTTGAAGCCGGAATTGGAGGTCTGCGAGGTGAAGGCCACGAGGCGCCCGCGCAGATCCTCCATCCGCTGGATGGGGCCGTCGGCCTGGACGATGATCTCCATCTCATAGCCATAGCGGCCATCGCGCGCGGCCATCATGGCGAAGGGCACGAAGCCCGCGCAGTTGACGGCCAGCGGGTTGGAGCCGGTGTTGAAGCCGGCCACGTGCAGGCGGCCGGCGCGCATCGCCTCGATCTGGGCGGCGTTGGACTGCACGGCGAAGAACTGCACGCGGCGGCCGGTCTCGCGCGCCAGGTGGTCCAGGAATTCCTGCCAGACGCGGCGATAGACGGCGGGGTCCTCGACCGGGGTGTAGGCGAAGACGATGGTGGACGGGTCCACGAGGTCGCGCGGGTTGGTCGGCACATCGGCCACCATGTCCCCATCGCGGTCGCAGAAGCGGGCGTCGAGCTGGCCGCGCGGGCAATCCTGCGTCTGCGCGGCGGCGGGGAGGGAGAAGCCGGCCGCGACCAGCGCGGCGGCGGCGAACATGCGGCGGAGCAACATCAGACCTCCTGGGGAATTGTCCGGTCGGCGCTTAGCCGAACATCCCCCAGGCCGTCTGTTTCACTTGGGTGAAATCATGTCCTGGCCGTCACCGGGCGGTGATCTCAGCCGAGGAAGCATTCCTTGTGCTGGCGGGGCACGAAGCGGCCCGTTCCGGGCTTGGCCAGCACCGACTTGCCGTCCCAGATGCGGCCGCCGCGCAGATAGGTGGAGGCCACGCGCGCCGTCATCTCCATCCCTTCATAGGGCGACCAGCGGGCATCCTCGCGGTCCTGGATGGTGGCGGGGTCGAAGGGGAAGCGGCCGCGTTCCATCACCACGAGGTCCGCGTCGCAGCCGATGCGGATGGCACCCTTCTTGGGGAAGAGGCCGTGGAAGCGCGCGGGGCGCTCGGCGCAGAGGCTCGCCATATGGGTCAGCGGCAGGCCGCGCTTCTCCAGCAGGGTGAACATCAGCGGCGCGAAGGACTGCATGCCGGTCAGGCCCGCACCCACCGTGAAGATGTCGCCGGTGTAGACCTTGCGGTCGCGCGGCCAGGGGGCGTGGTCGGTCGAGACATAGGCGATCTTGCCGGCCTCCAGCGCCACCCACATGCGCTCGACCTCCTCGGCGGTGCGGAAGGGGGGGTTGCACTTGCCGAAGCCCTCGAGGCGGAGAAGGTCCTCCTCGGTCATGCAGAGATACTGGATGCAGGCCTCGCCCGAGGTGCGGGCCCCCTGCTTGCGGAAGATGTCCGCCAGGTCGAAGCCGCGCGCCAGCGAGGAATGCGCGATATGGACGTGGCACCCCGTCTCCAGCGCCATCTCGAAGATCTCGAGGTCCGCCATCGTCTCGCACAGCGGCGGGCGGGTGCGGCAATGCATGATGGGGTGGGTCTCGCCGGCAGCCTTGGCCTGCTCGGTCAGGCGCACCACCAGCTCCTGGTCCTCATTGTGGATCGCGACCATGAGGTTGGATTTCGCGATCTCGGCGAAGGCGCGCAGCATGGTCGGGTGGTCGATGCGCGGGAAGCGCACCGGGTCGTATTCATAGGTGGACAGCTTGAAGGAGCAGACGCCCCCCTCCACCAGCCCCGCGATGTCCTCGACATTCCCATCCTTCCGGATGGTGCCGTAGAGCGCCATGTCCACATGCGACAGCCGGTGCACATGCTCGATCTTGTCGCGCAGGATGGCGGCGTCGGTCACGGGCTTGGGCACGTCATAGGGCATGTCCACGCAGGTGGTGACGCCGCCCGCGGCGGCCGTCCTGGATGCGCCTTCGATGCCCGGCCAGCCGGTGGAGCTGCTGGTGTGCATGTGCCCGTCCACCAGGCCCGGAAAGACCAGCATGCCGGAATGATCCGCCGTCTCGGCCGCGGCGGGCGGCGCCCCCTGGCCGATGGCGGCGATCACGCCCCCCGCACCGCGACATAACCGCCTTCCAGAATGCCGTCCGACAGCACCAGATCGCCGCGGACCACCAGATCGAACGCCATTTTCGGCTTGCCCCCAGAGTTGCCATGCGCGGGGCGGCCGATACACTCCGCCCGCGCGATATTCAGCAGGCTAGGCGCGGGCGCACGCATCGCCAAGCGTTGACCTGCCTGCTTTTCGGAAGGAAATGCTTGTCCATGCAGACGCATACGGTAAAGGTCCACCCCTCCAAGGCGCTGCTGCCGCGCGAGGAGCAGCTCGCCTGGAAGATCGCGGGCGTGGCCACCGACAAGGTGGCGGTGGAGAAGGCCGTCTCCGCCATGATCATCAACCGCATCATTGACAATGCGGCGGTGGCGATCGCGGCCATCAACCGCCGCCCGGTGGTCTCGGCGCGCGGCATGGCGCTGGGCCACAAGAAGAAGGAGGGCGGGGCGACCGTCTTCGGCATGCCCGCCGGCACCACCGTCAGCCCCGAATGGGCGGCCTGGGCGAACGGGACCGCGGTGCGTGAGCTGGACATGCACGACACCTTCCTGGCGGCCGACTACTCCCACCCCGGCGACAACATCCCGCCGATCCTCGCCACCGCCCAGGCCATGGGCCGGTCCGGCCGCGACCTGATCCGGGGCCTCGCCACCGCCTATGAGATCCATATCGACCTCGTGCGCGCCATCTGCTTGCATGAGCACAAGGTGGACCACATCGCGCATCTCTGCCCCGCCGCCGCGGCCGGTATCGGCACGCTGCTCGGCCTGAAGCAGGAGGTGATCTTCCAGTCGGTCCAGCAGGCGCTGCACACGTCCATCTCCTTCCGCCAGTCGCGCAAGGGCGAGATCAGCTCCTGGAAGGCCTATGCCCCCGCCCATGCCGGCAAGCTGGCCGTGGAGGCCGTGGACCGCTGCATGCGCGGCGAGGGCGCGCCCAGCCCCATCTATGAGGGCGAGGACAGCGTCATCGCCTGGGTGCTGGCCGGGCGCACCCAGGCCGACAGCAAGGGCCGCAAGACGGTCTATGACCCCGACTACTACCAGGTGCCGCTGCCGGCCCTGGGCGAGCCCAAGCGCGCCATCCTGGACAGCTACACCAAGGAGCACAGCGCGGAGTACCAGTCCCAGGCGCTGATCGACCTCGCCTTCCGCATGCGCGAGGGCATCGAGGACTGGGACAGCATCGAGAAGATCATCATCCACACCAGCCACCACACCCACTACGTGATCGGCACCGGGGCGAACGACCCGCAGAAGATGGACCCCAAGGCCAGCCGCGAGACGCTGGACCACTCCATCATGTACATCTTCGCCGTCGCCCTGCAGGACGGCAGCTGGCACCATGTGGACAGCTACGCGCCCAAGCGCGCCGGCCGCGCCGACACCGTGCGGCTGTGGCACAAGATCGAGACGCGCGAGGCGCCGGAGTGGACCGAGCGCTACCACTCGAAGGACCCCGACACGCTGGCCTTCGGCGGGCGCGTGGAAATCCTGTTCAAGGACGGCACGAAGAAGGTGGATGAGCTGGGCGTGGCCAATGCCCACCCGCGCGGCGCCAAGCCCTTCGGCCGGGCCGACTATATCCGCAAGTTCATGACGCTGACGGATGGCATCATCACCGCGCGCGAGGCCAACCGCTTCATCGAGGCCGCCGAGGGCGTGCTGAGCCTGAAGGCGGGTGAGCTCTCCGCGCTGAACGTGGCGCTGCCCAAGGGAACCCTGGCGGAGAGCAAGCCCGGGATCTTCTGAGGCTCGCCCTTGGCCCGCGACCTGCGCCTCTGCGTCACCGGCCTGTCGCGGGCGGGCAAGACCGCCTTCATCACGGCGCTGGTGCATGCGCTGTGCATCGCGCCGCGCGTGCCCCAGGCCTTCCCGGCCTGGGGGGCGGCGCGGACGGGCCGCCTGGTGCATGCGCGGCCCGTGCCGCCGCAGGGCGCGGTGCAGGCGATCGAGGCCTTTCCCTATGAGGCCAACCTCGCCGCGCTGCGCGCCGAAAGCCCGCATTGGCCGGAAGCGACCAACAGCGTCCGCGCCATCACCCTTGAACTGACGCTGGAGAGGCCGCCTGGCCTGGCGCTCGGCGCGCTGGACCGGGTGCTGCGCCGCGCTGGCGCGAAGCAACGCGAAAAGCGGCGCGTCACCATCCTGGACTATCCGGGGGAATGGGCGCTGGACCTGCCCATGCTCGACCAGGATTTCGCGGCCTGGAGCCAGGCCACGCTGGCCGCCATGGCGCGCCCGCCGCGCGCCGCGCTGGCCGGGCCCGCCCTGGCCGCGATCAACGCCATCAACCCCGGCCAACCCTATTCGGACGAGGCGGCGCGGGCCGCGCATCAGGCCTTCGTGGAATTCCTGGAGGCGGCGCGAACCCAGGGGCGCCTCGCCCTGCTGCAGCCCGGCCTGTTCCTGCGGCCCGAGAAGGTGGGTGGGCGCGCCGCCATCCTGGCGCAGGAGGATTTCCGCTTCTTCCCCCTTCCAGCCTCCGCGAAACGCCCCCCCGCGGGCAGCTTCGCCGCGGTCCTGGCCCGCCGCTACGATGCCTACCGGCGTGACCATGTGCGCGGCTTCTTCGACAGCCTGCGCGGCCCCGGCACCACGCGCCAGGTGGTGCTGTTCGACCTGCTGGGCGCCCTCTCCTCGGGGCAGCAGGGCTATGCCGACGCAACCGCCGCGCTGACCCAGGTGGCGCAGGCCATGCGGCCCCGCATGGGCGTCCTGGCACGGTTCTTCGGTGGCGCGGTGCGGGTGCTCTATGCCGCGACCAAGGCCGACTACCTGCCCCCCCAAGGCCGGCAGCGGCTGCGCGCCCATCTCGACATGCTGCTGGGCGGTCTCGCGGGCAACGAGGGGGGACGCGAGCAGTTCCGCAGCCTGGCGCTCTCCGCCATCGCGGCCACGCGGGACGGCACCGACGCCGAGGGCCGTCCCCTGGTGGCCGGCTGCGTGCGGGACCGTGCGACCGGCGCGCTGGATTGCGGCGTGACCTTCCGCTTCCCCGCCCCGCCCGCCGGCCCGCCCACCGCGCGCGACTGGACGGCCTGGGAGGCGGCGGGGCTGGTGGGCTTCGACTGGCCCGAATTCCTGCCCGACCCCGAATCGCTCCGCGCGCGGCACGACCTGCCGCATCTGGGCCTCGACGAGGCGCTGGACTTCCTGCTGGACGGCCATGCCTGACCCCGAGATCTTCCGCCCCGAGACCGGGCGCGCCGCACCCCCTTCGCCGTCCGCCCCTCCGACGGAACCGGTGTTCGCGCCCGAACTCGGCCACGCCGCCTTTACCCCCGCGCCGCCGGTGCCGGCCGTGGCGCTGTCCGAACCGGCCCGGCCCACGCGCCGGGGCCTGGGGGGTGTCGGGCTGGTGCTGGCGGGTGCCGGCACGCTGGGCTTCGCCTGGCTCGCCGAGACGCTGTGGCGCTGGCTGGGCGAGGGCGGGCCTGGCGCCTGGGTGGGCGTGGCGGGCGGCGCGCTGCTGGCGCTGGGCGTCGGGCGCATCGTGCAGCGCGAGTTGTCGGCGCTGCGCGCGCTCGACGAGGCCGAGGCCATCCGCGCCGAGCAGGTCGCGCAGGCGCGCGACATGGCGGGCATGGCGCGCAGCCTGGAGCGGCTGGCGGCCTCCCTGCAGGCCCGTGGCGCCACCGACGCCGCGGCGCTGGCGCGGTGGCGCGAGGCGGCCGCTGGCGCCTCCGACGCCGCCCAGATCCAGGCGGCCTTCGTGCGCGAGGTGCTGGGCCCGGTGGATGAACGTGCGCTGCGCGCCATCGCCGAGGCGGCGCGCGGGGCCGCGGTGCTGGGCATGGTCAGCCCCACGCCCCTGGCCGACCTTTTGCTGTTCGTGGGCCGCGCGGTGCTTCTGCTGCGGCGTCTGGCGGTGCTCTACGGGCTGCGGCCGGGCCGGATCGCGGAGTGGCGCCTGATGCGGCGCGTGGTGGCCGATGCCGCGCTGGTGGCGGGCGTGGATGCGGCGGGGGATGCGATGGCCTCGGCCGGAGGGCATTGGCTGGGCTATGTGCTGGGCCGCGCGGCCGAGGCCGGCGTGACCGGCCAGCGCATGGCCCGCTTCGGCCTGCTGGCCATGACCGCCTGCCGCCCGGTGCCCTTCGACCCCGCCACATCGCCCGGGCTGCGCGATGTGCTGCGGGGCGGCTTCGCCAACTCGGCCGAAGGGGCTTCCGCCCCGGGCGGGCGGCACCTATAAGCAGGTCAGGGACCCGTAGCTCAGCTGGATAGAGCGCTGCCCTCCGAAGGCAGAGGTCGATGGTTCGAATCCATTCGGGTCCGCCAGCTCTATCCCCAGGTCATGCCTGCCGCCGGCGTGCCGAGGCCCCGGCCAGGACCATTCCCAGCCGGTTCATCCGGTGTTCCACCAGCGAATCCTTGCCGTTCCACACCGGCAGCTTCTCACCGATGCGGGTGAAGCTGTCGCACAGGATGAAGCGCGCCAAATCATCCTCGGCACCCCGGGCGGACCAGATCATCTGTGCCGGAAAGGCCAGGCTGCCCAGGAAAGGCACCAGCCCCACCAGCAGCGCCACCCAGGGCGGAGACCGCCCCGCGGCCAAGGCCTTCGCACTCCGCCACAGCGTATAGACCGACCGGTAGATCGGCCCGTCGAGCACCAGGATCAGCCCCAGCATAAGCCAGGGCACGCCCAGCAGGCCCAGCCCGCCCAGCAGCACCAGTTCCAGCAGCAGGAAGGTGCCCTTCAGCCCGAGATGCGCGCCGAAATCCGAGATGTAACTCCCGGCCTCGTCCATCCGCGCGAGGTCGCGCCGCAGCGCCGCTGCATCCGCCGCCGACAGCTGCCCGCGTTTCTGCCAGGCCCCGATGCGGCCCTCGACGTAGCGGCGGCCGATCTCGTGCCTGTAATCCTGCGAGGTCACGAAGCCGCGCAGATTGGCCGCCCAGCCGCGCGCCCTTTCGCCCAGGCCAGGCCCTCGCCGCCGCCTGGGAGTCAGGGCCGTGCGAAGCCAAGCCGAGACCTTGGCCAGGCCCCGCCCGGCCTCGCGCCCGCGCCACTGCCAGGGGTGGGTGCGGAAATGTTCCGCCTGGGCGTGGGTCAGTCGGCCCTTGGAATGGTGATAGGCCACCGCCCGCTCCGTGCGCGACAGGGCACGCCAACGGATCTGGTGTTCCCCAAGGCGCGCGCTGCGCTCCCGCAACTCCCGCAGGCGGTCGGCCCCCAGGGCGGCGGCGAGGGGGCCGGCCTCTTGCTCCAGGTAGTGTCGCAGCCGGGGCAGGTCCACATCGTCGAACAGCACGCGCCGCATCCGCAGCGAATGCGGCAGGTAGAAGCTGAGCATGCGGAACGGGTCCAGCGGCGCCACGGCCGGAATGCCGGATTCCGCGTCGATGAAGACGAAGCGCCCGGGCTCCGTCATCAGGAAGTTGTTGAGCGCGACGGGGTTGCCCTTGCCGGCCTGCCAGGTCGTGCCGATGAACCCGGCCTCGACCAGGTGCGCATGGAGGGGTGCCATCACCTCGCGCGTCAGCACGCGCAGATTGGCATCGTCCGGGCGCAGGGGGTGCAGCAGCGGCACCGTCCGCCCCTCGACGAAGCGCGTGCCCAGTTCCCAGACCATCCGCTCGGGGTTCCAGCCGACCGAGACCGCGTCGGACATCGTCAACCGATCGCCGAGCCAGAAGGGGATCAGGATGTGCAGCAGACGACGCCGCTCAAAGGCGGTCCGCACCGCGTCCTCGTTCCAGATGTAGGGGTTGGGCGCGCCGGTCAGGACGTAATGGATCAAATTGCCCAGGGTGCCGCCCACAAAGACCTTGGTGGCGATGCGCCCCTCGGGCGTCTCGGCCAGCCAGACCTCGCCCGACTGCCCACGGCCAATGCGCCGGCTGCCACGGCGGGGCGTCCCCGCCGGCTGGGCCTCTTTGGAAGAGAGTCGGCCGAGGGCATCCGTACAATTGTCCATCTGGCGGAAACGCCGCGGTGCGGCGAAGGCTGCCGGCGTGGTGATGGCCAAAGCGGGGCGACGACCGCCATGCGGAATGTGGTGGCGCCCGTGTTTCCCCGGTTGGCCCATGCCCCTGATGGCGCGAAGGGCATGGGCCGCCCGGGTGAAGCGTGCGCCGTGCTCAGGCGGTCTCGCGTGCCGCGGCGATCCAGCCCTCGACATTGACAAGACGGCTGATGGGACCGAGGGCGCGGCGCAGCGCCTCCGGATCGGCTTCGGCCATCTGGGCGGTGCTCTCGATGCCGAGGTGCCGCAGGCGCAGCACCATGCCGGGCCCCATGCCGGGGAGAGGAAGGGCAGGGGGCGCGGCGGCCTCCGCGCCGTGAATCGCCTCCTCGGCCACCGCCATGGCGGGCGGCGCTTCCTCCGCGGGAGGGAGATCGGGCGGCGCATCCTGGGCCATCACGGCAGCGAGGATCGGTGCGCCAGGCTTCTCTTCTTCGTCCGGCCCGAGGTCGCCCAGGGCGGCTTCGGCAAGCGGTTCGAGCTCGGGTTCCAGGGTCTCAGGTTCCAGGGCCTCGGGTTCCAGGGGCGTGGGCACCGCTTCGGGCGGCGCCGCCTCGGTGATGAGCTGGCCGAAGACGGTGCATTCCACCTCGGCTGGCGGGTGGATCTCGGCGGGCGTGGGTTCGTCGGGCAGGGGTGCGGCTTGGGGCGGCGGTAACGAGGTGGCCTCCGCCGCGATGGGCTCTTCGGGTGGCGCGGCGGGGGGCAGGCGGCGCAGCCGCGCGCGCTCCTCGCGCAGCTTCTCGCGCAGGCCCGCGCGCATCTGGCGCCGCGCGGCGCGGTTCGCCTGGATGGCCGCGACGCCGCCCAGGGAATGGGTTTCGCTCGTGCTGCCGGTCAGCCCGTCGGTCATCATGGTCCTCGCTGGCCGTGGAAACAGAGGGGCCCGGGGGGCACCGGCCCCCCAGGCGGGCGCCGCATCAGGCCGCCGCGGGGTCGGTGGTCAGGCCCACGGCCTCGGCATACTTCAGGTAGGTCTCCACCGAGGCGACGACCGCGCGGATCTCGATCGCGATCAGCTCGATGCCGACCAGCGCCACGCGGATGAAGGCGTCCACGACGACGCCCTTGTCCAGGATGCGGTCGATCACTTCCGCCAGGCTGCTCGATGCCAGGCTCTTGTTGATGGTCACGTATGGGTCCTCCGTCTTGGAACGAGAAATCGGTTGCGGTCATTCACGACCCTGGAAGACCCCGCCGGCGGCGGCTGACCTCCCTGGTCACGCCGCAGCATCGCGGCTGTTGGTAAAAACTCCCTCAAGCGCGACATCTTCTTCGTCACGACTCCAGTCGCGCGGCTTGCCCATCGCATTGCGCGGCAGGGCGGGGCCATGGGTGATGCGCACGGGCCGTTCGGGCGCGGACCAGTGGCTGCGGCAATGGGCCTCCACCTCCGCCACCAGCGCCGCGCCCTGCGCCGGCTGCGCGGGCACGAGGAAGGCCTTGAGCCGCGGCTCCGGCAGCGAGGTGTCCAGCCGCAGCGCGCAATCGGCCACGCCTGGCAGCGCGCGCAGCCGCGCCTCCAGCGCGCGCGGGAAGATGTTGACGCCGCCAACCTGCACCGCCTCGTCCTTGCGGCCGTGCAGGTGCAGCGCGCGCGCCGCGGGCCAGGTGGCGCGGTCGGGCAGGGGGAATTCGCGCCCGGTCGCGCGTTCCACCACCGAGGCCTCTTCCTCCGCGCCGCCGGCGCACCAGCGTGGCAGCAGGTGGAAGGGGCCCTCGGAGGTGGTGCGGGTGGCGATGCCCGCGGTCTCGGAACTGCCGTAGATTTCCATGACCTCCGCGGCTCCCATCGCGCGCATGGCGACGTGCAGCGTCGCGGGCAGCGGCGCGGTGGAACTGGTTACGATCATCCCGGCCGGCAGCCCGCCCAGGCTGCGCTGCAGCACCAGCAGCGAGGTCGGGTGCGCCACCAGAAGATCGTCGCCGCGCAGCGCGCGCCGCAGTGCACCGGCCGAGAGGCCGCGCGCATCGAGCAGCGGCACGTCCAGCCGGCGCGGCAGCAGCACGGTGAAGAGGAAGCCATAGATGTGGTGCGGCGGCACCAGCGCCACCACGCGACCGCGCCCGGCGAAGCGCCCGGCGAAGAAGGCGACCTCCTCCTCCAGCGTCGCGATGTCGTGCGTGCAGGGCTTGGGCGTGCCCGTGCTGCCCGAGGTGGTGAAGGTGAGGCGCGCAAATGCCTCCTGCTGCGCGCGGTGCACGAGGCGGGCCCAGCCGGCGATGGTCCGCTCCAGCAGCAGCATGTCCTCGATGCCGCTCTCGTGCAGGTGGAAGAAGGCGTTCACCGCCGCGCCGCAGGCCAGCAGCTCCAGGCTGTCCAGCGCCAGGCCCTCCGCGTCCAGCCGCTGCGTGCCATCCCAGCGCGCGACCTCCGCACCGTTCAGCCGCCGCCCGCCGGCATTCAGCTCGGCGGCGATCAGCGCGGCGACCAGGCGTTCCAGCGCGGGCAGGGGAAGGGGCGCGGCCATGCTGTCCATAACGGGGTCCTCCTGCGCATGACCTTGGCCGCCTGCCTGTTGACGCGCGGTTAAGGGGTGGCGCGCGCGGGCTTAACCGCATCTTCACGGCGGCCATGCGACGAGTTGCGCGGCCCTGGCGCCCCGCGCGGTGCCAAAACACGGAGACCCTCCATCATGAGTGCCGCCCACGCCGTGCCGCATGACGCGCCTGATCCCGCCCCGACGCGCGGGCTGAAGCGCAAGCCGCAATCGGTCGCGCTGCAGGTCAGTGGCGGCCGTCCGCTGCGCCTGCGCGGAGAGCTGCTGGCCGAGGGCAACAGCTGGGCCCCGGGCACCGAGGCCTGGCACGAGATCGCCCTCTATCGCCGCGACCAGGAGGAGGTGGCGGTCGCGCTGCGAACCTTCCGCAAGGCCGAGGGCAGCACCGACATCCACCGCGCCGAGCTCTTCCCCAACCTGGAGGAGGCCATGGCCTGGCTCATCGCCTTCGACCCGACGGCGGACCTGCAGGTGGACCTCGACTGCGCGGACCGCACGCTCAGCACCGCCATGATCACGTTGCGCGCGGCCACGCTGCGCCAGCGGGCGGATGACATCACCCGTCAGTACCAATCGCTGCTGGGCGAGATGCTGCTGCACCTCGACCAGGGCGCCTGAACCCCATCCACGCAAGGAACCCAGGACCATGGAACTCATCAAGTTCGGCAATGACCATGTGGACAACCTCGTCTCGCAGGACCCCGCGCGCCTCGACCGCCTGCCCTTCGGCGCCATCCTCGTGGACCGCACGGGGCGGGTGCTGAAGTACAACAACATGCAGGCGGGCCTGACCGGCCGCACCTCGGGCGAGGTGGTGGGCAAGAACTTCTTCAACGACGTGGCCCCCTGCACCAAAGGCCATCTCTTCCAGGGCCGCTTCCAGCAGGGCGTGGCGCAGGGCTCGATCAACGCGATGTTCGAATACGCCTTCGACTACAAGATGCAGCCTTCCAAGGTGCGGGTGCACATGAAGTCCACCTCGATCGACGAGGGCGTCTGGATCTTCATCAAGCGCCTCTGACCGCCATGCTCCAGGACCGCATCGCCATCCGGCTGACGCCGGAACCGCCGCCACCACCGCCCGAGCCCAGCGATTTCCTGCACATGCTGCTGCCCCGGCACGGCCAGCGGCCGCTCGGCTTCGCCGGGCGCCTGCTGTTCAGCGCCGGCAATCGCGGCACGGCGCCGCGCTGCTGGCACGAGGTGGCGGTCTATGAGCGGGAGGATGGCGGGCTGGTCGCCGCCATCCGCCAGGGCGCCCGCCTCGATGGCCTGGCCGAGCGCAGCTGGGCCTTCCCCTGCGAAACCCCGGAGGAGGCGCGCGCCGCCTTCGCCGCGCACGACCCCCTGCCGCCCCTGCCGCTGGACGCGCTGACCGACGCGCCCAATGCGGGGCACAACGCGGCCGCGCTGCTGGAGGCCGCCGCCGCCCAGCGTCGCCTCTGGCACGCCCTGCTGGAGGCCGTGCTCGGCCCCGCGCCCCATCCGCACCACACCCCCGCCGGCACCGCGCCCGGCCCTGACCGAGGAGACCACCCGTGAACGTCATGAACGTCTATGAACCCGTGGGCGAGCGCCCCACCATGCCCATCGCCGCCGATCCGCGGCTCTCGGCCCGTGTCTCGGGCGGGAGCATGTTCACCCTGCGAAAGTCGGGGGCGCGGCCCATCTCCTTCTCCGGCCGGCAGCTCGGCTTCCAGAGCAACTACCGCATGGGCACGCCGCTCTGGCACGAGCTGAACCTCTACCAGACCGAGGATGGCCGTTTCGTCGCCGATATCCGCGTCTTCCAGAAGGGCGAGGGCGCGCGCGACCAGTTCCACGTGGCCGTGGTGGACAGCCTGGACGAGGCGCTGGCCTTCTTCGAGGGCTATGACCCGCGCATGGACCTGACGGCCGGCTTCTCGCTGGACGATCCCGACCTTTCGCCCGCCGAGCTGATCGTCCACGCCGCCAAGCTGAAGTACGAGATCAACGAGACGGTGAACCAGTACAAGGCCGTGCTCTCGGCCTTCCTGCACGAGCTGAACGGCTGACGCGGTCCGCATCGGCGCGCGCCTGGGGGCACCGGTTCGCCGGTGCCCTTTTTTGTGGCCGGGCGTCAGCTTCACCGGCCGTTAAGGAGCGCGCTGCTAGGTCTTCTGCTAGCAGGACAGGACGTTCCGCCATGGAGCTCGGCACCCGCCGAATCAGATCCGCCGGACATGGCACCGGCAGCGTGGAGGTGACCCTCCCGACCCGGTTCCGGGAGTTGGTGGGCGTGCCGCTGCGCGTGCGCCTGCGCGATGGGCTGCGGCCCGAGATCGTGCTGCAACCCGAGATCCAGGCCGCGCATGCCGCGCTGGAGCGTCTCTGGACGGCGCTCGCGCAGGCCACGGGGCTGGTGGCGCCGCCCCCCTTTCCCGCCGCGGATTTCGTCTTCGCCCTCTTCGCCCCCTGCGAGGATGCGTCGGAGGCCCCCTTGCGCCCCGGGATCGCCTGGTCCGACGCACAGGCGCTCGCCGGCGCCGCGCCGCATTCGCCGGTGGTGCTGGCGCGGCTGCTGCGGGCCCTGGGCGCCCGGCTCGCGGCGCCGCTGGGTGTCGCGTCGGCCCAGGCCTATGGCTTCGGCGCCGCCCTGGCCTTCGCCGCCACGGGCCAGGTGACGCGCGCCACCGAGCAGCAGGAATGCGACATCGCCGGCGCGGTGCTGGGGGCCGCGCCTGGCCTCGCCTTCAACGAGGCGGGCGAGGATGCCTGGGCACCGGCCCTCTGGGCCGCGCTGGCGCCGGGCTTCGCCCGCATCACCGACATTCACCGGCAATGGACGGCGGAGCCCGCCCTGCTGGCCCGGTCGCGCGCCGCCTGGCGCCGCGGCGTCACCCTCGAACTCGGCGGAGCCTGAGCGCCATGTCCCTGCGTCCTTCCCCGCTTGTCCGGCCGCGCGCCGTGATCCCGCCGCCACCGCGTGATGCGCTCGAAAATGAGAGCGAGACCACGCTGCAACTGCGCGCGGGTGCGGAATTCGTCAGCACCGACGCCACCGAGGCGCTGGTGCAGCGCAGCCTGCGCTACCTCGAAGGCGGCTATCCGGTGCATTTCCGTGGCCCCGCCGGCAGCGGCAAGACCACGCTCTCGCTGCACCTCGCCGAACGGCTGGAACGCCCCGTGGTGCTGCTGGTGGGGGATGACAGCTTTGACACGCGCCGCCTGGTGGGCGGCGAAAGCGGCACGCGAAGCCGCCGCGTCGTGGACCGCTACATCACCAGCGTGACCAAGGTGGAGAGCGAGAGCGAACCCATGTGGCTCGATCGCGCGCTCACCGTCGCCTGCACCGAGGGCTGCACGCTGGTCTATGACGAATTCAACCGCGCGCCCCCCGCCGCCAACAACGTGCTGCTGACGGTGCTGGAAGAGCGCATGCTGGTGCTGCCCAAGGCCGGCCGCGGCGAGACCTACACGCGCGTGCATCCCGAATTCCGCGCCATCTTCACCTCCAACCCGGTGGACCATGTGGGCGCGCATGAGGCGCAGAATGCCCTGCTGGACCGCATGGTGACGCTCGACCTCGACGGCTTCGACCGCGGCACGGAAGTGGCCGTCACCGCCGCGCGCTCGGGCCTGCCTTTGGCCGATGCGGCGGCCATCGTGGACATGGTGCGCGACTTCCGCCGCTCGCGCGAATACACGCAGCGCCCCACGCTGCGCGCCAGCCTGATGATCGCGCGGATGACGGCGGTGCAGGGCCTCGCCGTCAGCGCCGATGATCCGGACTTCGTGCAGCTCTGCCTCGACCTGCTGGGCAGCCGGCTCAAGCCCGGGGTGGGCGGCCAGCCCGATCCGCGCCATCGGCAGATGCTCATCAAGCTCATCGAGCATTTCTGCCCGCCCGCGACGACGCGGCGCGATGCGCGGTTCGGGGGTGTGGCATGAGGCCCCGCCCGCTGCGCGTGAACGCCCGGCGCGGCACGCGCCTCGCCCGCCATGACACGCATGAATTCCGGCTGGAGGCGGTGGCCGCGGAATTCGCGCTGAACGCGCAGCGCCGTGCGCGACTGACCCGCCAGATCGAATTGCTGGAACGCCAGCGCGCGGGGGCCATGAGCAGCCTCGCGCAGGTGGAGGCCCGCATGGCCGTCCTGCAGCGGCGGATGCGCGGCGCCGAGGAGGCCCCGGCGGTCGCCGCGCCCGCGCCCACGCACCGCCCCCGCATCATCCTCGAATACTGACCCGGAGCACGCCCATGGACCTCACCGAGATCATCGAGCGCACCAAGCGCGACATGGCGGCCATCACGGGGCTGCCGCCCGACACGGTCAGCCGCCTCGATCCCGGCGAGCATGGCTGGACCATCGGCATCGACATGATCGAGCACAAATCCATCCCGCGCACCCAGGACCTGATCGCGAGTTTCGAGGTGCTGCTGGACCATGAGGGCAAGATCCAGCGCTGGCGCCGCACGGGCCGCTTCCACCGCGCCCAGGGCGGGGAGGGATAGGCCATGGCCATGCAGCATTCCGTGGCCGGCTCGGGCCTCGCTGACATCCTGGAACGCATCCTGGACAAGGGCATCGTGGTGGCGGGCGACATCTCGGTCAGCCTGGTGGGCGTCGAGCTGCTGACGGTGCGGCTGCGCCTCGTCATCGCCTCGGTGGACCGGGCGCTGGAAATGGGCATCCGCTGGTGGGAGGCCGATGCGGCGCTGTCGCAGGATGCGGCGAAGCTGCGCGCGGAGAACGCGGCGCTGACGGAGCGGCTGGCGCGCCTCGAAGCGGCGCTGCTGCCGGAGGGCGCGCGGCCATGAGGCGGCCCGTCTCCCTCTCGCGCCGGCTCAGCGAACGCGCCCGTGCCGTCGTGCCGCAAAACGCCACGCAGGACCTCCCGCGCGTGGATGGCGATGCCCAGGCCAGCCTGGTCATCGGCTACTCGGTGCGTGTGGGGCTGGAGGACGGGACCGAGCACCGCCAGGACGCCGCGCTGGAAATCCGCCTGCCGCGCGCGAGGACCAGGGAATGAGCACGGGCCTCTACATCTACGGCATCGCGCCGGGCGCGCTCCCGGCCGACGGGTTGGGCCCGGGCCTCGGCGGTGGCGAGGTGACGGCGCTGCACGCCGCGGGCTTCACCGCCCTGCTGGGCGCGGCCCCGCCCGCGCCCATCGAGGCCACGCGCCGCTTCATGCTGGCCCACACCGCCGTGCTCGAACGCGCCATGCGCGCGACTGACATCCTACCCATGCGTTTCGGCACCGTGGCACCGGACGAGGCCGCGCTGCATCGCTGCCTCGTCGCCCACGCGCCCGCCTTCCGCGAGGCCCTGGAGGGCATCGCAGGCCGTGTCGAACTCGGCGTGAAGGCGCAATGGCATGAGGGGCTGATCTGGCGCGAGATCGTGGAGGGCGATGCCGAACTCCGCGCCCTGCGCGACCGGCTCAAGACCCGCCCCGCGCAAGAGACCTATTACGAGCGCATCGAACTCGGTCGCCGCGTGGAGGCCGCGCTCGCCCGCCGGCGCGAGGCCGATGGCGCGGCCATCGCCGCCACCCTCGCCCCGCTCGCCGAGCGCGAGGTGGAACTGCGCAGCGTGGAGGAGGACATGATCCTCAGCCGCGCCTTCCTGGTGCGGCGCGAGGCGGAGGCCCAGTTCGACGCCGGCATGGAGGCGCTGGCCCAGCGCTTCGGCGAGCGCGTCACCTTCAAATATGTCGGCCCCGTGCCCCCCTACAATTTCGTGACCCTCCGCGCCGATTGGCTGCGGGAGGCGGCATGAGCGTGCTCGGCACCCTGCTTGGCCTGCCCGTGATGGGCCCGCTGGGCGGCGTCTCCTGGATCGCGGGCAAGCTGCGCGAGGCGGTGCTGGCCGAGGCGCTGGACCCCGCGCGCATCGAGGCGGGGCTGCGAAAGCTCGAAAAGCGGCTCGATGCCGGCGAAATCACCGAGGAGGAATACGACGTGGCCGAGGCCGAGCTGCTCGCGGAACTGCGCGCCATCCGCGCCGCCCTGGCGGAGGGCGCGCCATGACCCCGCAACTGACCCTGCTGGGCGTGGCCGAGGCTGCCATGGCGCCCGCGCTGGAAACCGCCCTGGCCGCCCTGCCTGGCCCGGCCTTGCGGCTGTGCCGGGTGGGTGGGCTGCTCGGCGTGGCGCAGGGCGCGCCGCGCACCGCCTTCCCGGCCGGCCGCAGCGCGATGTTCAAGCGCTTGCACGCCGTGCAGCGGCGGCTGGAAATCGCCTGCCAGATGGGCCCCTTCCTGCCGGCGGACCCCGCCGCCGCCCTGTGTCCGGCCAGCGAGTTCGCGGCCTTGATCGAGGCCGCCGCGCCGGCCCTCGGCGCCGCGCTGGCGCGCGAGGGCGGGCGCCACCAATGGCAGGTCACGCTGCGCTGGGCGCCGGAGGCCATCCTGGCGGCGCGGCGGGACGCGGTGCGCCGCCTCGCCGCCAGTGAGCGCCCGAAGGATGTGGCCGATGCCGTCGCCGCCATCCTGGCCGAGGCGCGGACCGAGCGCGCCGCGGCCCTGCGCGCCGCGCTGCTGCCCCTCGTTGTCGCCCTCTCGCCCGAGGATGTCTCGGGGGGCGAGGGCGAGACCTCGCTGACCATCCTGGTGCCCGCGGGGGGCGAGGCCGCCATCGAGGCCGGGCTCGGCGCCATGCCGCCCGCGCTGACCCAGGGCATGTCCTGTGACCTGACGGGCCCGCTGCCGCCGCTTTCCTTCAGCGCCTTCCGCGTGGTGGAGGAGGAGGCCGGCCGGCTCCACGGCGCCTGGCGCCTGCTGGGCCTGCCTGCCCGCGCCGATGGCCGGTCGCTCGCGCGGCGCTGGCGGGAGGTGGCGGGCGCGCTGCATCCCGACCGTGCCGGCGGCAGCGCCACCGGCTTCGCGGCCGCCAGCGAGGCCCATCGGCTGCTGCGCGGCGCCTTGCCGGCGGATGGCGAAGGCCTCGCGCAGCAGGATCTCGCCACCCGCGCCGCACGGCGCATCATCCTGCCGGAGCTCGCCGCATGAGCCTCGCCCTTTATGCCTATGCCGCGCTTCCCGCGGGGGCGCCCGTCCCGGACATGCCGGGGCTGGAGGGGGCGGGGCCGCTCGCCCTGGTCACGGAGGGCGCGGTGGCCGCCCTGGTCAGCCCCGTGCCCGCCGCCTGGTTCGCCGAGGGCGGGCTGTCCAGCGATCCGGAATGGGTCTCCCGCCAGGCGCTGCGGCACCACGCGGTCTGCGGCGCGCTGGCGGGCATGGCGCTGCCGCTCGCCTTTGGCGCGGTGTTTTCCAGCGAGGCGCCGCTGCGGCTCTGGCTGGCCGAGCGCGCGGGCCCGCTCGCCGCCTCGCTGGATCGCGCCCGGGGTTGCGCCGAATGGACGCTGCTGCTGCGCGAGGATGCGCCGCGGCTGGAGGCTTGGCTCGCCGCCCATGACACGGAGCTCGCGCGGCTGAGCGGGGCGGCCGCGCTGGCGGGCCCCGGCACGCGCTTCCTGCTGGAGCGCCGGCTGGAACGCGCGCGGGAGGAGGCGCGGGCCCGCCACCTCGATGCGGCCGCCACCCGTCTCCAGGTCGCGCTGGCCGATCATGCGCGCGCGCTCACCCCCGCCCGCACCCGCGCCGGGATGCTGGGCGTGAACGTGCTCCTGCCCGGCGCCCCGCCCCCGTCGCTGGAGAACATGGCGAACGAGCTGGACGCGACAGGTGTCTCCCTCACCCTCAGCGGCCCATGGCCGCCCTACGCCTTTGCGCGGGAGGCGCTGGCCCATGCCCATGGCTGAACCGCGCGGGCTGACGCCCCAGCCGCAGGCGCTTGTGGATGTGTTGGACCGGCTGCTGGACACCGGCGTGGTGCTGGACGGGCAGCTCGTGATTTCCGTGGCGGGCGTGGACCTGGTCCATCTCGGGCTGCGGGCGCTGCTGGCCTCGGTCGAGACCGCCGCGCGCCTGGCCCAGTCTCGGCCGGAGACCCAGCCATGATCGCCATGGCCGATGACGCCCAGCACGCGCTGGCCGCCGCCGCGGCCCCCGTGGCCATGCGGCTCGCCCTCGCCCCGGAGAACATGGAGCAGGACCTCTCCCGCCTCGTGCTGACGCTGGTGGAATTCCTCCGCCGGCTGCTGGAGGCGCAGGCGGTGCGGCGCATGGAAGGCGGCGGGCTGGATGCCGAGGAGGCCGAACGCCTCGGCCTTGGCCTGATGCGCGCGCGCGAGGCGGTGGTGAGCCTCTGCGACAAGCTCGGCATCGCGCCGGAAACCCTCAACCTCGATCTCGGCCCACTCGGCCGGCTCATGTGATCCGCGCCCGCGCGGAAAGGAGGACATGATGTCCCGGAACCAGTTCACGGCCCTCATGGCCCTGGCCGTCGCGGCGCTGCTGGCGGCGGGCGCCGCGCTGTGGCTCGGCACGCGACCCGTGATGCCGCTGCCTGCGCCAGCGCCGCTCCAGCCCGAATGGGAGGCGGCGCTGGCGCAGCTCGACCGCGCGCAGTCCGGTGAGGCCACGGCCTTGCCCGAGCTCCGCCGCCGCCTGCTGGCCCTGGCCGAGTTGCAGGACCGCGCGGGCGAGCCGCTGCGGGTGGAGGCCATGTTGCAGGGGCTTGCCGGCCGCATCGAGGGCACGCTCGCCACGCTGCCCGCCGGCACGCCGCCCGCTCCGCTGGAGGCGGCCCTGCCGCTGGCGGCGCTGGGCATGGGCGCGCTCGGGCTGCTCGCCTTGCTGCTGGCCGCGCGCCGCCGCCCGCCCGCCGAGGCTGGCCCGCCCGCCTGGAGCGAGAGCCTGCGCGAGGAAATCCAGGCGGCGCTGGGTTCCGCCCGCCAGGCGCAGGAGGAGGTGGCGCGCGCCACGGCCCGCGCCGGCGACCAGCAGGACCGCCTGGCGCATCGTGTGCGGCTTCTCTCCGAACGGCTGGAGACCCTGCCGAGCGGCGAGGCCGATCCGCGCCTCGCTACCCTGCTGGACCGCATGGAGACGCTGGGCGCCACGCTCGGCCAACTCGCCGGGCGCGCCGAGGCGGCGCTGGAGCGTGAGGCGCGCGGTCTGGAGCGGCTGGAGGTGGCGGTGGACAACCTGCACGCCGCGCCGGGCGCCCTGGCCGATCCCGCGCCGCTGGCCGCGCTGCTGCCCGCCTTCGAGAATGCCGCCGCCGAATGCCGCGCCACCGCCCCCCTGCTGGGTGAGCTGGCCTCGCTGGCGCAGCAGGCCATGACCCGCGTGACCGATGAGGCCGTGGTGCGGATCGGCGTGGCGGCGGAGCGCGTTTCCACCGCCGGCCAGGAGGCGCTCGCCGAGGCGCAATCCGCCCTGGCGGCGGCCGCGGAGCGGGTGTCGGCCCTGACCCCCGCCGAGCCGCCCGCCCTGCCGCTGGAACGGCTGGAGGCCTTGGCCGCCCGGCTGGAAGAGGGTGCGGCCACGGCGCAGCCCCTGGCGGGGCTCCCGGCCGAGGTGGCGCGCGTCGCGGCCCTGGCGGCCGAGATGGACCGCGTGGCGCAGGGCCTCGGCTCGGTCATCCCGGTGGCGGACCTCGCCGCGCAGGTGGACCGCGTCACCGCCGCCGCGATCCATGTGCAGAGCGCGGCCGAACGGCTGGAAAGCGGGCTGCCCGTGCTGGAACTGACCACCCAGATCGCGCGCATGGACGCCGCGGCCGGGGCGGTGGAGCAGGCCGCGGGCAAGATCCCCGTCACCGAGATGGCGGGTCAGCTCGACCGCCTGACCACCGTGGTCGCCGCGCAGCTGGCCCAGGTCACGGGCGGCGTCGCGGCCCTGGAGCAAGGGGCGCGGCAGATGGTCCATGCCTTGCCGCTCACGGCGCTGGACGCCCAGGTGGCCCGGGTGGAGGCCGTCGCCATTGCGCTGGAGGAGGGCGCCCAGCATTTGGGCGAGGCCCTGCCGCTGGAGAGCCTCGCCAACCACGTCACGCGGCTGGAGGCCCTGGTGGAGGGCGGCGCCCGGCTGGGCGAGACCGCGCAGGAACTGGCGGGCGCCGCGGCCGCGGTGCGCGAGGCCGGGGCGGCGCTGGAGACCTCCGCCCGCGCCATGCCCGATGCGCGCGCCGCCCTGGGCCCGATCATCGCCGAGATCCAGGCCGCGTTGCCGGCGCGGGCCGAACCCCCTTCGCCCCGTCGCGCCCCCAGCCTGCCGGAGCCGCGGGGTTCCATCGCCGCCTCGCTGGTGGCCGAGCTCAGCCCCCGGCACGCGCCGCTGTCGGGTGCGCTGCGCCGGGTGGGGCAGGTGGAGGCCGAGGTCGCGGAACTGCTCGGCGAGGCCGAGAGCCTGGCCGAGCAGGCCATCCAGCGCCCGGGCGAGGCCTGGCCCGCCCCGGTGTCGGGCCGGGTGGGCGAGGTGCTGGGCAGCATCCAGTCCACCATAGACCGCCTGCAGACGGTGGCGACCGCGCTGGCCCTGGCCGCCGATGCGCCGGGGCAGGAGCCCAGGGACAGCGAGGCGCGCGGCGCGGCCTGAGCGCGCCGCGCCTCAGGTGCCGCAGAAGGTCTGGTAGACGCGGTCGCTGGGCTCGGGCGGCAGGGCGTATCGGGCGGGCGGTGCCTCGAAGGGACGAAGCAGCACGGCCAGCAGCGCGTCGAAGGGGCCGAGGTCGAGGTCGCGCGTCGCGGCCTCCAGCGCCTCCTCCACCAGGTGGTTGCGCGGGATCACCTGCGGGTTCGCGGCGGCCAGGCGTTCGGCCACGCCGGGTTCGGTGGAGATGCGCGCCCGCCAATCCTTGGCCCAGGGCAGGATGGCGTCGGTGCCGGTGAATTGCGCGGCGAGCGGGGCGTCATCGCCGGCAGCGGCCTGGGTCAGCGCGCGGAAGCTGTTGGTGAAGTCGGCGCGGCTGGCCTTCATGGCATCGAGCAGGCCGAGGGCCAGCGCGTCATCGCCCTCGCGCGGCGTGCCGATGCCGAGCTTGGCCAGCAGCCCCGCCCGGTAATGTTCCTCGAAGCGCGGGCCGAAGGTGGCGATGGCGGATTTCGCCCAGTCCAGGGCAGCATCCTCATTCGTGTCGAACAACGGCAGCATGGCCTCGGCCAGCCGCGCCAGGTTCCACTGCATCACCCGCGGCTGGTTGCCATAGGCGTAGCGGCCGCCATGGTCGATGGAACTGAACACCGTCTCCGGGTCATAGGCGTCCATGAAGGCGCAGGGGCCGTAGTCAATCGTCTCGCCCGAGATGGTGGTGTTGTCGGTGTTCATCACGCCATGGATGAAGCCCAGCAGCATCCAGCGCGAAACGAGCGCGGCTTGGCGTTCCAGCACGCCTTCATACAACGCGCGGTAGGGGTGTTCGGCCTGCGCGGCCTCGGGGTCATGACGAGCGATGGCGTGGTCGGCCAGCAGGCGCAGCCCCTCCGCATCGCCGCGCGCGGCGAAGAACTGGAAGCTGCCCACGCGGATATGGCTGGCGGCGACGCGCGTCAGCACCGCGCCGGGCAGGGGGCCTGGTTCGCGCAGCACCATCTCGCCGGTCAGTGCGGCCGCCAGCGTGCGCGTGCTGGGCACGCCCAGCGCCGTCATCGCCTCGCTGATGAGGTATTCGCGCAGCACGGGGCCAAGGGCGGCGCGGCCATCGGCGCGGCGTGAGAAGGGCGTGGGGCCCGAGCCCTTCAGCTGGATGTCGCGGCGGCGCCCCTCGCGGTCCAGCACCTCGCCCAGCAGGATGGCGCGGCCATCGCCCAGCTGCGGCGTGAAGCCGCCGAACTGGTGGCCGGCATAGGCCATGGCGATGGGCTCGGCATCGGCGGGCAGGGCGCTGCCGGCGAAGATGGCGGCACCGGCCGGGCTGTTCAGCGCCTGCGCGTCCAGCCCCAGCTCGGCCGCCAGCGGCGCGTTCAGCCGCAAGAGTCGTGGCCCGGTGACTGGCGTGGGCTCCACGCGCGCGAAAAATCGCTCCGGCAGCTTTGCATAGGAGTGATCGAAGCCGAAGCGGATGTCGCTGAGCGTGTCTGGCATGCGGAAGAGATCGAACCGCGCGGGTTCCGCGACAAGGGGCTGCTGGGGCTAGAATGCCTGCCATGACCCAGGCCGAACGCATTCTGACACTCACGCTCAACCCCTCGGTGGATTTGTCCGCCGAGGCGGAAACCGTGCGCGCCGTCCGCAAGACGCGCACCTTCCACGAACGCTATGATCCGGGCGGCGGCGGGGTGAATGTCTCGCGCGTGGTGCGGGAACTGGGTGGGGACACGCTGGCGCTGGTCACCTCCGGCGGGGTGGCGGGGCGCTTCCTGGAGGAATTGCTGGCCGAGGGCGAAACCCCCTACCGGGCGCTCCCCATCGCCGGCCGCACGCGCATCGCCCAGGTGATCCATGAGATTTCGAGCGGCCTCGAATACCGCTTCATCCCCGAGGGCCCGCTGCTGGCCGAGGCCGAATGGCAGGCCGCGCTGGACGCCCTGAACCGCGAGGAAGGCGGCTGGGTGGTGCTGTCCGGCAGCCTGGCCCGCGGCGTGCCCGCGGATTTCTTCGGCCGTGCCCTGCGCCAGGCCAAGGCGGCGGGGCGGCGGGTGGTGCTGGACACCTCGGGCGCCGCGCTCAAGGCCGCGCTGGATGTCGGTGGCGTGCACCTGGTGAAGCCGAGCCTCGGCGAATTCGAGGCGCTGGTGGGCCGTGAGCTGCGCGAGACACCCGCTCTGGTCGCGGCGGCGAAGGAGTTGGCGGCCTCGGGTGCGGCGCGGCTGGTGGCGGTGACGCTGGGCAGCCGCGGCGCCCTCCTGGTCAGTGCCGAGGGGCAATGCTGGCGCCTGCCCGCGCCCGATGTGGTGGTGCGCGGCGCCTCCGGCGCTGGCGACAGCTTCGTGGCGGCCATGACCCTGGCCCTGGCGCGGGGCGAGAGCGTGGAGGAGGCCTTCCTCTGGGGCAGCGCGGCCGGCGGCGCCACCGTGGCGGCCGAGGGCACCGCCCATGCGCGCCGCGCCGATGTGGAGGCCATCCATGCGGCGCTGCGCCCGATGCTGAAGGGCGCCTGAGTGCGCGGCTGATGAGCAGCCGCCCCGGATCAGACGCTATACCAGCATCGCCATCAGAAGCGTGGCCGCCAGCCCGGCCATCAGGGGCGCGAAGAGCCCGCCCCGCCAGGCCAGCACGCCCATGGCCGCGCAGAACCCCGCGACCCGCCCCTGCCAGGGGATGAGGGTGAGCGACCCGGTGGGCGCCACCACCGCCAGCGTCACGAAGGCCGCCAGCGTGGCCATCGCGACACTGGCGGCCCAGCGCACGAAGGGGTGGTCGGCCCCGAGCCGCCCCGCCACGAAAAGCCCCGCCCCGCGCATGGCGGCGCAGGCAGCCACCAGCAGCGCCAAGGCCAGGTCATCGGCCGACATGGCGGCTCCAGAGGAAGGCCAGCGTGCCGCCCACCAGCCCCGCCCCCAGCAGCGCCCAGGCGGCCGGCAGCACGAAGGCGAGGGGGGCCGCCGCGACACCCAGGATGGCGGCGCGGCGGACGAAGGCCTGGCCGAGGTCGCTCGCCAGGATCAGGCCGAAATACAGGGGGTTCACAAACAGCAGCGCCGCCAGGAACCAGATGTCGAGCAGGGGCGCCACCAGATGCCCCACCAGCGTGGACAGCCCCGCCACTGTCCAGGAGGTGAGGCCGAAGCCCAGGAACCAGGCGAGCCGCCGTTCCACCGGTACCGCGGGCAGGCGGCGCATGGCCATGGCCCAGGGGGTGACGGCGATGAAGGGCAAGGCGAGGAAGCGGCGTGGCCCTCCGCCCAGCCAGGGGGCCAGCGCCACCGCCATCGGCACGAAGCGCGCATTGGCCGCGACGGCGCCGGCGACGGCGGGCAGGGCACCCCCCGGCGTGCCCAGGGCCGCGAGCAGCACGAGCTGCCCCGGCATGCCATAGACCAGCAGCGAGGCGGCGATGGCCCAGCCCAGCCCGAACCCCGCCGCCTGCACCGCCGCGCCGAAGGCCAGGAAGGTGGCGGCCATGGCCAGGGCGGGCACGCCCAGGGCCTCGCGGCAGGCGGGGCGGAAACTCATGCCGGCATGTTGGCCCCGCCCGGGAGTCGCGTCCATGGCGCGTGTCCCCTCCATGGCGTTTCGCGGCCATGATGAGGCATGATGCGCCCAGCATGGCCCGCAGAGGCCGGCGGGGAGGATGCGGAAGCCCCTTCGGCGCGCTCTGTTCCAGGCTTGAAGCAGACACGGAGGAGGAGACAGAATGTTACAATTTTCGCGGCGCGATATTCTTCGCGCACCCGTGCTGGCGGTGCCACTCCTGGCCGCGCCCGGCATTCTTCGCGCGCAGACCGCCGCGCTCAACCGTCCGGCGCGCATCCTGGTGGGCTTCCCTGCCGGCGGCACGGTGGACTTCACCGCCCGCCAGCTGGCCGAGCGGCTGCGGGGCGTCTGGGCGCCGCAGGTCGTGGTCGAGAACCGGGCTGGCGCCACGGGCCGGCTCGCCATCGAGGAGGCGATGCGCGCCGAACCCGATGGCGCCACCATCCTGCTGACCCCGGCCAGCATGATCACGATCTACCCGCACCTCTATGGCGAGCGGCTGCGCTACAGCCCCCTGCGGGACCTCAGCCCCATCTCGCCGGTGGTGGTCTATCCCTTCGCCATGGCGGTGGGGCCTGGCGCGCCGGGGGTGACGAACCTCGCGGAATTCCTGGCGCTGGCGCGGCAGCGCGGGGGCCTGGCCTATGCCTCGCCGGCCGCGGGCTCGGTGCCGCATTTCACGGGGGTGATGCTGGCCCGGGCGGCGGGGGTGGAGCTGAACCACGTGCCCTATCGCGGCGCGGCACCCGCCATCACGGACCTGCTGGGCGGTCAGGTGCCGGCCTCCATCAATGTGATCGGCGACATCGTGCCCCAGATGGAAGGCGGGCGGCTGCGCGTGATCGCGACCACGGCCGCGCAGCGCATCCCGCGCTTCCCGGACTTCCAGACCTTCGCCGAGCAGGGCTTCCCAGCGCTGACGGCCGATGAATGGTTCGGGGTCTTCCTGCCGGCGCGCGCGCCACAGGCGGTGGCGACGGCGCTGAGCGAGGCGTTGCGCACGGCCAATGGCAATGCGTCCTTCCGCGCGGCCCTGGAGCAGCGGGAGTTCACGCCGGCCCATGAGGACATCGCGCGCTTCACAGCCCGGATCCGCGAGGAGACGGAGAAATGGGGGCCGGTGGTGGAGGCCTCGGGCTTCAGGCCTGAAGCCTGACCCCAGGCAGGGGATCGCGGCGTGATCCGTAGGGGAGGATCACGCCGCGGTTGAAGGCGGCGCCGCGGTCAGCGACGCGGCGTCGAGGCCGGCATGCTGCCGGATTCGCCGGCGGGCAGGCGTGCCAGGCGGTCCGCCAGGTTCAGCACCATCTCGCGCAGCTCGCCGTGTTCGATCAGCGCGAAGCTCTGCATGAGGGCGCAGCTCTCGGCGTGGCGCTGGGCGCGCTCCAGCGCGGGCTCGGCCGCGCCATCCTGCTCGCCCAGGCCGTCAATCAGCACGGGCAGCGGCGTTTCGAGCAGCGCCGCCAGCCGGACCAACCGGCCGATGGACAGGCGGTCCTGGCCCAGCTCGTACTTCTGGACCTGCTGCGCGGTGACGCCGAGGCGTTCGGCGGCCTCACGCCGGGTGACGCCGCGGTGCAGCCGGAGCTGCCACAGGCGCTGGCCCAGTTCGATATCGGTCTCATCGGCGCGGCGCGCCCCGCGGGTTGCTTCCGCGGCGGGGCGGCGGGCCCGCTGCACCCGGCCCGGCCCGGCGGCATTGCGCGGGGGGGCACGGCGTTGCGCGAGCCAACCGCGGACGAAGCGCCAGGTGAGGTGGAATCGGCCATGGTCGTCTCACTCCTGTTCAGGGAACCTGACGGTGCATCCGACATGAGAGTGCGGATGAGGTGGAACAGCCTGAACCACCGCCAAGCAACATGAGATCAACCTGCCAGATGCCCAGCGGTTGCACAACTAGAACGTGCATAATGACAAAAGAACGACCGCGATGATTTTGTTTTTAACGAAATTTCGACCCATGCAATGTAAAATTTACATGCGCGGGTGAATTTCGGGCGTGTGCTTTACAAAGACCGCACACGCAAGGAGGGAGGCCGGGCACAGGCGCGGCCGGGTCCTGGGGCAAAGATGAGCGCCAATTCAAGGTTTTCCCGGCCGACACGAAGGTCGGCACGGGGCCCTTTTTTCAGAGCGGCGGCATGGGCGCGCCGACCGCACGGTTGATCCGCATCGGGCCCATGCCGCCCCAACCGCGCTCATATTGCGGCGGCACGGACAGGGCCTCGGTGGCACCCAGCGCCACGGCGGCGTTCAGCACCCAATAGGGGTCGCGCAGGAAGGCGCGTGCCAGCAGGATCATGTCGGCCTTGCCCTCGGCCAGCACGGCCTCGGCCTGGGCCGCCTCGGTCAGCAGGCCCACCGCCATGACCGGGATGCCCGCGCCGCGCCGCACCGCGTCGGCGCCCGGCACCTGGTAGCCGGGGCCGAGCGGGATCTGCTGCCCGGCATCGAGCCCGCCGGAGCTGACATCCACCACATCCACGCCCAGCGTCTTGAGGTGGCGGGAGAGTTCCACGCTCTCCTCCGTGCTCCAGCCACCCTCCACCCAGTCGGTGTGGGAGATGCGGACGCCCAGCACCACCTCGTCGGGAATGGCGGCGCGCGTGGCGGCCGCGATGTCGCGCAGCAGCCGGGTGCGGCCCTCGAAATCCCCGCCCCAGCCATCATTGCGCCGGTTCGACAGCGGCGAGAGGAAGTTGTGCAGCAGGTAGCCATGTGCCGCATGGATCTCGACCAACCGATAGCCGGCCGACACGGCCCGGCGCGCGGCGGCCATGAAGGCGTCGCGTGTGGCCAGGATGTCCGATTCGGTCATGGCGCGGGGTGTCGCATAGTTGCCGAAGGGCACGGCCGAGGGGCCCAGCGCCTCCCAGCCTGGCACGGCCGGACCCGAATCCCAGGCCGGCAGGCGGCTGCCCTTGCGGCCTGAATGCGCCAGCTGGATGGCGGGCACCGAGCCCGCGGCGGCGATGGCGGCCGCGAGCTTCGCATGGCCCTCCAGATGGGCGTCGCTCCAGATGCCCAGGTCGCCGGGGCTGATCCTGCCTTCGGGGGTCACCGCCGCCGCCTCGGTCATCACCATGCCCGGCCCCGCCACGGCGCGCGAGACGAGGTGGGCCAGGTGCCATTGCGTGGGCAGCCCGTCCTCGGCGCAGCAATACTGGCACATGGGCGAGACGCCGATGCGGTTGCGGAAGGTGACGCCGCGAAGCGTCCAGGGGGAGAAGAGATGGGTCATGGGCGGGATGATCCATGGAAAGCGCCGGCTTGGCAGCCCCCCGCAGGGGTTCCGCCGGCGTGCCGCCCCCAAACCCCTGGTTCCACTCCATTTTGCGGATGTGGCACTTGCCGGGCCGCCTTACGCGCGCGCAATATTCAGAAAGCTATGCCGCGTTACGCTTATTAAATGAGTCACCTGGGGCGCGCGCCCCTTGCGTCCAGGCTTGGCGCCTTCGTAGTGTCGCGCGCCTTGCGATAATGATGGGGAGTGCTTCCGGGTGAAAACCAAGGGATTATGTGGACATCATAGGAGGGGCCGTGATGATCGCGGTCGGCCTATGGTTCATGAATCATGCTATGGAATCTTATTCGATCGGCACGCTGCGCCGCATGGGTCCGGGTTTCTTCCCGGCGGTGCTGGGCGGGCTGATCGCGGTCTTCGGCGTGCTGATCGCGCTGCCGGCCTTCTTTCGCGAGGGTGACCCGCTGGGCTTCGAGGGACGGCCGTTCCTCATGGTCTGCCTCTCGATCGGCGTCTTCGCCTTCGTGCTTGAGCGGCTGGGCATGGTGCCCGCCATCTTCGCCCTGGTCTTCTGCGCGGCCTTCGCCAAGCCTGGCCCCAACCTGATTGAGAACCTCGGCCTCAGCGTCTTCCTCGCCGTCGCCGCGGTCGCGGTGTTCATCTGGGGCCTTGGCATCCCCATCCAAGCCTTCCGGTGGAACATCTGATGGAAGTTTTCGGCGATCTGCTCTTCGGGTTCCAGACGGCGTTTTCGCTGCAGAACCTGATGTACTGCTTCATCGGCGTGTTCCTCGGGACCTTCGTGGGCGTGCTGCCGGGCATCGGCGCGCTGGCCACGATCTCGATGCTGCTGCCGCTGACCTTCTACGTGCCGCCGACCACAGCGCTCATCATGCTGGCCGGCATCTACTACGGCACGCAGTATGGCGGCTCGACGGCCTCGATCCTGATGAACCTGCCGGGCACCCCCTCCTCGGCCGTGACCTGCCTCGACGGCTACCCGATGTCGAACAGCGGCCGCGCGGGCGTGGCGCTGTTCGTGACGACGCTGGCCTCCTTCATCGGCGGCAGCATCGGCATCGTGATCCTGACGCTGTTCTCGCCCTCGCTGGCCGAGGTGGCGCTGGCCTTCGGGCCGGCGGAATACTTCGCCATGATGCTGCTGGGCCTGGTCGCGGCCTCCACCCTCTCCCAGGGCTCGCCCGTCAAGGGCATCGCCATGGTGCTGGTGGGGCTGGGGCTGGGCATGGTCGGCACGGACGTGCAGACGGGCCAGCAACGCTACACCTTCGGCATTCCTGAACTCTCCGACGGTTTCAACCTGGTCGCCATCGCGATGGGTCTGTTCGGCGTGGGCGAGGTCATCGCCAGCGTGAACAAGATCCGCGACCAGAAGGCCGACCAGCGGCAGAAGATCACCTTCCGCTCCATGATCCCCACCCGCGATGACTGGAGCCGCTTCTGGTGGCCCATGCTCCGCGGCACGGGCGTCGGCTCCTTCTTCGGCGCGCTGCCGGGCACGGGCACGACCATCTCGGCCTTCATGGCCTATGCGGTCGAGAAGAAGATCTCCAAGACGCCCGAGCGCTTCGGCAAGGGCGCGGTGGAGGGCGTGGTCTCGCCCGAGGCCGCGAACAACGCCGCCTCGCAGACGGCCTTCATCCCCACGCTCACCCTGGGCATCCCGGGTGACGCGGTGATGGCGCTGATGCTGGGTGCGATGATCATCGCCGGCGTGCAGCCCGGCCCGCGCCTGATCACGGAGCATCCGGAAATCTTCTGGGGCCTGGTGGCCAGCTTCTGGATCGGCAACGTGCTGCTGGTCATCCTCAACCTGCCGCTCATCGGCATGTGGGTGAAGCTGCTGCAGATCCCCTACCGCTTCCTGTTCCCCTCGATCCTGATGTTCATCGCGATCGGCGTGTTCAGCGTGAACAACAACACCTTCGACATCTTCATGGTGCTGATCTTCGGGGTGTTCGGCTACTTCCTGATGCTGCTGCGCTTCGAACCGGCGCCGCTGCTGCTGGGCTACATCCTGGGCCCACTGATGGAAGAACACCTGCGCCGGGCCATGCTGCTCTCGCGCGGGGACCCATCGGTCTTCGTGACGCGCCCGATCAGCGCGGCCTTCATCTTCGTGACGACGGCCCTGCTGCTCTGGGCGATCTATGCGGCGATCAAGGGCAAGATCAACCCGAAGATCGACGACTGACCCGCCCTCCCTCGTGGGGGAAACCAGGCCGGCCACCTTCGGGTGGCCGGCTTTTTTCATGCCCGCCCGGTTGCCGGCCCACCGCCGCGCTGTAGCCTCGACCACCGGGAGGGACCTGATGGCCAGCGCTGCCAGCGGACGACGAGACGCATGAGCGCGGCCGATACCCAAGGTCGCGGCGCCATCCGGCGCCTCTTCGCCACACCCGATTTCCGGCGCATCTGGCTGTTGGGCGGCATCGCCAACACCATGCGCTGGCTGGAATTGCTGGCCGCGACACTCTGGACCTACGAGGCCACGGGCTCCGCCTTCATGGTGGCCGCCGTTGCCATGATGCGCGCCCTGCCCATGCTGCTGCTGGGCGCCGTGGCGGGCGCGCTGGCCGAAAGGCTGGATCGGCGGCGGCTGCTGATCGCGCTGCAGGCCAGTTCGGCGGCGGGGGCGGGGCTGGTGGCGCTGCTAGCGGCGCTGGGCTGGATCGCACCCTGGCACCTGATGGTGCAGGGGTTGCTGGCCGGCCTCGCCTGGGCGGGGGAGATGGCCACGCGCCGCCGCATGGCCGCCGACGCCGCCCCGCCCGAGGACCTGGTGCAGGCCGTGGCGCTGGACACCATGACGGGCAGCACCACCCGCGCCCTGGGTCCGCTGCTGGGGGGCGCGCTGTTCCAGCTCACCGGCTTGGCGCCCGCCGCCGCCATCGCCTGCGGCTTCCACCTGCTGGCGTTGTTCCTTGCCTGGCGGGTGACGCCGCCGCGGCCCGTGGTCCGCACGCCGCAATCGGCGCTGTCGGGCATCGTGGAGGCGGCCCGATTCGCCCTCTCCGAGCCCCGGCTGCGCATGGTGCTGGGGGTGACGCTCATCATGAACGTCTTCGCCTTCTGCTATGCGGGCATCCTGCCGGCCTTCGGGGCGGCGGCCTTCGGCGCGTCAGGGGCCGCGATCGGGCTGCTGGCGGCGGCCGAGCCCTTCGGCGCGCTGCTGGGCGGGCTTTGGATGGCGCTGCGCCGGCGCGCGCCGCCGGGGCTGTTTCCCTTCGTGGCGGGCAGCCTGCTCTTCTTCGCCTGCCTGCTGCTGGTGGTGTCCAGCCCCTTCTACATGCTGGCCTGGGTGCTGCTGGTGCTGGGCGGGCTCGGCACGGCGCGTTTCGCGGCCATGCAGACCTCGCTGGTCATGACCCATGCGCCGCCCGAAATCCGCTCGCGCGTGCTGGGGCTGGTGACGACCTGCATCGGCGCGGGGCCGGCGGGCGTGCTGCTGGTGGGCGCGCTGGCGGAACGGCTGGGCCCGCACGCGGCGCTCTACACCATGGCCACGCTGGGCCTTGTGCTGTTGCTGGCGCTGCTGCTCCGCGAGTGGCGGGTCAGCCGGGGATGAAGGCCTCGGCTTCCACCTCCACCAGGAAGCGCGGGTCGGCGAGGCCGGCCACGATCAGCAGGGTGGAGGTGGGGGCATGGCCCTCCAGCGCGGCGTCGCGCAGTGCGCGCCAGGGCTGGATCAGCGCGGGGTCGGTCAGGAACACCGTCACCTTCACGATGTCGCGCGGCCCCATGCCATGCGCCGCCAGGATGGTGGTGAGGTTGGCGAGGCTCTGGCGGATTTGCGCGGGGCCATCTTCCGGCACGCTGCCATCCGGCGCCACGCCCACCTGGCCCGAGATGACGAGGCGCTGTCCCGGCCCCTGCACCAGGCAGGCAAGGGAATAGCGCGAAGCGGGCGCGCGCACGCCCTCGGGGTTGGAGAAGGTCAGGCTCATGTCCGGGGCAACTCCTCGCGCGCGACGGGGGGCGGCGGGGCGGCGCGCTCGCCCTCCACCAGATAGGCGCGCAGGGCGCGGCGGAGCTGGAACTCGAACTCGGTGTTCAGGTCGAACATGGCCTGGCGCAGCATCGTCTCGGCCACCGCCATGCGGGCCATGGGGTCGCTGTCCACGGTCTGCATGCGGGTGGCGCTGGCCTCGGCGAAGCCCAGGCGCAGCCCCGCCGGGTTGCGGATTTCCAGGCGGCAGGTCAGGCGCAGGTCCAGCCGGTCCTGCGGCTGGGCGAAGAGGCCCTGCCCGGGCGGACCTGGCTCGCGCAGGATCTGCGCGCGGGTCACGACGAAGCGCGCGCTGTTCTGGGTGCCGAAGGCGAAGAGGCGGTCCTGGCCCATGGTCCGCACCGCCTCCGCCGCGCTGGGGCGCAGCTCCCGGCCCAGATCGTTCGGGCCTGCGAAGGCCACTTCCTCCTCGATGGCGATGGTCGCCACATCCAGGCGCAGCGGCGTCAGGTGCCGGTAGCCGATGGGCGGGCCTTCGACCCGCGGGATGGCGGGGGCCGCGCAGGCGGCGAGGCCCGCGGGCAGGGCGAGCAAAGCGCGGCGGGCGATCATGCGCTGGCCCCCCGCAGATTGTCCCGCGCGAAGCGGAAATCCACGTTGCAGAATTCGCAGGTCATGGTGATGGTCCCGTCCTTCGCCATGTGGTCGAGATCCTCGACCGGGAAGCCCTCCAACACGCCCGCGAGGCGCGAGCGCGAACACCGGCAGCCATAGGCCAGCGCCCGGGGCTGGTCGAGCATCAGCCCCTCCTGGTGGAACAGGCGGTGCAGCAGGCGCTCGGCCGGCAGCGCGTCGTCCAGCATCTCGGCCTCGGTGAGCGTGTGGGCGAGCGCCAGCGCCGTGTCCCAGGCGTCGTCATCGCCCGCGCTGTCGGCGATGCCGCCCTCCACCGCCACGCGCTCCATGATGAAGGCGGCCGCGCGCCAGCCGGCGTCGGTGCGGGCGCAGGCCAGGCGGACGAAGCTGCGCAGCTGTTCGGAGGTGGCGAAGTAGTTGGCCGTCATCTCCGACAGTGTGGCGCCCTCGATGGCGACGATGCCCTGGTAGCGTTCCATGTCCGGGCCCTGGTCGCAGGTGAAGGCCAGGTAGCCCTTGCCCAGCAAAGCGCGGGCCGAGGGGTTGCGGCCATAGCGGGCCAGCTTCTCGGCATCCACGCGCGCATAGCCGCGCAGGCCCCCCATGTCGGTGCAATCGGTCACGAGCATGGGGATGGGGCCGTCGCCCTTGGCCTGGACGGAGAAGGAGCCCTTGTATTTCAGCGCGGAGGCGAGGCCCGCCGTCAGCGCCATGGCCTCGCCCATCAGCCGTGCCACGGCCTCCGGGTGGTCATGGCGGGAGAGCAGCGCCTCGGCGAGCGGGCCGAGGCGCAGCAGGCGGCCGCGCACGGGCTTCTGCGCCAGGTGGAAGGGCACGACGCCCCGCGGCACCACGAGGTCGGGCACGGGCGGGCGGTCATGGTCGAGGAAGTCGGGCTTGGGCTGGGTCACGCCCTTCAAATAGCGTGCCCGGCCGCCCAGCGCACCCTACCCGACCACCAGGAGCATGATCTGCACCAGCGCGGCCACGACCATCGCCGCGATGACATAGGGGGCGAGCTGGTGCGGATCGGGGATCTTCACCGGCGGCGCGTCACGCCGCGACGGCGCGGCGCCCACGCCCGGGGCGGGTCATCATGGCGCGCAGCAGCTGCTTGAAGGCTGCCGGGTCCATGTCGGGGAAGCGGGCCAGCACCTGCGCCTCGTGCTGGCGGGCGGCCACCAGAAGGTCCTGCACCAGGGCCTGGCCGCGTTCCGTGGCCTCGATGCGGACCACGCGACGGTCCCGCGCATCGGGCAGGCGCTGGACGAGGCCATCGCGCACCATCCGGTCGAGCAGCTTGGTCATGGTGGGCTGTTGCAGCAGGCAGGCCTCGGCCAGGCCCGTCACGGTCTCGGGGGTGCTGCCCGAGAGGGTGGCCAGCACCCGCCACACCGGCACCGAGACACCGGCGCGGCGCAGCGTGGCATGGAACTCCGCCGAAAGAGTGTGCGAGGCACGGGCCAGCAGATACAGCAGGTAATCGTCAACGAATCGCGAATTCGTGCGCCCGTCCATGGAGTGATCCTGATTCCGGATGATGTTCATGCCGCACACTGACAAGTATATTCACGGGCACGCAATTAAGGAGAACTACGCATATCCGGCCAGGCGGTCGGCTCAGGGCAGACGTTGGGCGACCCGCCGCTGCTCATAGGCGCGGGCATGCAGCGCCGCCGCGGCGTGCCAATGGGCCTCCACCCCGGCACGGTGGGCGGCCTCCAGCAGGAAGCCCAGGATGTGCTCGCCCTCGGTGCGGTGGCCACCCTCGATGTCGCGCAGCAGGGAGGTGGCGTAGGCGCTGGCGGGATCCGCGAAAAGCTGGCCGTATTCAGCCATGAAGGCCGCCGGCATGGGGTGGCCGTGATGCGCGGCGATGGCGGCGTTGCGCGCCAGCACCTCGGCCAGGAAGGGCGCGCCGCCCGCGCGCACCACCTCGCCCACATTGGCGCGCATCAGCACGGTGCCGATGGCCGCGCTGCCCAGATGCACCAGCTTCTCCCACATGCGCTGGCCGATATCGGGCACGGCCTGGGCCACCATGCCGCGGGCGGGGGCGAAGGCGGCGGCGATGGCCGCCACGCGGCTCGACATCTCTCCACTCTGCTCGCCAAAAGTCAGCCAGCGCCAGTCGTTCAGGTGCCGCACCACGCCCTCGGGCGAGAGCGTCGCCTGGATCTTGCACAGGCCGCCCAGCACCCGCTCCGCGCCGAAGGCGTGACCAAGTGTCTCCACATGCGACAAACCATTGAGCACGGGCAGGATGGCGGTGCGCCCATCCACCGCCGGGCGGATGGCGGCCATGGCCTCGTCCAGGTCATAGGCCTTGCAGGCCAGCAGGATCACGTCCCAGCCCGGCCCCAGCGCCTCGGCCGTCACGGTGTTCACCTGTAGCCGGGCCTCGCCGAAGGGGCTTTCGATGCGCAGCCCGTGCGCGGCGAGTTGCGCCGCGCGGCGCGGACGCACCAGGAAGGTGACGTCGCCGCCGGCCTCGGCCAGCCGGCCCCCGAAGTAACCCCCCAGCGCGCCGGCCCCGAGCACGAGCAACCGCATGGTCTTTTCCCCCTGATCTGTCGCAACATCGGCGTTACACCCGCATGCCATGTTACAGGAGCCATGCGCAAAGCCCTCCCCCTGCTGATCCTCGCCGCTGCCCTCATGGGGGGCGGCTATCTCTATGGAGGCCAGGCGCTGGCCACCCTCGGCTGGGGCACGGGCGAATCCGCCGGGCCACGCCTGCGCGCCGCCCAGGTGGACCGCGGGCCCATCACCGCCATCGTCTCGGCCACCGGCACGGTGAACCCCGTGGTCTCGGTCATCGTGGGCAGCCAGCTCTCGGGCCAGGTGCGCCAGGTGGAGGGCGACTTCAACCAGCGCGTGACGGCGGGGCAGCTTCTCGCGCGGCTCGACACGCAGCAGCTGGAGGCCACGCGCGCGGCGGCGGCGGCGGAACTCAGCTCCGCCCAGGCGGCGGTGGCTGTCGCCGAAACCTCCGCCCAGCGCGCCGATGCCGAGGCCCTGCGCGCCGCCGCGCAGCTCGCCTCCGCCCGCGCCAACATCACCCGTGTGGCGGCCCAGGCGCAGGATGCCGAGTTCGAGGCCCAGCGCACCGAGCAACTGCGCCGCAGCGGCGTGGGCGCGGTGCGTGACGCCACGCGCGCGGGTTTCACCGTGGACGGCGCACGCGCCCAGCTGGCCGCCGCCGAGGCCGACGCCGCCCAGGCCGAGGCGCAGCTCGCCGCCGCCCAGGCCGCGGCGCGCACGGCCCATGCCCAGGTCACCGCCGCGCAGGCCACGCTCGCGCAGCGCACGGCGCAGCTGCGGCAGGTGGATGTGAGCCTCTCCTTCGCCGTGATCCGCAGCCCCATTGACGGCATCATCGTCTCGCGCAGCGTGGATCTCGGGCAGACGGTGGCGGCCTCCCTGCAGGCGCCCACCCTCTTCACCATCGCGGCGAACCTGGATGAGATGGAGGTCTGGGCGACGGTGGACGAGGCCGATATCGGCCGCATCCAGCCAGGCCAGAACGTGACCTTCACCGTCGCCGCGCACCCGCAGGTGAATCTGCGTGGCCGGGTGAAGGACATTCGCCTCAGCCCCACCACGGTGAACAACGTGGTCACCTACACGGTGGTGGTGACGGCGGCGAACCCCGAGGGCCGCATGCTGCCCGGCATGACCGCCACGCTGCGCATCGTGACCGACGCCAGGCCCGAGGCGCTGCGCGTGCCCAATGCCGCCCTGCGCTGGCGCCCGCCGGGTGCCGCCGGTGCCACCGCCGCGCCCGCCAACCCCATGGAGGCCGCGCTGCGCGAGATGGAGGACGTGACGCCCGCCCAGCGCCAGGCCATCGAGGCCGCGCAGGCCGAGTTCCGCGCCGCCATGGACGCGCTGCCCGCCGACGCCGAGGCGCGGCGCCGCGGCGCCCAGGCGGCCCGCCAGCGCCTGCAGGCGGCGCTGACGGCCAGCCTCACGCCCGATCAGCGCGCGCGCCTCGCTTCCGCGCGCGGCCAGCGCGGCGCCGCCGCCGGCACCGTGCATGTGCTGGAGGCGAATGGGACCACGCGCGCCATCTCCCTCCGCACGGGCCTGACCGATGGCCAGATGACGGAGGTGGTGGGCGGGGCACTGGAGGAAGGCATGCAGGTGGTGGTCGGTACCGAGCGGGCCGGCGCCCCGCGCGCGCCAATCGGGAGGGGGCTGTTTTGAACGCGCCCCTGATCGAGACGCATGACCTCACGCGCCACTACCCCTCGGGCGAGGGCGTGGTGGCGGCGCTGGACGGCGTGGACGTCACCATCCAGCCCGGCGAGTTCGTGGCGGCGATGGGCCCCTCGGGCTCGGGCAAGTCCACCTTCCTGAACCTGATCGGCTGCCTGGACACGCCCACGCGCGGCAGCTACCGCCTGGCGGGCGAGGATGTGGCGCATCTCTCCACCGAGGCGCTGGCGGCCCTTCGCGGCGAGCGCATCGGCTTCGTCTTCCAGTCCTTCCATCTGCTGCCGCGCCTCGATGCGCTGTCCAATGTGGCGATGCCCATGCTCTATCGCGGTGTGCCGCGCGCGGTGCGGGAGAAGCGCGCGGCCGAGGCCCTGGCGCGGGTGGGCCTCGCGGGGCGGATGCGGCACCGGCCCAACCAGCTCTCGGGCGGGCAGCAGCAGCGCGTCGCCATCGCGCGCGCTTTGGTGAACGGCCCCGAATTGCTGCTGGCGGACGAACCCACGGGCGCGCTGGACAGCCGCACGGGCATCGAGATCATGGCGCTGTTCCAGGCGCTGAACGCGGCCGGCGTCGCGGTGCTCTGCGTGACCCATGACGCGAGTGTCGCGGCCTATGCGGCGCGCACCTTGCGCTTCAAGGATGGCAAGATGGTCGAGGACAGGCGCCACACGCCGGTGGATGCGGCCGCGCTGCTGAGGGCGGCCGCGTGAACGCGCCGCATCTGGCCCCCGTGGCACCGCCCGCGGTCAGCGCGCTGGCACCCCTGCCGCGCGGGCGGGGCGGGCTGTCCTTCACCGAGGCGCTGTCGGCCGCGCTGGGCGCGCTGAACGCGAACAAGCTGCGCGCGGCGCTGACGGCGCTGGGCATCTTCATCGGCGTGGCCGCCGTGATGGTGACGGTGGCGGTGGGGGCGGGGGCGCGCCAGCAGGTGCTGTCGCAGATCCAGTCGTTGGGGGCGAACCTCCTGCTGGTCTGGGGCGGCAATGTGCGGATGGGCGGCGTCTCGCTCGGCGCCGGGCAACGCGCGAACATGAGCTGGGACGACGCCCAGGCCATTCCGCGCGAAATCTATGCCGTGCAGGTGGCCGCCGGCGCCATCCGCCAGCAGCAGCAGATCGTGGCGGGCAACCAGAACTGGGCCACCACGGTCACGGCCACGGACCCGGACTGGTTCGTGGCGCATGACTGGACCCTGGCGGAAGGCCGCTTCTTCACCGTCGAGGAGAACATGTCCGGCCGCAAGGTCGTGCTGCTGGGCGCCACCGTGGCCGAGGCGCTGTTCGGCGAGGAAAACCCGGTGGGACGCGAGGTCCGCATCGGCGCGACACCCTTCGAGGTGATCGGCGTGCTGGGCCGCAAGGGCCAGAACCCGCAGGGCCAGGACCAGGACGACGCGGTGGTCATGCCCTACTGGACCGCGCGGCGCAGCGTCATGGGGTCCTCGCGTGCCTTCGCCCGCGCCGTCAGCACCATCAGCGTGAAGGTGCATGAGGGCGAGGACATGGCCCTGGTGGAGGAGGAGCTTCGCGCCCTGTTCCGCCAGCGCCACCGCGTCGCGGCCAATGAGCCGGACACGGTGCAGATCAGGAACCTCAGCGAGATCGCGGCCACGCGCGACGCGTCGGCGCGGACGCTGTCGCTGCTTTTGGCTTCGGTGGCGGCGGTGTCGCTGCTGGTGGGCGGTATCGGGGTGATGAACATCATGCTGGTGAGCGTCACCGAACGCACGAAGGAGATCGGATTGCGCCTCGCCGTGGGCGCCAGGCCCGCCGACATATTGAAGCAGTTCCTGCTGGAGGCGGTGCTGCTGGCACTCATCGGCGGTGCGGCGGGCGTGGCCGCGGGCTTCGCCCTGGCGCATCTGCTGGGCGGGCTCGCGGGCTGGCCCGTGCTGGTGCAGTGGGATGCGGTGGCGCTGGCCGTCGCGGTCTCGGGGCTGACGGGGCTGTTCTTCGGCTATTGGCCGGCGCGGCGCGCGGCGCGGCTCGACCCGATCGCCGCACTCCGGGCGGAGTGACATCGGCGCCCGGGGGCGGCACCATGGCCGCCTCCGGAGGATCAGCCATGGCCAAGAAAGTCATCATCACCTGCGCCGTCACGGGGGCCATCCACACCCCCTCCATGTCGCCGCATCTGCCCATCACGCCGGCGGAAATCGCCGCGCATTCCATCGCGGCGGCGGAGGCCGGCGCCTCCATCATCCATCTGCACGCCCGTGACCCGAATGACGGGCGGCCCTCGCCGGACCCCAAGCTGTTCATGCAGTTCCTGCCCGTCATCAAGCAGTCCACCGATGCCGTGATCAACATCACGACCGGCGGCGGCCTCGGCATGACCATTGACGAGCGGCTGGCCGCACCCCTGCTGGCCAGCCCCGAGATGTGCAGCCTCAACATGGGCTCGATGAACTTCAACATCGCGCCCAGCGCGGCGCGGGTGAAGTCCTTCAAGCATGAGTGGGAGCGGCCCTATCTGGAAGGCACGACCGACTTCATCTTCCGCAACACCTTCCGCGACATCGAGCAGATCGTGGAGCGGCTGGGCAAGGGCCACGGCACGCGCTTCGAGTTCGAGTGCTATGACGTCGGCCACCTCTACAACCTGGCGCACATGCTGGACCGCGGCGTGGTGGAGGGGCCGCTCTTCGTCCAGACCATCTTCGGCATCCTGGGCGGCATCGGCGCCGAGCACCGAAACCTGATGTTCATGCGCGAGACGGCGGACCGTCTCTTCGGCGACCAGTATGTGTGGTCCGTGCTGGCGGCGGGGCGGCACCAGATGGGCTTCACCACCATGGCCGGTATCCTGGGCGGCAATGTGCGCGTGGGGTTGGAGGATTCGCTGTGGATCGGCCCCGGCAAGCAGGCCACGTCCAATGCCGAGCAGGTGGCGAAGATCCGCCGCATCCTGGAGGATGTGGGCATGGAGATCGCCTCGCCGGACGAGGCGCGGCAGATGCTGAAGCTGAAGGGCGGCGACCGCGTCGCCTTCTGACAAGGGCAACCACCGCCCCCGGCCGGGAAGGGGCGGTGGCGCTTTCCCCCGCGCCGCCCGCAACGAGGAGGCGGCGTTGGCCGGGCGGCACGGGGGCGCGCGGTCAGGCGGTCAGCGCATGGCCGCCACGTCGATCAGCACGGCGCCGCCCAGATTGCCGATGGGCCCGAGCGTCGTGACCGCGCCCGTTGTCAGGTTCAGCTCGTGCAGCGCGCCGTCGGCCACCACGAAGCCGCGATTGCCGCCCTGGCCATCCGCCAGAATGTCGAAGCCGGCAGCGGGGGGCAGGCTGGTGGACAGCGCCGCGCGCGGCGACTGCACGCCGTCATTGGGCGGGCTCTGCAGGTTCAACTGGCCCAGCAGCGTGTCGATCGTCAGCAGTTCCGTGGTGGTCGCGCCGGCCACGCTGTTGGTGTAGGCGCCCGCCGTCACGCGCGGCATGGTCCCCGCCAGGTCCGGGCGCGTGTATTTCAGCGAGCCGTCCACGATGGTGGCGCCAGTGTCCACATTGATGCGCAGGCTGGTGCCGTTCACGCCCAGCACGCGCAGCCGGTCCGGCACCGGGTTGAAGTCCACCACCGCGCGGCCGCCGCTTTCGAAGGGCACGGACAGACGGGCGACGGGGGTGGCGCGGCCCGTGGCGGGATCCAGCGTCACGATCTGCCCGCCGGCGGTCAGGCCGTAGAGCATGCCGTTGGCGGGGCGCTGGTCGATGCCCACCAGCGGGCCCTCGGCGCCGGTCACGCGGACGGGGGCGCTGGCGCGGCGGGTCTCGGCGTCAATGCGGACCAGCTGGTTCTCGGCGGTCAGCGCGACCAGGGTCTGGGCGCTGGCGGCGCCGGCCAGGTTGGCGCCGAACAGCGCGGCACCGGCCAGCAAAGCGAGGCGAAGGCGGGAGGTCGTCATGCTTGTGCTCCGTCTTGCAGGTGGGACGGGAAGCGCCCCACTGCCCGCGTTACGGAGCGGCCGCGCGGCCAGATGCAGCGCCGCGCGATTTTTTCGGATCAGCTTCCCGCCGCCGCCTGGAGCCGCCCGATGAACAGGATGGGCCCGGTGGGCCGGCCGATGGGCGACCCGCCGGGCGGCTCCAGCGTGATCTCGATCAGCATGCCGGGCTCCGGGCGGACGGTGCGCGGGGTCACCACCATACGCCCGCCCTCCGGCACCAGGCCGAGCGAGGTCGGCGCCGTCGCCCCCTGCGGCAGGGCCCAGAGTTCCATCACCCGGTCCGGCGCCACGGGGGGCAGGTTCAACGCGGCCAGGCGCAGCTCACCCCGCGCCGATTCGACCAGCCAGGCCGGCTGGTCCTGGCTGGTCAGCAGCACCGTCATCAGCGCGGGCTCGGGGGCGGGGCGCAGCAGCAGCACCGCCGCCAGCCCGGCCGCGACCGCGCTGGCGCCCATGCCGAAGGCGGGCCAGGGGAAGCGCCAGCGGCGAATCGTAGGCGCAGGGTCCAGGCCTTCGGCGATGCGCGCCCAGAGGCCGGGCGGCGGCGCCTCGGGCGGCGCCAGGGATTGCAGGGGGGCGAGCCGCGCTTCCCACTCCGCGACGGCGGCGGCCAGGTCACGGTCGGTCTCCATCAGCGCGCGCACGCGGGCGGCCTCGCGCGCATCCAGCGTGCCCAGGACGTATTCGCCGGCGAGGGCGTCGCGTTCCTCCGGCGTCATGCCAGGCACTCCCTGAGCGCCAGCAGCCCGCGCCGGATCCAGGCCTTCACCGTGCCGAGCGGCGTGCCCAGCCGCGCCGAGATCTGCGGGTGGGAGAGGCCATGGACGAAGGCCAGCAGGATGCCGTCGCGGTTCTTGGGTTCCAGCCCGTCCAGGCAGGCGCGCAGCCGCGCCCCCTCGGCCGAGGCGGCCAGCGCCTCATATTGTTCGGGCGGCACGGGGGCGTCGCCCAGCAGCGCGTCCTCGCTGGGCAATTCGCGGCCACGGCGGCGGGCGATGTCCAGCGCGGCATGCCGCACCACCGCGCCCAGCCAATGCTCCGGCGCGCCGCGTGCCGGGTCGAACTGGTCCGCGCGCCGGGCGATGTTGAGGAAGGCGTCATGCAGCGCATCGGCCGCCGCGTCGCGGTCGCGCAGTATGGCCATGGCGATGCCGAAGAGCCGCACCGAATGGGCCTCGTAGAGGGCGCGCAGCGCGGCGCGGTCGCCGCGCGCGACGCGCGCCAGCAGGGCCTCGCTCACGGAATGAGGCGTTGCAGGCGGCCCAGCCAGTCGCGCAGGTCGAATCCGGGCGGTTCGGGCGGGGGGGCGGTGCCGGCAGGCTGGCGGCGGCGCAGCGCCTCGGTGGCCTCGCGCGTGCGGGAGAGCGGCAGTTCCGTGGGCTCGGTGCCGGCGCTGGTGTTGCTGCCGAGGCCGGACATCCGCACCAAAGCGCGGCGGGCGGTCAGCAATTCGGCCGCCGCGCGCTCGGCCTCGCCGCGGCGGGGGGTGCAGATCAGGTTCCGCCCCTCCAGCCCGCAGGGCAGTTCCAGCATGGTGTGGCTGTCGAAGCGCAGCTGGGCGGTGCCCGTGAAGGCCAGTACGCCGCGCATGGCGCTGTCGAAGGAGAGGTCCCGCGCGGTGACGGCCGGCACCAGCATGCCCTGGCGGTCCATGATTTCCAGCGTGAGGCCGGGGCCGACCGCCGAACGCTCCACCGGCTCCGCATGGCGCAGGATGCAGGTGGTGCGGTCCGTCATCCGGTCGGTGACGCAGGCGAGGCGCCATGGCCCCACCTCCTCGGCGGCGGGCTGGCCCCAGGCGGCGGGGCTGGCGAGGAGCAGGGGCAGCAGGGCAAGAAACCGGAAGCGCATCGTGGCATTGTATCACAGACAAGGAGGGCGATGGCATGACCCCATTGCGGCTGCGGGATGGAACCGCGTTTCCCCGGCTCGGCCAGGGCACCTGGCGCATGGGCGAGGACGGCGCCCGCCGCAAGGAGGAGGTGGCGGCGCTGCGGGCGGGCCTCGACCTCGGCCTCACCCTGGTGGACACCGCCGAGATGTATGGCGAGGGCGGGGCCGAGAAGGTCGTGGCGGAGGCCATCGCGGGCCGGCGCGAGGAGGTGTTCCTCGTCTCCAAGGTCTATCCGCACAATGCCTCCCGCCGCGGGTTGCCGCAGGCGCTGGAGCGCAGCCTGAAGCGCCTCAAGGTGGAGCGGCTGGACCTCTATCTGCTGCATTGGCGCGGCGCGGTGCCGCTCGACGAGACGGTGGAGGCGATGGAGCGCGCGCGCGAGGCCGGCAAGATCGCGCGCTGGGGCGTGTCGAACCTGGATGTGGAGGATCTGCTGGAGCTGGAGGCCGCGCTGCCCGATTGCGCCACCGACCAGGTGCTGCTGAACCTGGAGCATCGCGGCCCGGAATTCGACCTGCTGCCCTTCTGCGCCACGCAGGAAATGCCGGTGATGGCCTATTCGCCGGTGGGGCAGGGGGGTGCGCTTCTGCGCCACCCGGCCCTTGTGAAGCTCGCCGCCGCGCGCGGTGCCACGCCGGGGCAGATGGCGCTGGCCTGGACGCTGTCGCTTCCGGGCGTGGTCAGCATTCCCAAGGCCAGCAGCCTCGCCCATGTGCGGGAGAATGCGGCGGCGGGGGAAATTGTGCTGACCCCCGAGGAACTGGCCGCGCTGGACGCGGCCTTCCCGCCGCCGCGCCGCAAGCAGGAACTGGCCATGCTGTAGCGTCTGATCGCCTCTGGTGGATCACCAAAGGCGTGAATCAGCCGCTCGGCAATGACCACAGCGTGATCAACGAATGGTGATCACGCTGTAGCCTGTTACCGGAAGATCGGCATGGCATCGTCATCGGAGGGTGGCGCGGGCGGCGGCACGTCAATGGTGACGGTCGCCGGGTCCACCCCCGTTCCGCCCTGGATCAGGAAGGTGACGGCCTCGGGCCAGATCATCACGATGGCCACCAGAAGCAATTGCAGGCAGATCCAGGGAATGGCGCCGCGGTAGATCGCCTGGGTCGCCACGAATTTCGGCGCGATGGAGCGGATGTAGAACAGCGCGAAGCCGAAGGGCGGCGTCATGAAGCTGCTTTGCAGGTTGATGCACAGCAGCACCCCGAACCACACCAGGTCGATGTCGAGCTTGGTGGCCACCGGCGCCAGCAGCGGCACCACGATGAAGGCGATCTCGAAGAAGTCGAGGAAGAAACCCAGCACGAAGACGAAGGCGTTGACGAAGAGCAGGAAGCCGATCTGCCCGCCCGGCAGATTGGCCAGCAGCCCCTCCACCCAATGCGAGCCGTCCACGCCCTGGAACACCAGGCTGAACACCGTGGCGCCGATCAGGATGTAGATGACCATGGCGGTGATGCGCATGGCGTTGCCCATGGCCTCGCGCAGCAGCTTCCAGCTGAAGCGGCCGTTCAGGATGGCGAGAGCCACCGCCCCTGCCGTGCCCATGGCGCCCGCCTCCGTGGGCGTGGCCAGCCCCAGCAGGATGGTGCCCAGCACCAGGAACAGCAGCAGCAGCGGCGGCACCATGCCGCGCAGCACCCGCAAGTAGAGCGGCCAGCCACGCGCCATCAGCGCCTCGGGCGGCAGGGCCGGCACGCGGTGCGGGGCCACGATCGCCACGCCCGCCACGAAGGCCAGGAACAGCAGGATCTGCAAAAGGGCGGGCCCGATGGCGCCCGCATACATGTCGCCCACCGAGCGGCCCAGCTGGTCGCTCAGCACGATCAGCACGAGCGAGGGCGGGATGAGCTGGGTGATGGTGCCCGAGGCCGCGACCACGCCCGTCGCCAGCCGCTGGTCATAGCCGTAGCGCAGCATGATGGGCAGCGCGATGACGCCCATGGCCAGCACGCTGGCCGCCACCGTGCCCGTCACCGCGCCCAGCAGCGCGCCCACGAGCACCACGGCGAAGGCGAGCCCGCCGGGAATCTTGCCGAAGAGCTGCGCCGTGCTTTCCAGCAATTCCTCGGCCAGGCCGCAGCGCTCCAGGATGGCGCCCATCAGGGTGAAGAAGGGAATGGCCAGCAGCAGGTCATTGGACAGGATGCCGAAGACCCGCGGCGGCAAATTGCCCAGATAGGCCGGGGTGAAGAAGCCCAGCTCGATGAAGAACAGGCCGAAGCCCAGCCCCACCGCGCAGAGGCTGAAGGCCACCGGGAAGCCCAGCAGAAGAAAGACGACCAGCCCCGCGAACATCAGGGGCGGCATGATCTCGACGCTCATAGGGGGCGGGGCCTCACTGCTCGGGGCGTTCGTAGCCGGTGGCGACCTCGGCGGGCTGGATGTCCCCGCGCAGCAGGGCCACGCGCTTCACCAGCTCCGACAGGCCTTGCAGGG